>NZ_JBSFBL010000002.1:0-286935 GCF_053592935.1 Kribbella sp. NPDC002412
GGCGTGCACGAGCATCACGTCGAGGTCGCTGTACGGCGACAGCTCCTCCCGGCCGTAGCCGCCGACGGCGACCAGCGCGACGCCCTCGGTGGGCACACCGAGGGCGTCACAGGCCTTGGAGAGGAGCAGGTACAGCAGCGCGTCGGCCTCCTCGGCACGCACGCGCCGCTGTTCTGCTCGGTCAACCATCTACAGTGCGTCCCTAGAGCGCATCGCCGTCGAGCTCACCGGTGCGGACGCGGACGATCGTCTCGACCGGGGTGACCCAGACCTTGCCGTCGCCGATCTTGCCGGTCTGCGCGGCCTTGACGATCACGTCCACCACGTCCGCGCTGTCGCCGTCCTCGACGACGACCTCGACCCGGACCTTGGGGACCAGGTCCACCTCGTACTCGGCGCCGCGGTAGACCTCGGTGTGGCCCTTCTGCCGGCCGTAGCCGCTGGCCTCGGTCACCGTCATGCCGGTGACGCCGAACGTCTCCAGGGCGGCCCGGACGTCCTCCAGCTTGTGCGGCTTGACCACCGCGGTGATCAGCTTCATGCGTTGGCACCTTCCTTCTCGGAAGCCTCGGTGGACTCATTCTCGGTGCTGGCCTGCGGGCGGGCGAGCGGGGTGTGCCCGCGCAGCCCGGACGCGCCGAGGAAGTCGTACGCCGTCTCCGCGTGCTCGACCTGGTCGACTCCGGTGACCTCGTCGTCCTCCTTGAGCCGGAAGCCGATGGTCTTGTCGATCAGCTTGCCGAGCAGGAAGGCGACCGCGAAGGAGTACAGCGCGACGACCACGTTGGCCAGCGCCTGCTTGCCCAGCTGCGAGACACCGCCGCCGTAGAACAGGCCGTCCACGGCCGACGGCGCCGCCGCCGTGCCCAGGAAGCCGATCGCCAGCGAGCCGACCAGACCGCCGACCAGGTGCACGCCGACCACGTCGAGCGAGTCGTCGAAGCCGAGCTTGTACTTCAGCGAGACCGCGAAGGCGCAGATACCACCGGCGATGACACCGAGGATCAGCGAGCCCACCGGGGTGAGCGCGCCACAGGCCGGGGTGATCGCGACCAGACCGGCGACCGCACCGGACGCCATGCCCAGCGTGGTGGCCTTGCCGTGCCGGATCCGCTCCACGATCAGCCAGCCGATCACGGCGGCGGCGGTGGCGACCTGGGTGTTGACGAAGGTGATCGCGGCGGTGGTGCCGGCGCTCAGCGCCGAGCCGGCGTTGAAGCCGAACCAGCCGAACCACAGCAGCGCGGCGCCGAGCACGACCAGCGGCAGGCTGTGCGGCCGCATCGGGTCCTTGCGCCAGCCGATCCGCTTGCCCAGCACGATCGCCAGGGCCAGCGCGGCGGCGCCTGCGTTCACGTGCACCGCCGTACCGCCGGCGAAGTCGATCGCGCCCAGCTTGTCGCCGATCCAGCCGCCGTTGCCGTCGTCGAGGAACCAGACCGAGTGCGCGACCGGGAAGTACACCAGCAGCGTCCAGCCGACCACGAACGCGATCCAGCCGCGGAAGGTGGCGCGGTCGGCGATGGCGCCCGAGATCAGCGCCGGGGTGATGATCGCGAACATCAGCTGGAAGGCCACGAACGCGAGCGTCGGGATGGTGCCGCTGACCGCCTCCGGCGCGAGCAGGCCCTTCAGGCCGACTTCGGAGAAGTCACCGATCACGTGCCCGGTGTCACCGGCGAACGTCAGCGAGTAGCCGACCAGCACCCACAACACGGTGACGACGGCGATGGTGATGGCGCTCATCATCATCATGTTCAGCACGCTCTTGACGCGCACCATGCCGCCGTAGAAGAAAGCCAGGCCCGGTGTCATCAGCATCACCAGGGCGGCACTGACCAAGACCCAGGCGGTATCGCCGGCGTTGATCTCCATCAACGTCATCCCTTCCATCGATCTGGGGGGTGACCGCCGTCCTCAGTCGGGCAGAACTCCACATCGCCGGGGAGCCCGCGCACGGCCACACCGCAAACGGTGTCGGCGCGCCGTTTCAGCCGATCGGTCCATTTGTTTCAGGCATGTGACAAAGAGGGCTTTCAGGTGACATCGACGTGACATCGGCGAAGTTGTGGCACTCTGGCCTGGACCACACGGGTACGCAGCCGCGCCACTGCGCCCGTCCGATGCTGGGGAACACGAAATGGGGACCAACCACGGGGTGAGGCCGCGCCGCGGCAGGCCACGGGACCCGGACGCGGAGCCGAGGATCCGGCGGCACGCCGTGCGGCTGCTGCTGGAGCGCGGATTCGACGGGATGACGGTGGACGACGTCGCCGACGCCGCGGGAGTCGGCAAGGCGACGATCTACCGGCGCTGGGCGAGCAAGGAGCACCTGGCCAACGACGCCCTGGCCGACCTGTTCGACATCGAGATCCCCGATGCCGACACCGGGTCGATCGCGGGCGATCTGCGCCAGGTCTACAGCGACGCTCTGCTGTTCGTGAACAGCAGAGAAGGGCTGGCACTGATCCGCCTGGCGGTGTCGGAGGCGAACCGCGACGAGCGGTCCGCCGCGATCTACCGAGGCTTCCTGGAGCGGCGGATCCAGCTGACCGAAGCCGCGCTGGACCGTGCCAGGGCTCGCGGTGAGCCGATCCGCGACAACGTGGACACGACGCTGATGGTTCAGTGGCTGGCCGGGGTGTTCGTCATCCGGGCGTTGACCGGTGAGCCGATGCCGACACCGGCGGACGCCGACCGGCTGCTGAAGTTCACCATGCGTTGCATCCTGGAGGAGTAGTCAGGGCTGGAGGCCGGGGCCGAGGGCAACCGCGTCCACGGCCAGCTCGGTCACGCGCTGTACCTGACCGGTGTCGATGTCCCAGGCAAGCACCCAGCCACTGACCTGGATCAGCGGCCGGTCGCCGTACCAGCCCAGTACGGCGCAGCAGCCCGGCTCACGCACGCCCTGCGGGTCCATCGCGGGTGTGGAGCGGTCCGACTCCCCCAGCACCAGCAAGTGACTGGGCACTGCACGTAGTGTCGAGATGGCCGCTACCACCTGTGGTTGCGAGCGTCTGGTGGGCACCTGCTGGAGGTCCTCCGAGACGAACAGCCGCGCCGCCATGGTGAACGTCGAGAACGTCTGGCCGACCCAGGTCCGCACCGGCAGCTGCAGCTGGCTGTCCACGGACCACCGGCCGGTGACCATGTAGCGCAGCACGGCGCCTCTGTCGATCCGGTACGGCGCTGTGACCGACGCCGGGTTCGCGGCCGCGGTGATCGGGATGACCGGATCCCGGTCACCGTCGCTCTCGCCGACGAGCACTCGATAGGCCACACCAGGCCCGCTCACCAGGACACGTGCGGCGTTGGGCAGCCAGGACACGCTGCTGACATCCCTGCTCGGCAAGGCGTAGCGGAAGACCTCACTGGTCGTCGCGTCGACCACGACCAGCTCGCCAGGCTGCGGGAAGGCGGCGAACCGGCCGTCCGGCGAGATCGCTCCAGAGCTCAGTGGCGAACCGATGCGGATCGGCTGCAGCTGGAGGTCGGCGCGCGCCCAGCTCGCGTCGGAGCCGAGCAGCAGTGCGTCGTACCGGCCGTCGCGCTCCTCGAGGACCACGGCGGCGATGTTCTCGATCGGGTGCTCACTCAGCGGTTCGGGGTCGTCCGGCAGGCTCAGGCGATCGCCGAGCGGGGTGTAGACCCGGTCGAGGAAGCGTTCGCTGCCGGCCGGTGGTGCGATCCAGAAGTCGATCCCGGAGATCTGCCCGGCCGGCGGGACGTAACCGGGTGGGTGCGTCGGGGTGGTCGGGGGCGGGACCAGCTCGGTGCTCGTGCTCCCGCTGACGCCGACGCCGATCGCGGCCGCGGCAGCGACGAGAAGCGCGGCCAGCAAGCCGATCAGCACGCTGCGTCGCCGCCGACGGCGTGTGGCCAGCCCGTCGGCCCAGGCTGTGTCGGCCAGGTCCGGCTCCGGCAGCAGGTCCGACGCGTTGTAGAGGAGCGGCTGGATCTCCTCGCGCCTCATCGCGGTTCTCCCGCGTCCCGCCAGTCACCCGCGCCGAGCGCCGCGCGGAAGCGACTGAACGCGGTGAGGCCCTGGCTGTGCACAGAGGTGTTGGACATGCCGAGCACGTCGGCCACCTCGAACTCGGTGAGCTCCTCCAGGTGCAGCAGCACGAATACCGCGCGCTGTGCGGGGGTCAGCTCGGCCAGTGCGAGCTTGACGGGGTCGTCCTCGTTCGGGAACGCCTTCACCCGGTTCCAGCGCACCAGGGCCGGTTGGTAGACCAACCGCTGGACGAACACGTCGGGGTCATCCACCCTGTCCCAGCGCATCGACAACCGGGTGAAGGCGTGCAGCAGTGCGTCCTCTGCTCGCTCCAGGTCGCCGTACACGAGGTACGCCGTACGGAGCCATCTGCCCTGCCGCGCGTCGACATACGAGGCGAAGTCCGGGTCGACCGATTCCTGCATCCACCCTCCCGCCTCTATTCAACTCCTCAACTACTGCGTGCGGCCACAGCCAAGCGCGTCTCTTCGGTGATCAGGTCCGCATTGATCCCGCCGGCCGCCATCAAGCCGGACGCGGCCGCAGGCATGACGGTCGCCCGCGCGTCGGTCACGTTGCCGGCCACGAAGACGCCGGGCACAGCCGTCGTACCCTGCGGGTCGGCTGCGACGACGGTGCCGATCTCCAGGCCGTTGGCCTCCTGCACGACGATCTCCAGGCCCAGGTCGGCCAGGAAGTCCGCACGGGCACGCATGCTGGTCTGCACGGCCAGTGCGTCGCGCGGGATCACCTTGCCGCCCTCCAGCCGGACACCGGTGAGCTTGTCGTTCTCCACCTCCAGCTGCTCGACTTTCCCTTGTACTACGGAGATTCCGCGAGCTGCGAGCTGCTCCCACTGCTCGTCGGTCAGCTCCGGCGCGGTGTGCAGGAACAGCGTGACGTCGTCACTCAGTTGCCGGAACAGCAAGGCCTGGAACGTCGCCATCCCAGTGGTCGCCAGGATGCCGATCGCCTGGTCGCGCACCTCCCACCCGTGGCAGTACGGGCAGTGCAGCACGTCGCGACCCCAGCGCTCGGTCAGTCCGCCCACGTCGGGCAGCACATCGGTCAACCCGGTCGTCACCAGCAGCCGCCGGCCCTGGTACGTCGTACCGTCGGCAAGCTCGACCGTGAACAGGTCGTCGCGGCGTACCCGGGTCACGGTGCCGGTCGCGAACTCACCGCCGTACCCGGCGACCTCGTCGCGGCCGAGCGCGTACAGCTCGGCCGGCCGGACGCCGTCGCGGGTCAGGTAGTTGTGCACGCCCTCGGACGGGGCGTTCCGCGGGGTGCCGTCGTCGACGACCAGCACCGACCGGCGCGACCGCGCCAGTGCCAGCGCCCCGCTCAGCCCGGCTGCTCCCCCGCCGACCACGATCACGTCGTACTTCTTCATCTCCTGGACTCCTCTCTCGGTACCCCGAGGATCCGCGATGGTTTTCGTTTTCGACAACTTTCTTTGCCAGAATGGCAAGCATGGAGGCATTCGACGAGGTACTCGAGGCGGTCGGGCCGCGGCTGAAGAGCCTGCGGGCCGAGCGCGGCACGACACTGGCCCAGCTGTCCGAGTCCACCGGGATCTCGGTGAGCACGCTGTCCCGGCTGGAGTCCGGGCAGCGTCGACCGACACTGGAGCTGCTGCTGCCGCTCGCCCGGGCGCACCAGGTGCAGCTGGACGAACTGGTGGACGCACCGCCAACGGGTGATCCCCGGATCCACGCCAAGTCGATCAAGCGGCACGGCACGGTGCACATCCCGCTGTCCAGGCGGCCCGGCGGACTGCAGGCGTTCAAGCAGATCCTGCCGGAGGGGTGGCCGGGCGGTGAGGTGAGCCAGCGGACGCATGAAGGCTACGACTGGGTGTACATCCTGTCGGGGCGGATCCGGCTGGTGCTCGGCGACCAGGACTTCATGCTGGGTGAGGGTGAGGTGGCGGAGTTCGACTGCCGGGTGCCGCACTGGTTCAGCAACCCCGGGCCCGGGCCGACCGAGGTGCTGTGCCTGTACGGCCCACAGGGGGAACGGATGCATGTCCGGGCCCGCACCCGGTAGCCTGCGCCAGTTCGGTCCGTAGCGCTGAGGAGCTGGTTGTGAGCGTCGCGTTGTTCACCCTGGGCGGCACCATCTCGATGGCCGGCACGCACCGGCTCACCGGTGACGACCTGACCGCCGCCGTACCGGGACTGGCCGAGCTCGGGCACCCGGTCGAGATCCAGGACGTCGAGAAGGTGCCCAGCGCCAACCTGACGGCCTCGAAGATGCTCGAAGTCGTCGACGCCGCGTCCAAGGCGGTGGCAGACGGCGCCACCGGCATCGTGGTCACCCAGGGCACGGACAACCTCGAGGAGACGGCCTTCCTGGTCGACCAGGTGTGGCCGCACCCGCAGCCGTTCGTCCTGACCGGCGCAATGCGCAACCCGACTCTTGCCGGTCCCGACGGTCCGGCCAACCTGCTGGCCGCGGCACGCGTCGCCTGCTCCCCCGCCGCCCGTGACCTCGGTGCCCTGGTGGTGTTCAAGGACGAGATCCACGCTGCCCGCTGGGTGCGCAAGACCCACAGCACCAGTACGGCGACCTTCGTGTCACCCAACACCGGTCCGATCGGCCACGTGGTGGAGGACCGGGTCCGCGTCCTCACGCGTCCGATGCGGCTGGACGGCGTACATGGAATGACGGAGCCCGACCAGCTCGATGCGACCCGGGTAGCGCTCTACACGGTGACGATGGACGACGACGGCCTGCTGCTGCAGGGGTTGGCGGACACTCATCAGGGTCTGGTCGTAGCTGGGTTCGGTGTCGGCCATGTGCCCGCTGCCCTCGCCCCTGTGCTGGGTGAACTGGCTGCTGTCATGCCTGTCGTGCTGACGTCGCGGACCGGTGGTGGTTCGGTACTGCGGAACACCTACAAGTCGGTGGGGTCGGAGACCGACCTGCTGCAGCGTGGACTGATCGACGGCGGCTTCCTGGACCCGTACAAGGCGCGCGTGCTGCTCCGGTTGCTGCTGGCAACCGATGACGACATCACTGCTGCGTTCGCGCAGTACCAGTGATCGCAGCCGCCTTGGTGCTCAGGTAGTCCCGCTCCGGCTTGCTCGTCGTACGGCGCGCAGCCTCGCGGAAGTGCTGCGCGGCGACCTCGGTGTCACCACGCATCTCGTGCAGATGCCCGCGTACGGCGTCCAGGCGGTAGTGGCCGGCCAACTCGTTGTCCAGCGGTTGCAGGAGCTTCAGGCCGGCGTCAGGGCCTTCCACCATGGCTGCTGCGACGGCTCGGTTGAGCTTCACCATCGGGTTGCCGGACAGGTTCTCCAGCAGGCCGTACAACGCCAGGATCTGCGGCCAGTCCGTGTCCTCCGGGCGGTCCACCTCGTCGTGCAGCGCGGCTATCGCGGCTTGCAGCTGGTACTCGCCCAAGGGCGGCGTACTGAAGGCTTGGACTGCCAGCTCGACGCCTTTGGTGATGTACTCCTTGTTCCACAGCGTGCGGTCCTGCTCTGCCAACGGGATCAGCTCGCCCGCCTTGCCGGTGCGGGCCGTCCGCCGTGCGTCGCTGAGCAGCATCAAGGCGAGCAGACCGGTCACCTGACCGTTCTCAGGGAGCAGCGCATGCACAGTGCGAGTCAGGCGGATCGCCTCGTTCGACAGGTCACTCCGATGCAGCTCTGGCCCGCTGCTCGTCGCGTAACCCTCGTTGAACATCAGGTAGAGCACGTGCAGCACGTTGTGCAGCCGCTCCTCGCTCGCGTCCAGCTCGAACGTCGCGCCCTTGAGCTTCTGCTTGGCCCGGCTGATCCGCTGCGCCATCGTTGCCTCAGGCACCAGGTAGGCGGTCGCGATCTCGGCGGTGGTGAGACCGCCGACGGCGCGCAGCGTCAACGCGATCGCCGAGGCCGGCGTGAGCGCCGGATGGCAGCACAGGAACAGCAGGCGCAACGTGTCGTCCTGCTCCTCGACATCTTCGGGCGGTACGTCGCGCAGCGCAGCCCGCTCCTCGCGTCGCCGCCGGGCCTGCTCCTGCCTGACCTCGTCGATCAGGCGTCGCGAGGCAGTCTGGATCAACCACGCCTTCGGGTTGTCCGGTGTGCCGTCCCGCGGCCACGTGGTCGCCGCGGCCAGCAGCGCCTCCTGCACAGCGTCCTCGGCCGCGGCGAAGTCACCGGACCACCGGACCACCGCACCGAGGACCTGCGGCGTCAGCGCACGCAGCAGGTCCTCGAGGTCACGGCTGGTCACACGTCGTAGAGGTCGGTGTCGCCGTCGTCCATCACCCGGCGGACCTCGATCGGCTGCTGGGTCGGCACGCCACCCGGCCCGGGCACGCAGGACAGGTCGGCGGCGATCTCGAGCGCCCGCTCCTCGGACTCGACGTCGATCAGCTCGTAGCCGGCAAGGACCTCCTTGGCCTCGGCGAACGGGCCGTCGGTGACCACCGGCGCGTTCACGCTCGCCGCACGGACCACCTTGGCGTGCTTGGGCCAGGTCAGCGCGTTCACCTCCACCAGCTCGCCGGTCTCCCGCAGCCGGTCCAGGTGGTCGTTCAGGTACTGCATGTGCGCCTTCATGTCCGGCTCGTCCCACTCCAGCATCGGAGTGTCGACGTTCCCGCCGTCCATGTTCACCAGCAGCAAGAACCTCGTCATGGCATCTCCTCCTCCGGCACATCTTGGCAGAGGTCAGTGCTTCCTGGTCCGCTCCGGGCTGGCAGTCTCCAGCGGCACGTCGGCCGCGGGGATGACACCGAGCTGGGTCGTCTGGCGGCGCAGCACAGCGTCGTACAACCAGTCGGTAGCTGTCCGGACGCGGTTGCCGGGCATGGAGAGCAGGTGATAGCCGCGCGTCACGGCCTTCGCCGGGAGGCCGGCCAGCGGGACCTGCAGCGGGTTGGCCGCCGCCTGGGTGCCGCCGAGATCCACGACGAAGCCGAGGTCGTGGTGGATGTACGGCTGCCGCTTACCGGTCCCGAAGTCGGCCGCCACGTTCTTGGCGGCCCGCTTGCCCTGCCGCTCGGCGTGCTGCGCCGTCATGGGGGTGACCTCGCCCGGCATGGTCAGGTCCGGCACGGCAGCGGCGTCGCCGCAGGCGTACACCTCCGGGTGGTCCGGGACGTTCAGGTACTCGTCGACGAGCAGGCGACCCTTCTCGGTCTTCAACCCCAGCCCGTCGACCATCGGGTCCGGACGTACGCCGACGCACCAGACGAGCGTGTGAGTCGGCACGAACGACTTGTCAGTGAGCTGGACGCCGTCGTGCTTGGCCTCCTCGACCGACGTGCCCATCAGTACGTCGACTCCACGGTCACGCAGCACCTTGTCCGCCGTACGTGACAGCCGCTCGTCCAGCTCGGGCAGGACCCGGTCGGCGATGTCCAGCAGCATCCAGCGCATCCGCTGGTGCCGCAGGCGCGGCCTGCGCTTCTTCAGCAGCTCGGTGTAGAGCACGCCGTGTGCGGCGACCTCAGTGCCGGTGTAGCCCGCGCCGACTACTACGAACGTGCACAGCGCGTTCCGCTCGGCGGGGTTGTCGCTGGCGTCCGCCAGCTCGATCTGCTGGGTCAGGTGGTCGCGGAGGAACACGGCCTCGGGGATGCCGCGGAAGCCGTGCGCGTACTCCGTGACGCCGGGAATGGGCAGCAGCTTGTTCACGCTGCCCGCGGCGATGATCAGGCGGTCGTAGCCGATCTCCTCGCGGCGGTCGACCGGATCGGCGTACCGGACCTTCCGGCGGTCCAGGTCGAGGCCGTCCACCTCCCCGAGGACCAGCCGGACGTCGGGGAGCGTGTCGGCCAGCGACACGGTCAGCCGCCGGGGTTCGAGGATCCCGGCGGCCACTTCGGGCAGCAGCGGGACGTACAGGAAGTAGTCCGTCGGGTTGACCACGACGATGTCGGCACGCCCACGGGCCAGCCGGCACAGCGTGCGCGCCGCGTGGTACCCCGCGAACCCGGCACCAACGATGACGATCCTCGGTCGCTTCATCCTCCCTGGGTACCAGATCGGACCCAGGTCGAACGAGAGGTCAGTCCAGCAGCGCGTCGACGAACTGCTCGGGATCGAACGGCGCCAGGTCGTCCGGACCCTCGCCGAGGCCGACCAGCTTGACCGGAACCCCCAGCTCGCGCTGGACCGCGATCACGATGCCGCCCTTCGCCGTACCGTCGAGCTTGGTCAGCACCAGGCCGGTGACGTCGATGACCTCGGCGAACACGCGGGCCTGGGTGAGGCCGTTCTGGCCCGTGGTGGCGTCGATGACGAGCAGCACCTCGTCCACCTCGGCGGACTTCTCGATCACCCGCTTGACCTTGCCGAGCTCGTCCATCAGGCCGGTCTTGGTGTGCAGCCGGCCGGCGGTGTCGACGAGGACGACGTCCGCCTCCTCGGCGATACCCTGCTTGACCGAGTCGAACGCGATGCTCGCCGGGTCGCCGCCCTCCGGGCCGCGCACGGTCCGCACGCCGACCCGCTCACCCCACGTCTGCAGCTGGTCCGCAGCAGCCGCGCGGAACGTGTCCGCGGCGCCCAGCACGACGTGCTTGTCCTCGGCGACCAGTACGCGCGCCAGCTTGCCCACTGTGGTGGTCTTGCCGGTGCCGTTCACTCCGACCACCAGGACGACGGCAGGCTGTGTCTCCTTGCGGCTGACCTTGAGCGACCGGTCCAGCGACGGGTTGACCAGCTCGATCAGCTCCTCGCGGAGGATCTGCCGGGCCTGCTCACCGCCGACGCCCTCGACCCGCATCCGGGTCCGCAGCCGCTCGACCAGCTCCTGCGTCGGCGTCACGCCGACGTCGGCGGTGATCAGCGTGGTCTCGATGTCCTCCCACGCCTCCTCGTCCAGCTTGTCCCGGGACAGCAGCGCGAGCAGGCCCTTGCCCAGCGAGCCCTGGGACCGCGCCAGCCGGGCCCGCAGCCGGACCAGCCGGCCCTGTGCGGACTCGGGCTTCTCGATCGTCGCCACCGGCTCCTCGGGGAGCTCGGTGTCCTCCAGCGTCCGGGTCGGCGTGTCGCGGGGCTCCTCGGCGTCCTCACCGACCTTCGGCTCGGCGGTCTCGAGCGGCGCGGGCTGGGTGGGCGACGGCAGCTCCGACCGGCGGCGCCGCGTGACGACCAGGCCGGCTGTACCGGCGACCAGGACCACGGCAGCCACGATGATGGCGATCAGAACCGAGTCAGCGAGCTGGGGAACGAGCTGGGGAGTCAACACGGTTCCCCATCTTGACAGACACCCAGCCCGCCGCCCGCATTCGTCACGTCAGGCACACCAGCTGTCGCGGTACGTGAGCGGGCACCATCTCGGGCCGGTGCGTGAGCAGGACCACGGTACGGCGACCGGCCGCCGCGAACAGGTCCTCGAGCAAGGCCCGGCCGGTCTCCTCGTCCAGGTGCTCCGTCGGCTCGTCGAGCACGAGTACGTCGCGATCGGCCAGCAGCAACCGGGCGAAGGCGAGCCGCTGCCGCTCACCGCCGGACAGGCGCGCGCCGTGCTCGCCAGCCATCGTGTCCAGCCCGTCCGGCAGCTTCTCGACGAACACTCCGAGGCGGGCCCGGTAGAGCGCCTTCCACAGCATCAGGTCGCTGGCACCCGGCCTGGCGAGCAGCAGGTTCTCCCGGATGGTGGTGTCGAACACGTGGCTCTCCTGCGTCAGCAGACCGACCACAGACCGCACCTGGTCACCTTCGAGCCGAGCCAGATCCACGCCGTCCAGCAGGACCTCGCCGGCCCGCGGCTCCAGGAACCGCAACAGCACCGCGGCCAGCGTGCTCTTGCCCGAGCCACTCGGCCCGGTGACCACCACTCGGCTCCCGGCCGGCATGTCCAGGCTCAACCCGTTCAGTACGTCGTCACCGTCGTACCCGACCCGCAGGAGCTTCACTTCCATGTCTCGCCCGGTCGGCAGCGGCTCTGGGGTCGCGGGCTCGGTCACCGGCTCCGGGCTGTCCAGGAGCTCCTGCACGCGGCCCAGTGATGCCCGCACCCGGATGGCGAGCTGGGCGGCGGCCGGCATGCCGCCGAGTACGTCGGCGAGCGCGAGCGGCGTCAGGACGAGTACGGCGAACACAGCGCCGGTGATGTTCGCGGTGTTGCCGAGCACCAGCCCGGCGATGCTCGCGCCGCCGACGCACAGCATGAGCAGCGCCCCGCCGAGACCCGCACTCCAGGCCGAGCGCCGTTCCGCCTTGGCGAGCTTCGCATCGCTCGCACTGAAGGAGTCGAGTACGTCGTCGACCGCGTTGAACGCGACCACGTCGCCTGCAGTCAGCAGTGTCTCGGTCGCAGCGGCCGCCACCTCGCCACGCGAGCCAGCGATCTTCCGCTCGGCTCGGGCCGCGGTGTGCGCG
Organism: Kribbella sp. NPDC002412; assembly: GCF_053592935.1. NCBI lineage: Bacteria > Bacillati > Actinomycetota > Actinomycetes > Propionibacteriales > Kribbellaceae > Kribbella > Kribbella sp. NPDC002412. Next base: position 12,334 of record NZ_JBSFBL010000002.1, read on the forward strand.
GTCAGCCAGGGTACGACGGTGCACGCGACGAGAACCGCCAGCGCAACGGCTGCGCCTGCTGCCGGAAGCAGGAGAGTCAGCAAGGCAACAGTTGCTGTTGCGGTCACAGCGGCGGCTGCGACGGGCAGGACCACCCGCAGCCACAGGTCGAGGACTGCGTCGACGTCGAGCACGAGCCGTGCCAGCAGGTCGCCCTTGCGCCGGGAGCTCAGTCCGCCCGGTGCGAGCCTCTCGAGGCGCCCAGTGATGCGGGCCCGGGTCTCGCCGAGCACTCGGTACGCCGCGTCGTGCCCGACCAGCCGCTCGACGTACCGGAACACGCCTCTGCCGACGCCGAACGCCCGCACGGCCACGATCGCGACCATCAGGATCAGGACCGGAGGCTGAGCCGCTGCCGTCGTGATCAACCAGGCCGAGGTCGCCAGCAGGGCCACCGCCGACCCGGCTGCAAGCACCCCAGCCAACAGCGCCAGCCCAAGCCGCCACCAGATGCGTCGCTCCGGCATCACCAACCGCCAGACGGTCGTCATGCGTTCACCAGCTCTCTCGCGCCTACGGTGACTGTTCGGTCTGCGGCGGCGATGAGCGCCGGTCGGTGCGCGATCATCAGGACCGTTCGCCCACTGGCGCGCAGCCCCGAGACCACATCTGCCTCGGTGTCGGCATCCAGCCCCGCGGTCGGCTCGTCCAGCAGCAGCACCGGCGCGTCCGTGATCAGCGCCCGCGCCAGCGCCACCCGACGTTGCTGTCCGCCGGAGAGCAACTGCCCCTGCTCCCCCACAGCCTTGTCCAGGTCGAGCTCGCTCGCCCCCGCTGCCAGCAACGCCAACCGCACGTCGTCATCCGACGCGTCCGGCCGGCCCAACCGCACGTTGTCCGCAACCGTGCCCATCCGAAGCCCCGGCCGCTGCGGCACCCACGCGAACTGCCGCCGCCACACCGCCGGCTCGAACTCGTCCGCCGCACTCCCACCGGCAATGACGACACCACGCTCGGGCTCGACGAACCCAAGCAGCACAGCGAAGACGGTCGACTTGCCCGCCCCACTCGGCCCAGTGATGGCGACCACCTCGCCCGGCCGGACATCCAGGTCGAAGCCGTCCAGCGCGGGCTCGTCGCGACCCGGGTAGCGCACTGTCACGTCGTCCAGGTGCAGTGAGGTCGCTCGCAGGTCCGGTACGTCGGTGCGGTCGCCTCGCTCGGGCAGCGGCGTCTCCAGGACGCGGAACACCTCCTCGCTGGCAGCGACACCGTCAGCGCTGGCGTGGAAGTGCATACCGACCTGCCGCAGCGGGAGGTACGCCTCGGGCGCGAGGATCAGCACCATCAACGCCGTCTCGAGTCCCATCCTCCCCTCGACCAGCCGGAGCCCGACGCCGACCGCGACCAGGGCAACCGAGATGCTCGCCAGCAGTTCCAGCGCGAACGACGACAGGAACGCCAGCCGCAGGCTGCTGATCGACGCAGCCCGGTGCTTGTCAGTGACCCGCCGTACGGCGCTCTCCTGAGCCTTGGCGCGGCCGAACAGCTTCAGTGTTGGCAATCCGGCGACGACGTCCGCGAAGTGATGCGCCAGGACGGACAGCGCCCGCTGGCGACGCCTGCTGTGAGCCTGAGTCGCCCAGCCGATCAGGGCCATGAAGATCGGGATCAGCGGCAGGGTGACGATCACAGTCCCGGCGGCGATCAGGTCGCCGGTCGCCATCCAGCCGATGACCGCGGCGGGGACAGTTGCCGCCAGCACCAACTGGGGGAGGTAGCGGGCGAAGTACGGGTCCAGGTCGTCGAGGCCCTTGGTCAGCAGGGTTGTCAGCGCACTGCTGCGCTGACCGCTCAACCAGACCGGTCCGAGCTTCAGCGAGTGCTCCAGCACCTGCCTGCGCAGCGTGGACTTCACCGCGGCCGCGGCCCGCTGCGCGACCACCTCCTGGGCCCACACCAGCAGTGCGCGAGCGGCAATGACAGCCGCCAATCCCAGGGCGATCTCTGCCACTGGGTCACCGTGCAGGACGACGCCGGCGATACCGCGCGCCAGCAGGACGGCCTGCACGATGATCATCAACCCGCTGGCGACACCGATCACCGCGGACGCGACCAGGAAGACCCGGGCAGCGCGTGCCCTGCGCAGCAGCCGCGGGTCGAGCGGCTTCATGAGACCGCAACCGGCTCAACGGTGATGCGCTTGCGGAACACCCAGTACGTCCAGCCCTGGTACAGCAGCACCAGTGGCAGGAAGATCGCGCCGATGATCGTCAACACCTTCAACGTGTACGGCGTTGACGCGGCATCAACTGTTGTCAACGTTGATCCGGGATCAAGTGTTGACGGCATCACGGCCGGGAACATCGCGGCGAACAGGGATGTCACGGCCAGCGCGATCGCGAGCGCCGTACCGAGGAAGGCCCAGCCCTCGCGGCGGACCCGGTTCGCCAGCAGACCACCGGCGAAGGCGAGCACCGCGACGGCCGCGACGATCACCGAGCCGGTGTCGCCCCGGATCTCCTGCGCCCAAGCGAGGAAGGCGATCACCAGGACGGCCGCGACCAGACCCACGCGAGACGCGAGCTGGTTGGCGCGGTGGCGAAGGTCGTCGGTGGTCCGCAGCGCCAGGAAGATCGCGCCGTGCGCGACGAAGACCGCGGTGAAGGCGACGGCGCCGAGCAGGGCGAACGGGCTGAGCAGGTCGCCGAGGTTGCCGACGTACTCGAACGAGGCGTCCAGCGGCACGCCGCGGACCAGGTTCGCGAAGGTCAGCCCCCACAGGAACGCGGGGACGACCGACCCGACCAGGATCATCGTGTCCATCCGACCGCGCCACTCCCGGTCGTCCCGCTTCCCGCGGTACTCCAGCGCGACCCCGCGCAGGATCAGCGACACCAGGATCGCGAACAGCGGCAGGTAGAACCCGCTGAACAGCGTCGCGTACCACTCGGGGAAGGCGGCGAACGTCGCGCCGCCGGCCACGATCAGCCACACCTCGTTGCCGTCCCAGACCGGCCCGATCGTGGTGATCACCGCGCGCCGCTCGGGCTCGTCGCGGCCGAGCACCCGCAGCAGCATGCCGACCCCGAAGTCGAACCCCTCGAGCACGAAGTACCCGACCCACAGCGCCGCGATGGCGAGGAACCAAACAGTCGTGAGCTCCATCTCCCCAGCCCTCTCAGTAGGCGAACGACAGCGGCTTGGCGGCCTCGTCCTGCGAGTCGTCCGGCGGCTCCGGCCCGGACTTCGGCCCGTCGGTCCCGGCCAGGCCGCCCCGGATGGTGCGGAACATGAGCTTGGCCTCGACGACGGCCAGGACGCCGTACAGCACGGTGAACCCGGCCAGCGAGGTGATCACCTCGGCACTGGTCGTGCCCGGTGACACACCTGATGCCGTCGGCAACAACCCGAACACCAGCCAGGGCTGCCGGCCGGTCTCGGTGAAGATCCAGCCGAAGGCGTTCGCGGCCATCGGCAGCAGCGGCAGCGGGAGGGCCAGCCAGATCAGCCGCCGGTTCGGCGCCCGGCCCCGGCGGGTCGTCCACAGCAACCACGCCGCGATCGCGACGGACGTCATCCCGACCCCGATCATCAGCCGGAAGGTCCAGTAGGTCAGCGGGATGTTCGGTTTGTAGGACCCCGGCCCGTACAGCTGCTCGTACGCGTCCTGCAGCGAGTTGATGCCCTTCACCTCGCCCTGGAAGTCGCCGGTGGCCAGGAAGGACAGCAGGTACGGCAGCTTGACCGAGAAGATCTCCCGCGACCCGTCCAGGGTTCCGACGGTGAAGACCGAGAACGAGGCCGGCTTCTCGGTCTCGTAGAGCGCCTCGGCCGCGGCCATCTTCATCGGCTGCACCTCGGTCATCACCTTGCCCTGCTGGTCGCCGGTGAGCGCGACCCCGACGCCGGACGCGAGCACGATCACCGCGCCCAGCCGGAGCGCCGTCCGGAACACGTCGCGGTCGACGTCCGGACGCCGTACCAGGTGCCACAGGGCGACACCGGCGACGAAGCCGCCGCCGACCAGGAACGCCGCGAAAATGGTGTGCGGGTAGGTGACGAGCACGACCTTGTTGGTCAGCACCGCCCACAGGTCGGTCAGCTCGGCCCGGCCGCGGTTGGCGTTGTAGCGGAAGCCGACCGGGTTCTGCATCCAGGAGTTGGCGGCCAGGATGAAGTACGCCGACAGTTGCGTGCCGAGCACCACCATCCAGATGCAGGCCAGGTGGACGAGCTTGGGCAGCCGGTCCCAGCCGAAGATCCACAGCCCGATGAACGTCGACTCGAGGAAGAACGCGAGCAGGCCCTCCAGCGCCAGCGGGGCGCCGAACACGTCGCCGACGAAGCGCGAGTAGTCGCTCCAGTTCATCCCGAACTGGAACTCCTGCACGATGCCGGTGACGATCCCCATCGCGATGTTGATCAGGAACAGCTTCCCGTAGAACTTGGTCAGCCGCAGGTACTTCTCCTTGCCGGTGCGGTACCACGCGGTCTGCAGCCCGGCGGTGATCGCGACCAGCGAGATCGTCACCGGCACGAAGAAGAAGTGGTACACGGTGGTGATCGCGAACTGCCATCGGGCCAGATCCAGGGTGTCCACGCGCCCGTCCTCCCCTACCCATCTACGACGTTACGTAGTAGATCGTAGCGTGGATCTACTACAACCTGTAGTTATACTGGTCACGTGGCGAGTGACGAGAAGGCACCGAGGCCCCTGGGGGACCTGGAGCGAGTGGTGATGGAACAGCTCTGGGCGGCGCCGGGAGCGCTGACCGTCCGCGAGGTCCACGAACAGCTGTCGACCACCCGCGAGCTCGCCTACACCACCGTGATGACGGTGCTGGACCGGCTGGCCAAGAAGAAGCTGACCGAGCGGGAGCGGGACGGGAAGGCCTGGCGCTACCGGGCCGCGGCGCCCCGCGAGGAGCTCGCAGCCGACTTGATGCGGGACGCCCTCGAGCGGGCCGGCGACCGCCGCGAGGCGCTGGTCCGCTTCGTCGGCCAGGTCAGCGACGAGGAGGCCGCGCTCCTGCGCGAGGCGCTCGCGCGACTGGAGGAGCGGGCGGGGTGATCACCCCGGTCCTCCTCGCCGCTCTGGCCCTGGTGCTGACCGGACCGGCGCCGGCGCTCCTGGCGCGCTCGCAGTGGCCCTACCGGATCCCGCGGGCCGCCGTGGCACTTTGGCAGGCGATCGCCATCGCGGCAGTCCTGGCAGCGCTCGGCGCAGGGATTTCCCTGTCCTACTCCACCGCCGGCCAGCCAGGTGAGCCCAGCTTCAACCCGTCGTCCCCACGGGACCTCCTGGCGGCAGCCATCTTGGCCATGACCGCACTGGTCCTGGTGAAGCTGGTCTGGGTTGCCGGGCGAGTTGCCGTGGGTACGCGCGCCCGTCGCAAGCGGCACCGCGACCTGGTCGACGTACTGGCCACACCGGACGGCCTCATCCCTGGTCTGCGAGTGCTGTCGGAGGAGACGCCGCTGGCCTACTGCCTGCCGGCACTGCGCGGCGCGCGGGTGGTCGTGTCGGTCGGTGCGCTTGAACGACTCGACGAGAGCGAGCTGCACGCCGTACTCGCGCATGAGCAGGCGCACCTGCGCGCACGGCATGACCTGGTGCTGGAGGCGTTCACCGCGTTGCACCAGGCCTTCCCGCGCTGGGTGCGTAGCGAGGTGGCGCTGGAGCAGGCACGCACGTTGGTGGAGCTCCTGGCCGACGACGACGCCCGCCGGCGCAACGGTCCGCGGCCACTGGCCCGGGCACTCGTCGCACTGGCCGGTGCACCCGCACCAGAGGCCGGGCTGGCCGCAGCCAAGTCAGCCACCGTGCTGCGCGTCCAGCGACTGGCCGACCCGGAGCCGCGCTATCCCTTGCTGGCAGCAGGGACGTACGCCGTCGCCGTAGCACTGCTCGTCCTGCCGACGATCACCGTGGCAGCGCCGATCGTCAAGGCGATCGTCGACGCGGTCAGCTAGCCGGCTGGTAGCGCAGCAGCGCCCCGCCGTTCGCCCACGGCCGGGCCTCGATCAGCTCCAGCACCCGCGTCTCACCACCGCCGGGGAACACGCTCTTCCCGGCACCGATCAGCACCGGGCAGACGCGCAACTGCACCTCGTCGACGAGTCCGGCGATCAGCAAGGTGTGGAACAGCGAGATGCTGCCCCACAAGATGATGTCCTTGCCTTCCTCGCTCTTCAGCTCGCGCACGTCTTCGACCGCGTCCCGGATCACCAGGGCAGAGTCGTCCGAGCCCCAGGGCGCGCTGTCCAGCGTTCTCGACACGACCACCTTGCGCAGCGCGTTGAGCCTCGGCGCGATCGGGTCGTCAGCCGCTGCCTCGGTCGGCCAGAACGCCGCAAACAGCCGGTACGTCTCCGCCCCGAGCAACATGGTGTCGATGGTGTCGAGCAACGCCAGGTTGTCGACGTCGGCCTCTTCGGCGATCGTGCTGGAGAAGTCCAGCCCGCCGTCCGAGTCGGCGGCGTACAGATCGAGCGTCACGTACTCCTGGAAGATCAGCCTTCTCATCCCGGCACGGTACTACCCGAAATGCTTGCCTTCCCCCCGCGCGACCGCCAGCAGCACCAGTCCGGACAGGACCAGCAGAACAACCATCGTGACAACGAATGTCAGCACTTCTCTCCCCGTATCCCCACGCCTTGCCTCACTGAAAGTCCTACGCCCTCATTGTTCCAGAAGTTCCCCGTACGCCTTGGCCACTTCGTCGATCTCCCAGGCCAACGTGTTCGGAGTCACCACCAGCTCCACCCATGACCAGCCCGGTACGTCGGCCGGGTGCCAGGTGAAGCAGATCGCCTCCCGCGTCCGTTCCATCCGCTCGATCGACGCCCGGTCGATCGCCTCGGCCGGCCGCGGCGCGTAGACCCGGAACGAGTTCGTGTGCGGCGGCTCCGGGAACACCCGGAAACCCTCGCTCTGCAAGGCCATCGAGAGCTCGACGGACCGCTCGTACAACTCGCCCATCTGCGGCAGCACGGTCTTGAGTCCCTCGCGCGCGGACACGGCGTACGGGAACAGCGTGAAGAGGTTGCCACCCAGTCGGCGCTGCCAACGCCGTACCTCGGCGATCACGTCCTCCGGCCCGGCCAGCGCGGCACCACTCAGCCCGCCCAGCACCTTGTAGAACGACACGTAGACGCTCGAGGCCAGCGCAGCCACCTCGGCCAGACTGTGCTCCAGGTACGGCGTGCTCTCCCACAACCGAGCGCCGTCGAGATGCAGTGGTACGCCGCGCTCCGCACACGACTCGGCGAACACCACCAGCTCGTCCCACGTCGGCAGCACGAACCCGGCCTCGCGCAACGGCAACTCCAGCGTCACCGCGGCGAGCTTGCCCGGAATCGCGGCCAGCTCGTCCGGCCGGGGCTGCCGCGGCTCCGAGGTCAGCCGCTCGATCCGCAGACCGTGCACTTCCTCCAACGCGTTCAGCTCGTGCTGCAACAGGTGCGACTGTCCGTGTACCGCGACCCGGCTGGTCCCGGCGCGGTCGGCGTACACGCGCAGGACGCTCTGCTGGGCCATGATCCCGGTCGGCATGAACACTGCCGCCGGCTTGCCGAGCAGCTCGGCAACCTCCTGCTCCAGTGCGGCGACGTGACCGCCGTCGCCGTACGTGTCTGGGCTCTCCTCGCCGGCGGCCTCCGCCAGACGCTGCAGGCTGTCCGCGGTAGGCAACCTACGCACGGACAGCCAACGGTCGCAGTTGTCGGCCGCAGCCTTACGCCGGGCCCGCAGGTCGTCGGAGGTAGCCACGCTCCCATCCTCTCGTGCGACTGCAAGCGAGTTAGATGGTGGTGGTCACCACGTGCTGGCCCTGGAGCGTCCTGACCTCCACCGACTTCACCTGATCGATCGGAACCAGCACACCGCCGCCGAACCGGCTGCCTTCGCGTGCCGCCTTCTCGGAGATCAGCCACGTGCCCGCGACCCAGGTCTTGCCGGCTTTGTCGATCACGACCATCTCGCACTCGGCTCCGGCCTTCAGCCCGTCGACCTGCACCTGAATCCAGCTCCACCCGGCCCGCGGCTCCACGGTGGTCGCCATCCTCGTGCCTGTGGTGCTGTCGGTCGCCGTCACGTGCTTCGACCCCGCCACTGGTTGGTCGGCCTCGCCCACGCTCTGCCGGCCGATCAGCACGCCGCCAGCGAGCGCACCGGCCACTAGGACAACCGCAGCAGCTACCAGCAGCCAAGGCGAGCGCCGTTTGGCAGGAGCCGGAGCCGCCGCCTCAGCAGTCCGCACCTCTCGCAGAGTGCGCTGCAGCAGCAGGTCGCCGTCCGGCGGCGGACCATCCAGGAAGGCCTCCGGCGGCACCTCGCCGAGGAACTCCTTCATCTCCTCCAGCTCGGCCAGCTCCGCGCGGCACTCCGCGCAGGTCGCCAGGTGCTCGTCGACCTCCCGGGCCTCGTCGGGCTCCAGCGTGCCGAGGGCGTAGGCGCCGAGCTGGGTGCGATCGTGCTCAGTCATCGGGCCACCTCCGCTCCTTGTCCGGGCGCCATCACCGCGCGCAAGGCTCGGAGGGCGTAATACGATCTCGATTTCACGGTACCGGGCGGAACGCCCAGCTCCTTCGCCGCCTCGGCCACCGACTGTCCGCGGTAGTACAGCTGCACCAGCACCTCGCGATGCTCCGGTGACACCCGGTCCAGCGCGTCCAGCACCACCATCGTGTTGACGACCGACTCGGAGTGGTCCGCCTCGACCGGCGGCCGATCCTCCACGTCCCCCACCTCAGTCGGCCGGACCGCTCGCGCCCGGGCCCGGTCGGTGACGATGTTGCGGGCCACGGTGAGCAGCCACCCACGCACGGACCCCTTGCCTGCGGTCAGGTCGTCCGCATGCTTCCACGCCCGCAGCAGCGTCTCCTGTACGACGTCCTCCGCGGCAGCACGGTCACCGGTGAGCCGGGTCGCGTACGCGAGCAGGCTGCGGCCGTGTTCGGCGTACAAGGAGCGGACCAGCGCCTCGCCGGCCTCCGCACCGCGGTAGTCACCCACCGTCCGCACGATACCGGGAACAGTGGGCGACCACACCGGGATGACATCAGTAGCCGTAACCATTGCCGCTGTCGGAGGACGGCTGCTTGGTGATCTTCTTGCCGTCGGGGGCCACGACCCACCAGACACCGCCGACCGCCTGGCCCTTGGCCTCACCGGACTTGGTGTCGCTGGCGAACAGGTAGATCGGAAGTCCATCGATCGACAGCTGCTTGCTGCCGTCGCTGCGGGTCACGGTGCCGACCAGCGAGGCGGCGATGCCCTCGACCTGCGGAGTGCCCTCGCCGGCGGGCACCACCGGCCACTTGGCCAGGCAGTCCCCCTCGCAGTTGGACTTGCCGGAGGTGTCCTTGTCGAAGACGTACACGGTCCGTCCATTGCCGTCGACAACGATCTTGCCGAGGTCGCCGACCTCCGCGGTGGCCAGCTTCGCCCCGCCACTCGCCGCCTCGCTGGCGGCCGGCCCGCTCGCCGGCGTGTCACTCTCGTCGCCGCAGGCGGTGAGCCCGGCCAGGCCGAGCACGAGCGCGGCGACGACACTGCCCAGACGCTTCATGATGGTGTCCCCTCGAAGTCGGTGATCGACACCCCCCACACGTCCGCGGTCCCGGTCCGGTTCAATCCCGGGGGATATCGTCGGGCGCATGAGCCAAGAGATCCCGGCCGCGGTGCAGCGCGCGCTCACCGCGATCGACGAGCAGGACAACGACGCCTTCGTCGCGGCGTTCGCCACCGACGGCTACGTCGACGACTGGGGCCGGCAGTTCCGCGGCCCGGACCGGATCCGCTCCTGGAGCGAGAACGAGCTGATCGGCAAGCGCGCCACCTTCACCGGCACCCAGGTGTCCACCCCGGGCAACCCGCTGACGATCGTCACCCAGGTCGGCGGCGACGGCTACAACGGCCCGTCGCACTTCACCTTCGACGTCCAGGGCGACCTGATCGCCTCGATGACGATCACCGCCTGATCGATCAAGCGTTCGACAGAACCGGTCTGGACCTATTCTCGGTCCATGAGGCTGTCAGCGCGCCGCTACCTGCGGCTGCCGAAGCGGTCGACCCCACCGGACCTGCCGGTCGCGGAGGCAGCCCTGCTCGTCTTCGGCGAGGTCGGCCCGGCAGCCACCGGCGGCACGGTCCTCGAGCTCGCTCAGCTCGGCGCCGTACGGATCGACGAGGGGCCGGCCGAGAACTCGCCGCAGACCGTGGTCCTGGTGGATCCGGGCGCGGCTGTCGAGGAGCACCACCGGGTCCTGCTGAAGGGCATGTTCCCCCGGCTCAAGCCGGGCGACAGCCGGATGCTGCGGCGGGGCCGGAAGGACAACGTCCGGATGCTCGGCGCGCACGACAAGCTGCGGCGGGCCGTCGAAGCGCGAGTCGTCGAGCAAGGCTGGTACTACCGGACGCCGGTCCCCGGTAGCACCGGGCGGCTCCTGCGCCGGACTCGCCTGCTCGGGTGGGGAATCCTCACGCCGGCCGGCCACGCGATGGTGGACCAGGTGCTCGGCTTCCGGAGGTACGTCGGCACGCTCGAGCCCGGCGAGATCCGGCAGGCCGAGCTGATCCGGTTCCTCCCCTGGGCGCTCGCGCTCGGGCTGCACCATCGCTGGGAGCAGCTCGCGGCCGGTCTGCCCGTCGACGACGACGAGCCGGTGAGCTGGTGGAGCGCCACCGGGATGTTCCGCCTTGGCCCGTTCCGTCGCGGGCTGGCCGCGTTCGCCGACGCCGCGACGCTCAGAGCCGCCGAGGACACGAAGTACAGCTACGGCCTCTGGGACCACTACGACGCCCAAGGCGACCTGTACTTCGACGGCGGCTGGGGCGGCGGCTCCGACCTAGGCGGTAGTGGCGACCACGGCAGTGGTGGCAGCGACAACAGCTGGTGAGAGTCAGACCGGCTCGGGCTCGCGGATCCGCTGGGAGATCACCGACGACACACCGTCGCCGCGCATGGTCACGCCGTACAGCGCGTCGGCGACCTCCATGGTGCGTTTCTGGTGGGTGATGACGAGCAGCTGGCTGTTCTCCCGCAGCTCCTCGTAGATCTCCAGCAGCCGGCCGAGGTTGGTGTCGTCCAGCGCCGCCTCGACCTCGTCGAGGATGTAGAACGGCGACGGCCGGGCCTTGAACAGCGCGACCAGGAAGGCGACCGCGACCAGCGACCGCTCACCACCGGACAGCAGCGACAGCCGCTTCACCTTCTTGCCCGGCGGGCGCGCCTCGACATCGATGCCGGTGGCAAGCATGTCGTCCGGGTCGGTCAGCACCAGCCGGCCCTCACCGCCGGGGAACAGCCGGCTGAACACGTGCTGGAAGGCGACCTCGACGTCCCGGTAGGCCTCGGTGAAGACCTGCTCGACCCGCTCGTCGACCTCCTTGACGATGTCCATCAGGTCGCGCCGGGACTTCTTCAGGTCGTCGAGCTGCTCGGACAGGAAGCGGTGCCGCTCCTCCATCGCCTCGAACTCCTCCAGCGCGAGCGGGTTGATCCGCCCGAGCTGGTTCAGCGCCCGCTCGGCCTGCTTGAGCCGCTTCTCCACCTTGGTCCGGTTGAACGGCTCACCTTCGAGCTCGAGGGTGTTCTCCTCGCCGTCCTTCGGCAGCGGCGGCACCAGCTGGTCCGGGCCGTACTCCGCGACCAGCGCGTCGACCTCGATCCCGAGCTCGCCCAGCGCCTTCTCGTACAGAGCTTCCAGCCGCATCTTCTGCTCGGCCCGCGCCAGCGCGTCCCGGTGCACGGTGTTGGTCAGCTGCTCCAGCTCGGAGCTCAGGTTCCGCGTCGCTGACCGGGCCTGCGCCAGCGACTGCTCGCGGTCCGCCCGCTGAGCCTGGATCGCGGCCCGCTCGGACGCGGCCAGCTGCAGCGAGGACTCCAGCCGAGCCAGTACGTGACCGGCGGCCAGGTGAACGGCCTGCGCCGCCTCTGCCTGCCGTGCCCTGCGTGCTGCCCGAGCGATCGCCCGGGCCCGCGCCTCGCGCTCCTGCCGGGCCGCGCGCTCCAGCGAGTCGGCACGGCCGGCCAGCGCCCGCGCCCGCTCCTCGGTGGTCCGCAGCGCCAGCCGCGCCTCCATCTCGGCCGCCCGGCCCGCCTTGGCCGCGTCGGCCAGCCGGTCCCGTTCGCTGGTGTCCGGCTCGTCACCGTCGTCGTCGAACTGCTCGGCGTCGGTGAGGCGCTCCTCCAGCTCGGCCAGACCGGAGAGGTTCCGGTCGCGCTCCTCCTCGGCCGCCGCGATCGCCTCGGCCATCCGCTGCGCCTCGCCGCGGGACGCCTTGGCCAGCGACCCGAAGTGGGCCAGCTGCTCGGCCACCGCGGCCATCGCCGCGTCCGACTCGTGCAGCCGGGCCAGCGTGATCTCGACGGTGTCCTTCTGCCGCGTCCGCTCGTCCTCGAGGGCCTGCAGCTCGAACCGCAGCCGCTCACTGCGCGCCGTCGCCTCGGTCAGCTTCTCCGCCGCCTCGTCGACCGCGGACTGCACCTCGATCAGGCTGGGCGCCGCGTCCGAACCGCCGTACGCGAAATGCGCTCCCAGTACGTCGCCGGCGCGGGTGGTGCAGGTGACGTCGGGCAGATGCCGGACCAGCGACTGAGCCGCCGGTACGTCGTCCACCACGGCCACCTTCCGCAGCAGCCGTCGCAGCGCGGGCCGCAGGCTGTCCGGGCAGTCCACGACGTCAACGGCGTACGACGCCCCGTACGGCAGCTGAGGCCAGGTCGTGTAGTCATCCGCCGGCGCGTCGCCCAGCAGCATCCCGGCGCGGCCGAGATCGTGCTGCTTCAGGTGGCCGACCGCCTGGAGGGCAGCGTCGGCGTGGGTGACCGCAACGGCGTCGGCGGCCTCACCGAGGGCGGCCGCGATCGCAGTCTCGTAGCCGGAGCGCACGCTCAGCAGCGCCGCCACCGAGCCCATCAGGCCGTTGACCTGCTCGGAGGCGGCCAGCAGGGCGCCGGCGCCGTCCTTCCGGTTCAGACCGAGCTCCAGGGCTTCCTTGCGCGCTGCCAGGCCGGTGCGCTCGCGCTCGGCGTCCCGTTCCTCCGCGCGCAGCTTGGCCAGCCGCTCGTCCAGCTCGTCGAGAACGGCCTGGGCCGCCTCGTACTGGTCGTCGAGGCCCTTCTCGCCGGCGTCGAGGCCGGCCACCTGGGTCTCCAGCGCGGTGAAGTCGTGCTGGGCCTTGGCCGCCCGGGCCTCCGCCTCCCGCATGTTGCTGGCGAGCCGGCCGATCTCGGACTCGGCGGCGGCCGCGCGGCTCTTCAGCGCGTTCACCTGGCCGGTCAGCCGGGCCAGGCCCTCGCGGCGGTCCGCCGCGGCCCGGATCAGCGCCGCGATCCGGCGCTCCTCCTCGGCCTCCTGCGACTCCAGCTGCTGGCGTCGCTCGACCGCCTCGGCGAGCAACTCGGAGTGCGCCTCGACCTCGGCCTCGATCTGCGCCTCGGTCTCGCGGACCCGGGCCGCCTCCAGCTCGAGCTCGTCGGGGTCCCGCCCGGCCCGCGGCTCCTCGGCCTCGTCGTTCAGCGACCGGATCCGGTCCGCCGCGATCCGGGCCGTGCCCTTGATCTTCTCGCTGAAGCCGGACAGTTGGTACCAGGTGTCCTGGGCCGCCTGCAGGGCCGGCGCGTCCTCGCGCAGCGCGTCCTCCAGCTCGGCCTCGAGCTCCCGGGCCTCCCGCAGCCTGGCCTCGGTCTCGGTCCGGCGCTCGGTCAGCCGCGCCTCGTCCTTGAGCTCGGCCTCCAGCGCGGACTGCGCCTGGACGATGTCGTCGGCCAGCAGCCGGGCCCGGCCGTCGCGGACCTCGGCCTGGATCGTCACCGCCCGGCGTGCCACCTCCGCCTGGCGCCCGAGCGGCTTGAGCTGACGGCGGATCTCGGTGATCAGGTCCCCGAGCCGGTGCAGGTTGCCCTCGGTGGCCTCCAGCTTCCGGATCGCCTTTTCCTTGCGCTTGCGGTGCTTCAGGACACCGGCCGCCTCCTCGACGAACCCGCGCCGGCCCTCCGGCGTGGCGCGCAGGATCGAGTCGAGCTGGCCCTGGCCGACGATGACGTGCATCTCACGGCCGATACCGGAGTCGCTGAGCAGTTCCTGGACGTCGAGCAGCCGGCAGTTCTGGCCGTTGATCTGGTAGTCGGACCCGCCGTTGCGGAACATCGTCCGGCTGATCGTCACCTCGGCGTACTCGATCGGCAGCGCGCCGTCGGTGTTGTCGATGGTCAGCACCACCTCGGCGCGGCCCAGCGGGGCGCGGCCGGAGGTGCCGGCGAAGATGACGTCTTCCATCTTGCCGCCACGCAGCGACTTCGCGCCCTGCTCGCCCATCACCCAGGCGAGGGCGTCGACGACGTTGGACTTGCCGGAGCCGTTCGGGCCGACGATGCAGGTGATGCCCGGTTCGAAGTTCATCGTCGTGGCCGACGCGAACGACTTGAAGCCTCGGAGCGTCATGCTCTTCAGGTACAAAGCGAAGCTCTCCAACCCGTGAAAGGACAGACGATACCGAAGGAACCGTCGTAACTGCTCGTGACGCTGCCGCTACCCGGGGGAAGTAGTTCCGCTTCGCAGTCTACAAAGACATTCCCGCGAACCGGTGGAGGCCGACCGGCAGATTGGCCGGCAATGGTGGGGGAGCTCAACATTCAGCGGACATGAAACCGGCGGAGGCCCGGACGGGGGCCACCGCCGTGGTTGTGCGGACGGTAGAGATGGAACTCTGGTGTCTGCGGCTCGGGTCCTCAGACCGAAGCGGGGGCGCGCAGAGCCTCGTCGACGGTGAGCAGCCGGCCCTCGTGGACCTGTGCGACGAGGTGGTCGTTCTCTGCCTGAAGACGCATCACGTGCGCCTCCAGATCGGCGACACGCCGGTTGAGCAGTCGAACCTGCTCGAGCATGCGCGGGTCAGTGCCTCCAAGGTGCCCTAGAAGAGCCTTGGCCATTGTGCTGTCCTCCGGAAGGGTTCTGGCCTGTGAGCGCCCCTGGTCCACGGAGCGCCTAACAAGTAATGTGTGCCGTCTTTCAGGGTGACACCGGCGGGGCCGACGGTCAACCTAGGCCCTCACTCTTTAACGATACCTCTCTCACCAGCGGGCCTGGCGCGGGACCGGCTGGCACTTCGGGCACCGGTACGACGAACGGTTCATGAACGGCTCGCGACGGATCGGCCGGCCGTCCCGCGGGCACGGCGAACCCTCTTGCCCGTAGACGTTCAGGCCGCGTTCGAAGTACCCGGACTCGCCGTTCACGTTGACGTACAGAGCGTCGAAGCTGGTCCCGCCGACGTCGAGCGCCGCGGCCATCACCTCATGGGCGTGCCGGAGAATCTCCTGTGCCTGAACGGGTTTGAGCGTTTCGGTGGCCCGGGCGTAGTGCAGCTTGGCGCGCCACAACGCTTCGTCCGCATAGATGTTGCCGATCCCGCTGACCACGTTCTGATCCAGCAGGGCCCGCTTCAGGCCGGTCCTGCGGCGCCGGATCGCGGCCACCGCGGCGTCCGGGTCGAACAGCGGATCGAACGGGTCCCGGGCGATGTGGGCGATCTCGGCCGGTAACTCAGCGCCACCGTCGGAGTAGGACAGACCACCGAACATCCGCTGGTCCACAAACCGGACCTCTCCGCCGTCGTCGGCGAACCGGAACCGGACCCGCAGGTGCGGCTCGTCCGGCGCGCCGACCGGCTGGACCCGGAACTGGCCGCTCATGCCGAGGTGGGTGAGCACCGCGTCCCCGGACTCCAGCGGCAGCCACAGGTACTTGCCGCGGCGGGCCGGTTCGGCGAACACCTGGCCCTTGAGCCGGGCCACGAAGTCGTCCGGCCCGGCGGCATGACGCCGTACCGGGCGGGGGTGCAGGACCTCGACGGCGTCGATGGTCCGGCCGGTGGTGAACTGCGCCAGCCCGCGGCGAACGACCTCTACCTCTGGGAGCTCGGGCACCTCAGGGCTGCGAGGGGTCCGTGCTGTCGGGGTGCGCGGCGCGCAGGGCCTTCCAGGCGGTCTCGGCGGCCTGCTGCTCGGCTTCCTTCTTGCTCCGGCCGATGCCGTGGCCGTAGGTGTCGGAGCCGATCCGGACCCGCGCCTCGAACGTCTTGGCGTGGTCCGGGCCGGACTCGGCGATCACGTACTCCGGGACGCCGACGCCGAGCTGGGCGACCAGCTCCTGCAGCGAGGTCTTCCAGTCCAGGCCGGCGCCGAGCCGGGCCGAGGACTCCATCAGGTCGTCGAACAGCTTGTGCACGACCTGGCCGGCGGTCTCGAACCCGCGGTCCAGGTAGACGGCGCCGATCAGCGCCTCGACGCAGTCGGCCAGAATGGACGACTTGTCCCGCCCACCGGTCGCTTCCTCGCCCCGGCCGAGCCGCAGGTACTTGCCCAGCTTGAGCTCGCGGGCGACGCCGGCCAGCGCGCGCATGTTGACCACGGCGGCACGCAGCTTGGCCAGCCGGCCCTCGGACAGGTCCGGATGGTTGCGGAACAACGACTCCGTGACGATGACGCCGAGGACGGAGTCCCCCAGGAACTCCAGTCGCTCGTTCGTCGGCAGCCCACCGTTCTCGTACGCGTACGAGCGGTGGGTGAAGGCGTGCTCCAGTAAGTTGTCAGCCAGCGATACGCCGAGCCGCTGGTTCAGCTCGGCGTAGAGCCCCGTTTCGTTGGCAGAGTTCACTGGGTTGGTGCCGTTTAGCTCTCGACGACCTGGCGACGCTCGCCCTTCGCGCCGTACTGGCCGCAGTTCGGGCAAACGGTGTGCTGCAGGTGCTTCGCGCGGCAGGCGGGGTTCACGCAGGTGACCAGCGACGGGGCAGTGGTCTTCCACTGGGCCCGGCGGCTGCGGGTGTTGCTGCGCGACATCTTCCGCTTCGGAACGGCCACGGTTATGACTCCTCGGTTCGGCCGGGGGCTGGTGAACCCGGCCGGCTGGCTGACGTGATGATCGGTATCTAGTTGTCCTGCGGTCGTTCGTCCTGCTGGAGCAGGCCGCTGAGCGCGGCCCAGCGCGGGTCGACCGCCTCCCCGTGCTTGTGGCCGGGCTCGTCCGCCAGGCGCACCCCGCAGTCGGGGCACAGTCCCGGACAGTCGTCCGTACACAAGGGCTGGAAGGGCAGCGCGAGCACCACCTGGTCCCTCAGCACCGGCTCGAGGTCGATCAGATCGCCCTCCATCCGGCTGGCCTCGTCCGGTTCGGCTTCGCTCTCCGGGTAGACGTACAGCTCCTGGACGTCAGCGAGGAACTCGTCCTCGATATCGACCAGGCACCGCGCGCACTCCCCGACCAGACGACCGCGGGCCGTTCCGGTGACGAGCACCCCTTCGACAACCGATTCCAGCCGTAGATCGAACTGGATCGGGTCGCCTTCGGGGACGCCGATCACGTCGATTCCGAGATCCGCCGGCGCCGGCGCCGTGAAGGAGACTTCGCGCTGGGACCCGGCGCGGCGTGTCAGCTCGTGCGTGTCGATCACGAGTGGGGACCGCGGGTCCAAGACGCTCAGGACATCCCCTTTCAAGGCGTGGGCAGGCAAGATCTCGGTCTCGTCGAGACCGGTGCTCAACATTACCAACTCCGCGGGCGAGTGCCCAATTCGGGGTGATTCTAGAGTTTCGCCAGTAACCGCGCGTGAACACCGGGCGGCACGAAGGCGGCGACCTCGCCACCCAGCCGGGCGATCTCCTTGACCCAGCTGGAGGAGATGAAAGCGTTTTCCGAACGGGTCGGCAGGAAGACCGTGTCCACCCCGGTCATGGCGTGGTTCAGCTGCGCCATCTGCAGCTCGTAGTCGTAGTCCGCGGCCGAGCGCAGCCCCTTGACGATCACGCCGGCGCCCTGGGCCCGGCAGTAGTCGACCAGCAGGCCCTCGAAGGTGCCGATCCGGACGTTCGGGTACGGCGCGGCGATCTCGGTCAGCATCGCGATCCGCTCGTCCACGTCGAACATCCGCTGCTTGGACTGGTTCACCCCGGCGGCCACGATCACCTCGCCGAAGGCGGCCGACGCCCGGGCGATGATGTCGAGATGCCCGTTGGTGGGCGGGTCAAATGTCCCCGGAAAGACCGCCGTGCTCATGGCGGTGACCGTACCAAAGCCGGGCTTCGCCGTACTTGCGGTCCCGCAGCGCGGCGAACCCGGGCGGCCACTCCCACGGCTCCCGCTTCCCGCGCTCGACCACGACGACCGCGTCCTCGGCCAGCCAGCCGTTCCCGGCCAGCGCGACCAGGACGTCCTGCAGGTCGCCGGTCTCCAGCTTGTACGGCGGGTCGGCGTACACCAGGTCGAACACCGCTGGACCGGCCCCGGTGACCAGCTTCTCCACCGGCCGGGTGAGCACGGTCGCCCCCGGCAGCCCGACTGTCCGGACGTTCGCCGTGATCACCTCGGCGGCCCGCCGGTCCGACTCGACCAGCACCACCCGCGACGCTCCCCGGGACAGCGCCTCGAGCCCGATCGCCCCGGACCCGGCGTACAGGTCGAGCACCGCGAGCCCGTCGAAGCTGCCGAACTCCGACTCCAGCGACGAGAACAACGCCTCCCGCACCCGATCCGCGGTCGGCCGCGTCCCCGTCCCCGGAGGTACGGCGATCCGCCGCCCCCCAGCCGCTCCCCCGACGATCCTGGTCACGGGGCCTCCCGGTCTGGACTGAGGAGCGGAGGGAGCGAAGCGACCGGAGTGACGAGGGAAGACCGGGAGTTGAAGCCCCGTGACCCCCGCGCCGGAGGCGCGGCATTCGACACAGTCACGTCTTCTCCAGGTACTCGGTGGTCTCCGATTCCAGTGCGCTCCGGACGAACGACCTGAGGGCCGGGTACTCGGCCAGCTCCGGGTCCACTGAGACGATCGAGTTGGCCACGTGCCGGGCGGCGAAGATGACGTCCTCGTCCCGCAGCACGCTGAGCAGCTTCAGGCTGCTCCGCCGCCCGGACTGCGCCACGCCCAGCACGTCACCCTCCCGTCGAGTCTCGAGGTCGATCCGGGACAGCTCGAACCCGTCCGTCGTGGACGCGACGGCGTCCAAGCGCCCGTACGACTTCGATCCGGCCCACTGATCGGTCACCAGCAGGCACAGCCCGGGCACCCGGCCCCGGCCGACCCGCCCGCGCAGCTGGTGCAGCTGGGAGATGCCGAACCGGTCGGCGTCCATGATCACCATCGTGGAGGCGTTCGGTACGTCGACGCCGACCTCGATCACCGTGGTCGCGATCAGCACGTCGACCTCGCCGGCCGCGAACCGCGACATCACCGCGTCCTTCTCGTCGGCCGGCAGCCTGCCGTGCAGGATCTCGACCCGCAGGTCGTGCAGGATCTCGGCCAGCGCCTCGGACACCTGCAGCACCGAGATCGGCGGCCGGGCCTGCTTCTTCGGACCGCCGTCTTCTTCCTCGCCCGCGACGAACTCGCCCTCCTCGTCGGCCGCGTTCTTCACGTCGTCGCCGATCCGCGGGCACACGACGTACGCCTGGTGGCCCTTGCCGACCTCCTCGCGGACCCGCTGCCAGGCCCGCTGCAGCCAGTCCGGCTTCTCCTTGGCCGGGACCACGGACGACTGGATCGGCGACCGCCCGGCGGGCAGCTCGGTCAGCGTCGACACGGCGAGGTCGCCGAACACAGTCATCGCCACGGTCCGCGGGATCGGGGTCGCGGTCATCACCAGCACGTGCGGGGTGTTGTCGCCCGACTTGGTGCTCAGCGCCGCCCGCTGCTCGACGCCGAACCGGTGCTGCTCGTCCACGACCACGAGCCCGAGGTCCGCGAACTGCACCTTGTCCTCGAGCAGCGCGTGCGTGCCGACCACGATCCCCGCGGCCCCGCTGGCCGCGTCGAGCATCGCCGTACGGCGGGCTGCCGCGCCGAGCGACCCGGTCAGCAGGCCGACCCTCGTCGCCCGCTCCGCGCCGCCGAGCATGCCCTCCTCGGCCAGGTCGCCGAGCATCTTGGTGAGCGTCTTGTGGTGCTGGGTGGCCAGGACCTCGGTCGGGGCGAGCAGGACGGCCTGGCCGCCGGAGTCCACCACGGACAGCATCGCCCGCAGCGCGACCACGGTTTTGCCGGAGCCGACCTCCCCCTGCAGCAGCCGGTGCATCGGGTGCGGCCGGGCCAGGTCCGCGAAGATCTCCTCGCACACCTCGGCCTGCCCCTCGGTGAGCGTGAACGGCAGCCGCTGGTCGAACTCGTCCAGCATGCCGCCCGCGGTCCGCGGCCGCGGTACGGCGTTGAGCTTGTCGGTGACCGCCCGGCGCTGGGCCAGGATCGTCTGCATCACCAGCGCTTCCTCGAACCGGAACCGGTGCTGGGCGTCGCGGATGTCCTTCTCGGTGTCCGGCAGGTGCACCTTCTGCAGGGCCTCCCGGAGCCCGAGCAGCTTCTCGTTGCGCAGGATCAGGTCCGGGACCGGGTCGTCGACGGTGTCGTCGAGGGTGTCCAGGACGATCTTGACCGACCGCTCGATCGTTGCGGTGGGCAACTTGGCGGTGGCCGGGTAGAGCGGCCGGAACGGCCGGGCCCGGCGCTCGATCTCGGCCTCGGTCAGGTCCTCGTCGTCGAGGATCTCGGTGCCCGGGCTCTTCAGCTGCATGATGTCGCGGAACATCGTCACCTCGCCCCAGAACAGGGCGGCGGTGCCGGGCGTCAGCTTGGTCGCCAGCCAGGGCTGGTTGAAGAAGGCCAGCTCCAGGTCGCGCCGGCCGTCGGTGACGACGACCTTGGTCAGCGTCCGGCGCCGGGCCCACTTCTGGACGTCGGCGAGCGGGATCTCGGCCTTGGAGTCGAGCGACCGGACGGTGACCTTCTTGACCCGGCCGTTCACGGTCGCCTGGTCGCCGACCTCGAGCTCGTCGAACGGGGTCAGCTCGCCCTTCTTCAGGTAGCGGCGCGGGTAGTGCCGCAGCAGCTCCCCGACCGTCTCCAGGCCGAGCACTTCCGCGAAGGTCTTGGCCGTCCTGGCACCGAGGAAGTCGCGGAGCTTGCGGTCCATGTCCGTCTTCATTCCACCCCGATCAGCAGCGGGTACCTGTCCTGACCTCCGTCGTACACCACGACATCGACATCTTTGCGGTTCCGCCGTACGTGCCGCTCGACGGCGACCACCAAAGCGGGCTCCACGCCGCGCCCGGTGACGATCGTGAGCAGCTCGCCACCGCCGCCGAGCAGCCGGTCGACCACGCCGATCGCGGCGTCCTCGAGGTCCTCGGTGATCAGCGCGAAGTCGCCGTCGACGACGCCCAAGGCGTCGCCGGTCCGGCACATTCCGGCCATCGTCCAGGCGTCCTTGACCGCGATCGTGACCGCGCCGTGCCGGGTCTGCCCGGCCGCGGCGGACTGGTGGACGACGTCGTCGTCGAAGCTGCGCCCGGGGTCGTGGACGGCGATCGCCGCCAGGCCCTGGACCTGGGCCCGGGTCGGGATGACGGCGACCCGGATCCCGTCCTGCCGGGCCGCGGTCGCGGCGGCCTCGGCGACCGCGATCGAGTCCTTGTCGTTCGGCAGCAGCACGATCTCCGGCGCCTGCGAGGTTTCGATCGCCTGGAGCAGCTCACCGGTCGAGCACCGCCGGCCGGGCCCGCCCATGATGGTGTGCGCGCCCGCCTCGGTGAACAACGCGGCCAGCCCCTCGCCGGCCACGACGGCGATCACCGCGCGGCCCGGGGCGGGGTCGTGGTGGTGGGCCTGGTCGGCGAAGTGGGTGACCCGGATCCGGTGCGGCCGGCCGATGTCGATGCCTTGCTCGATCGCGGCGCCCACGTCGTCGGTGTGGACGTGTACGTTCCACAGCCCGTCGCCGCCGACGACCACGACGGAGTCGCCCAGCCCGGCCAGGGTCTGCCGGAAGTCGCCGACCTTGTCGTCCGGCGCGTCCAGCAGGTACATCACCTCGTACGCCGGCCCGTCCTGGCTCTCGGCGCTCTCCCCCTGCGGCTCCACCCGCGCCGGTACGTCGACCCGCACGTGCCGGCCGGTCAGCACCGACTCCATCGCGCCGAGGATGACGACCAGGCCCGCTCCCCCGGCGTCCACGACCCCCGCACGCCGCAGTACGTCGAGCTGCTCGGTGGTCTTGGTGAGCGCCTGACGGGCGGACGCGACGGCGGCCAGGCAGACGTCCGCCAGGCCCTTGCTGTCGTTGGCGGCCGTCATCGCCCCGCCGGCGGCGGCCCGGGCGACGGTCAGCATGGTGCCCTCGACCGGCTGTGCGACCGCGCCGTACGCGGCGTCAGCGGCGTACCGCAGGGCGTCGGCGAAGGCGACGGCCTCACTCATCCGGGGATCGGCCAGTACGGCGTTCTCGTCGGCGTCCGGGTGTCGCGGCAGGTTCTCGGCCAGCCGGAGGCCGAAGGCGCGGACGAGCTGGGAGGTGATGACGCCGGAGTTGCCGCGCGCGCCGAGCAGCGCGCCGCGGCCGAACGCCTGGACGGCCTCGACGAACGTCAACTCACCCGCGGGCAGCGCGTCGCAGGCGGCCTCCCAGGTGAGGTAGAGGTTCGTCCCGGTGTCACCGTCCGGGACGGGGTACACGTTCAACTCGTCGATCTCGGTCCGCGCCCGGCCCAGCTCGGCCAGCGCGGTCCGAGCCCAGGCCCGCAACACCTCGACGCTCAGTTCCTCCACGCCCGGAAGGCTAACCGGTCGCCTTACCATGTGCTGTGCTCTCCCCGATCTTGTTCTCGGTTGCCGCTGACAGTTACGAGTGGGCGGTGCGGGAGATCCGGGCCGAGTTCGGCCGGGAGGTGCGGATCGAGCGGGTCGGCGCCGATCTCGGGCGTGTCGCGGGACCGCCGGTCGAGGAGCTGGCCGCGGCGTGTGACGCCGGGCGGATCATCTTCGTCCGGCACCTGACCAGGGAGGTCGCGAGCTTCGAGGAGCTGCCGCCCGACTACGAGCTCGCCGACCTGGTGCTGGGCGAGTTGCACGACTATCCGAAGGCGCTCGCCGTTCAGGCCTGGACCGACGGAACGGGCACCGGTGGCTCCTACTACCACCGGCTGCACGACGCGCTCGCCGACCGCGGGGTGACGGTCACCCGATCCGGTCAAGACGTGGTCGTCTCCTGCTTCGCCGGCCGCCGGGGCATCCTCCTGGGCGTCAACCGCCTCGAGCACAGCCTGTCGGACTGGCCGGGTGGGCGGATGCGGCTGGCTCGATCGGACGACCGGGTGTCGCGCTCGGAGTTCAAGCTGGAGGAGGCGATCGCCACCTTCGGTCTGGAGTTGCCGGCCGGCGGGAAGGCAGTGGACCTGGGCGCCTCGCCAGGCGGCTGGACGCGAATTCTGCGGCTGCACGGGCAGGAGGTCTGGTCGGTGGATCCCGGCTCGCTGGACCCGCGGCTGCGCGGCGACCGCCGGATCCACCACGCGGCGACGACGGCCGGGCGGTTCTTCGCCGAGAACCGGGTCCGCTTCGACGTCGTGGTCAACGACATGCGGATGGATCAGGTGCTGAGCGCCCGGATGATGGTCGACGCGGCGGCGCACCTGCGCCGGGGCGGGCTCGCGGTGGTCACGCTGAAGGGTGGCGGGAAGAACCCGCTGGACGGGGCGCGGCGTGGGATGGACGTGCTGCGGCAGGAGTACGCCGTACTGCACGCTCGGCAACTGCATCACAACCGCAACGAGATCACGGTGGTGGCCAGACACGAATAGGCGCCCGGGATGATCCCGGGCGCCTGTTCAGGCCCTACAACGGAGAAAGCTGGGGTCAGCCGACGACGCGCTGGACCTTGCCGGCCTTGATGCAGGACGTGCAGACCTTCAGGCGGGTCGGGGTGCCCTTGATGAGCGCCCGGACCGGCTGGATGTTGGGGTTGAACCGCCGGGGCGTGCGAGCCTTGACCCGGCGGATCATCGCGCCCTTACCCAGGCGGGCAACGTTGTTGCCGAACGTCGGCTGCTTGCCGCAGACATCGCACTTCTTAGACATGATTCTCCGTGTTCAGGGTCGTGACACCGACAGACCATGTTACATGGGCGTCTGCGCACGACCAATTCGGCTCGGGACGTGGTTCGGCTGGGCGTTCAGGCTGTGAGCCAAGCCACTTCCTCGTCGGTGAGGTCCACCGACAACCCCGGCATCGAGGTCCTGGTCTCGCTGATGTGCCGCGGCCCGATCAGCGGGAACACCGGGTACGGCTGGTGCAGCAACCAGGCTAGCGCGATCGCGGTCGGCTCGACGCCCTTGGCGGCGGCGAGCTCGCGGGCCCGGTCGAGCCGCCGGAAGTTCTCGTCGGAGTAGAAGCAGCGGACCAGTTCCTCGTCCGAGCGGTCCTCCGGCGTGGCCCGGCCGGTGAAGAACCCGCGGGCCTGGCTGGACCACGGGAACAGCGCGACCTGCCGGTCCCGCAACCACGCCTGCGACTCGTCGTCGGCGACGTGCCGGCAGCCCTTCCACGGTACGTCGTACGCCCGGGCCAGGCTCAGGTGGTTGCTCAGCAGGGTGAACGGCTGCTTGCCGTTCGCCTCGGCGTACGCGTTGGCCTCGTCGAACCGCGCGGTGGACCAGTTGGAACCGCCGTACGCCTTGATCCGGCCGGCCTTGAAGTGCTCGTCCAGGACGTCGACGAACTCGCCGACCGCGATCTCCTCGTTGTCGCGGTGCATCAGGTAGAGGTCGACGTGGTCGGTCTGCAGCCGCTCGAGGCTCTCGTGCAGCTGCCGGGTGATCGACTCGGGGTCGCAGTGCGGGGTGTGGGCGCCCTTGCCGATCACAACGACCTGGTCGCGGTTGCCGCGGGATGTGATCCACTGGCCGAGCAGCTTCTCACCGCGTCCGCCGCCGTAGATGTACGCCGTGTCGAACGTCGTGCCGCCGCGCTCGACGAAGTCGTCGAAGATCGCCGCCGCGTGGGTCAGCGTCTGCTGGTTGTCCACGCCCATCACGAGCCGGGACACGTCCTTGTCCAGACCGGGCACGCGGCCGTACTTCATCGGGGCGTCGGCGCGCTTGGCGAGCGGCCGTCCGGTCGCGGTCGGGATGATCGCGTCGTCCCGCTCGCTCGCGTACTGCTGCCCGATCGCCTTGCGCCACTCGTCCTGGACGGCCAGGTTGCCGAGGGTGTCGGCCCAGCTCATCTCGGGCGCCTGCCGCTGCTCGATCGCGGCCGCGACCGCCTCGGCCTCGGCGGCGTAGATGAGGGCGGGCTCGGCGGAGATGTCGCGCGGCTCCTCCCCCGCCTTGTGCAGGGTGACGTGGGTCGGCTTGCCGTCGCCGCCGAACCACGGGTCCTCGACGACGAGGTAGCCCTCGCTGCCGTAGATCCGGACCTGGTTGTCGTCGCGGAGCCGGACGCCGGTGCTCACCTGGGCGGTCACGCCGCCGTCGAAGAACAGCGTCGCGACCGACCACTCGTCGGCGCCGGTCTCGCCGACGTGCCCGACCGCGGTCACCGCGGCCGGGTCGGCGAACGGCTGCCCGGTCGCGGCGCCGGCGATCAGCCGGGCCATCGAGACCGGGTAGCCGCCGACGTCGAGGATGCCGCCGCCGGCCAGCTCGTCGGCGAAGATCCGGCTCTCCGGCCGGTACGACGAGGCGAACGCGAAGGTGGCCTGGATCTGGTGGACGGTGCCGAGCTCGCCGTCGCGGACCAGCTGGGCGATCAGCTTGGTCTGCGGCAGGCAGCGGTACATGTACGCCTCCATCAGGAAGACGTCGTTGGCGACCGCGGCCTCGATCATGGTCTCGGCCCAGGCCTTGTTGATCGCCAGCGGCTTCTCGCACAGCACGTGCTTGCCGGCCTCGGCGGCCTTGATCGCCCACTCCGGGTGCATCGGGTGTGGTGTGGCGACGTACACCGCGTCCACGGTTTCGTCGGCCAGCAGGTCGTCGTACGAACCGTGCCGGTTCTGGATGTCGTGCTTGTCCGCGAAGGTGTTGGCCGAGTCGACGGACCGGCTGCCGACGGCGACGACCGTGTTGGCCGCCGACGTCGGCACCTGGCCGGCGAACCGGGACGCGATGTTCCCGGTGCCGATGATTCCCCAGCGGAGGGTGGTGTCAGTCAAGAGGTGTCCCGTTCGGTTGTGGGGTCAGAACTTCATGGCGCCGGCGGCGATGTCGGCGATGAAGTGGCGTCCACCGATGATGAAGACGCCGATGAGTGGGATCACACTCATCAAAGCACCCGCCATCACCATGGAGTAGTCGGTTCCGTAGATGCCGTTCAGCTGCTGCAGCGCGACCTGGAGCGGCAGCTTGTTCGGATCGGTCATCACGATCAACGGCCACAGGTAGTCGTTCCAGACGTTGATGAAGGTGAAGATGCCCAGGAACGCCAGGCCCGGCCGCAGCACCGGGATGCCGACGGTGAGGTACTGCCGGAAGAAGCCGGCGCCGTCGACCTTGGCGGCCGAGATGAGCTCGTCGGGGATGGCTCCGCGGGCGTACTGGCGCATCCAGAAGATGCCGAACGCGTTCGCCGCGCCGGGGATGATCAGCGCCTTCAGCGACCCGATCCAGCCGAACTCGGCCAGTGTCACGAACTGCGGCACCAGCGACAGCTGGGCCGGGATCATGAACGTTGCCAGCAGCAACCCGAACAGCCAGTTGCGGCCGGGGAACTCGTACTTGGCGAACGCGAACGCGGCCAGCGAGTCGAAGAACAGCACCAGCACGGTGACCGCCAGCGAGACGATCAGCGTGATCAGCATCGAGCCGAAGAAGTCGATGTTGTCGAGCACCTTGCCCATGTTCTCGAACAGGTGCGAGCCGATCACGAGTTTCGGCGGGTAGCTGAAGATGTCCGGCGTGGTGTTGGAGGCCATCACGACCATCCAGTAGAACGGGAAGATCGACAGCACGACGCCGAACATCAGCACGACGTGGCTGATGATGTTGCGGGTCCGGTCAGCTCGCATCGGCGTTCTCCTTCGCGTTGCGGCGGGCGGCGCGCCGGCCGATCCGGTCCTCACCACCGCCGATCAGCCGCCAGTTGATGATGCTGAACAGCACGATCAGGATGAACAGCGCCCAGCCGATCGCGGCGCCGTACCCGAACTGGTTGTCCAGGAACGCGCTCTCGTACAGGTACGACACGATCGTCATCCCGGCCCCGCCCGGTCCGCCGGTGTCGCCCAGCAGCACCTGGGACTCGGTGAAGATCTGCAGGCCGCCGATGGTCGAGGTGACCGCGGTGAACAGGATCACCGGGCGCAGCAGCGGGACGGTGATCCGCCAGAACGTCTGCCGCGGTGACGCGCCGTCGACCTTGGCCGCCTCGTAGACGTCGTTGGAGATCGCCTGCAGGCCGGCCAGGAAGATGATCGCGTTGTAGCCGACCCAGCGCCAGGTGACGATGGTGGCGATCGCGATCTTGATCCCCCACGGCTGGGTGAGCCACTCGATCTTGGTCAGCCCGATCGACTGCAGGAACGCGTTCAGCAGGCCGAAGTTGTTGCTGAAGATCGAGCCGAACACCATCGTGACGGCCACGATCGAGGTGACGTTCGGGATGAAGTAGGCGACCCGGTAGAAGCTGCGGAACCGGGTCGCGTTGTGCAGCGCGTTCGCGATCACCAGCGCCAGCAGCAGCATCGGGACCGTCGAGAGCACCCAGATGACGAGCGTGTTCCCGATCGACTGCCAGAACTTCGGGTCGGCGAGCAGGTAGCTGTACTGCTCCAGCCCGACCCACTTCATCTGGCCGATGCCGTCCCAGGAGTGGAACGAGATCCAGATCGAGAACAGCACCGGGAAAGCGCCGAACACCGCGAACAGGATGAAGAACGGCGAGATCGCGGCGTACTGCGGCAGCGCCTGGCGGTACTTGCCCGGCGGCTTCTGGCCGGGGTCCTTGGTGGTGCTGATCGCGGCCGGGAGGGTCTTGCTGGTGACTGCCATCTCAGATCGCCCCCGCTCGGGTGAGTTCGCGTTCGACCTGCCGCTGCGCGTCGGCCCACGCCTGGTCGGGCGACTTGCCGGCGGTCTCGACGTTGACGAGCTCGGCGGCGATCGGCGAGCCGATGATCGAGTCGTACGGGCTGAAGTAGGCCCCGGGGTACTTCTTGGCGGACGCGCCGAAGACGTCGACGATCCGCTGACCACCGAAGAACGGGTCCGGCGCCGTCATCCGCTCGTCGGTGTAGCTGGCCGGCGTGGACGGGAAGAGGACCGGGTCGAGGAACGCCTGCGCCTGGTTCTTCGCCGACTCCAGCCAGCTGATGAACGCGAACGCGGCCTCGGGGTTCTTGCAGTACTTCGTGATCGCCAGGAACGACCCGCCGCGGTTGCCGGCCCCACCAGGAGCTGCCGTCACCCGCCAGAGTCCCTTGGTCTTCGGGGCCGCGTTCTTCGGGCCGAGCTGGGCCCACCACACGGCCGCGTTGTAGGCGACGAGCTTGCCGTTGGTGACGACGGCGTCGGCGTCGGTCGTGTCCGCCTGTGCGTTCGCGGACAGCCCTTCCTTGACCACCCGGATCGCGAGGTCGAACTGTTCGCGGATGTGGTCCTGGTCGCCGATGTACTGGCCGTCCTCGGTCATGTAGCGCTTCGGCTGCTGCGCCAGCGCGTACAGGTAGACGCCGGTGATGTTGTCGGTGATCGCCGAGCCCGGGACCGCGGCCTTCAGCTTCTTGCCGAGCTCGATGTAGGCGTCCCAGGTCGGCGCCAGCTCGGCGACCGCGGCCGGATCGGTGTCGATCCCGGCCTTCTGGAACATGTCGGTGCGGTAGAACAGCGCGGTCGGCCCGGTGTCCATCGGGTAGGCCATCATCTTGCCGTCGGGCGTGATGCCCAGCTTCCACTTCCAGGCCAGGAAGTCGGACTCGTGCTCGTCGGCGCCGAGGGTCTTGAGGTCGACGAACTGGTCGGCGTTCGGGAAGTACGTCGCGACGTCGTCGTTGATCGCGACGATGTCCGGGACCAGCGACTTGCCGGCCAGCGAGGTCAGCACCTTGGTCTTGTAGTTGGTGCCGATCCGGGTCATCGCCAGGCGCATGCCGTCGTACCCGGGAATCGCCTTCTCGGCCTGGCCGATCAGGTCGTCGTTCACCGAGCCGACCCAGGTCCACATGCTGAGCTCGTCGGACCCGCCGAGGGAGCTCCGGGACCCGCAGCCGGTGAGGCCGGCCGCGGACGCGGCGGCGCCTAGCGCCAGGAACTTCCTTCTGCTCACTGTCATACGCCTTCACCTGGCGCTTTCTGTGTTCATTTCCGCCGGAAGTTGTCCATAATTGTTCAGGCACCGACTAGGTAAGCGCATACCGCTGAACCGGTCAAGGGCCCATGGTTGCCGCCTCCGGCCATCCCCGCCCAGCGCAACCCGCGGGTTGTCACACAGTTCCCAGCTTCGTTCCGGCTTCGGGCTGCCTGACAGGATGGCGGCATGATCTCCGCCGTTCTCTTCGACGCCGACGGCGTCATCCAGCGCCCGACGATCGACTGGTGGTCCCGGCTGACGTCGTTCGTCCCCGCCGACGGCTCCGCGTTCGTCGCCGACCTGATGGCGGCGGAGAAGCCGAGCCTGGTCGGGAAGGGCGACTTCCGGGACGCGGTCGCCGAGGTCCTTCGGCGTTGGGGCTCACCGGTGTCGCTGGAGGACGCGCTGGAGCCGTGGCACTGGTTCGCGGCCGAGCCGGCTGTTCTGGAGATCATCGCCGGGTTGCGCGCCGACGGCGTCGGCTGCCATCTCGCGACCAACCAGCAGGCGTACCGGCGCGCGATCATGCAGGACGAACGCGGGTATGGCGAGTGGTTCGACCAGACCTTCTACTCGTGCGACCTCGGGCTGGCCAAGCCTGATCCGGCGTACTTCCGGGCCATCCTCGGCACGCTGGAGTTGCCCGCGTCGTCGGTGCTGTTCATCGACGACAACGAAAGCAACGTGGCGGGTGCCCGGAGCGTCGGGCTGCACGCCGAGGCGTACGACCTCTCGTCCGGCGTCGACACGCTGACTGCACTGCTTCGCCAGTACGAACTCTTGTGATGTGTGCACGGTTGTGGCATCGTCGCCCGGCAGATGACAACGTAGGACAGTCACCAGCCGCTCCTGGAGGCACCGCATGTCCGATCGACGACGTCTCACCCGCCGCCATGCCCTCGGCCTGACCGCCGGCGTCGGCCTTGGCTCTCTCGCTCCGTCCTTCGCTCTTCCGGCCTCGTCGTTCGCCGGCCCGGCGGCAGCGGTCTCGGCGTACCCGAAAGGTCAGCGGCCGCGGCTGCTGAGCGTCCTGGACGAGTCGGCCCTGAGCCCCGCCGAGCGCACGCTGGCGACCACGCTGCAGGGTCTGCTGGCCCGGCGTGGCAGCGAGACGCTGTACCTGAACATCCCCTCGCTCGGTTACCAGTTCTGGCTCGACGACCTGGTCTCCCGGTACGGCGTCCACGCCCGCGCCGGCGACCTGTGGAAAACCGTCAGCCGGTCCCGCGTCGGCGGATATGTTCTCTTCCGAACGGGCACCCCGTCGGTCAACGTGGCGACCACGCTCGCCGGGCTGACAGGTGCCGTGGCTGTCGAGGAGAGCTTGGAGGCACTCGCGATCCGGAACGGGTTGCGCAAGGTCCTGGACGTGCGGGACAAGGACGACCGCTGGGTGCTGGACAACTACTGGGCCCGGTTGCGGCACGACGTCGCGATCGAGCAGCGCGCCGACTGGCCGGAACGGCTGCGGGACTACGTCACGATGGCGGGGACGCTCGCCTTCTTCGACGGCAACTCGGACTTCCGCGCCGAGGTGGTCGGCGCACTCGACGACGACGCGACCGTGATCGGCTGGGGCGACGCCGCCCAGGGCGAGGACAAGTTCATCGGTCCCAACTCCGACGCCGGCGTCAAGGCGATCCCCGCCGACCACGCCCGCAACCTGTCGGTGTTGTCCGGTATCCGCGAAGACCGCTTGAGCCAGCGCGGAGGGGGTGGGGGGAGGGTCCCCGAACCGGATCCGAACGCCCACTACGTGACGTTCCTGATCACCGACGGCGACAACATCCAGTGGATGCTCGGCGACTTCCCCACCGACAAACGCTGGTTCGGCAGCCCGCTCCGCGGCCAGGTAGACCTGGGCTGGGGCATCTCGCCGTCCCTCATCGACCTTGCGCCGTCGGTGATGCGCTGGTACTACGACCAGTCCGCGAAAGACCGCTGGGTCGTCGGCCCCTCAGGTGGCGGCTACATGTACCCGAGCCGCTACCCCGCCGCTGCGCTGACCAAGCACACGGCCGCACTGGCACAGTCCATGGAACGCGCCGATCTCTCAGCCGTCCAGATCATCGACTTCGACTCCTTCCAGGACCAGCGACTCTGGTCGTCGTACCTCAAGCACCCCCAGATCGACGGCCTCATCTACCTCGAGTACTCCCGCTACGACACCCACAAGGGCAAGGTCGTCTGGTCCGAAGGCAAGCCAGTCATCTCGGCGCGCACCATGCTCTGGGACGGCCTCGAGGGTGCCGACGAAGCGTCAGTGACCGCGGAACTCAACACCGCCACCCGCAATCCCCGCGCCACCGCCGGCTACTCGATCGTGTTGTGGCACGCCTGGAGCAAGTCCGTCGACAACGTCATGACCGTCGTCAACGGCCTTGCTCCGCACGTCAAGATCGTCCCGCCGGACACCTTGGTGAAGATGGTGGGCAAGTACGCCAGGCCCTAGGGGCTCCGATCAGCTGTCGCCTTCAGTCGTGAGCCAGATGTCGGGTGAGGCGATGTGGTCAGCCGGCAGGTACTCGGTGATCTCCACATCGCCCTGCTCGTACTGCACGAGCCCGCTCCAGCCGGCGGGGCCGTTTTCGCGAGCGACGAGCCAGCCTCGGCGCCAGCCTGTTGCCACCAGGACCATGACGTGTGCGGGCAGCGGGAAGCTGCGCAGCGTCCAGTCCGCGTGGGCGTGCAAGGTCCGGACTTGTTCCTTGCCGTTCATGACCGCAACCCATTGCGCAGGCGGAGTTCGTCGCGAATCACCGGCGGCACTGGGAGCCGGTACTGCTCCAGGGCTGCGGCGTAGGCACCGAGTGACAAGGTGAGGCGGCTCGCGTCGCTGTTGGAGGAAGCGTCCGGACGCCGCTGTCCTCGCGTCAGCCGATCGGCCGCGCGAGCGGACATGACCTCGGCGAACAGGTAGAGGAGATCGTGATCCGCCGCGGAGCGACGCGATGCGCCGCCACGGACGGGGAGGGATTGGATGGACATGCAGATCGCCTCGTAGGGCTGCGGGGGTTCCCGACATGCCACGTGGAATGCCATCGCTCCGGAGTCTCCCCAGTCTACCCGCTCGGCTCACGAGAGCGTAGATCGTGGACTGCAGGTTCACGAACGTGCACCGCCCCAGGCGACGCGACCGCCGAGGAGTGGTTGCAGGGTGCATGGCATGGTCAGGTCTCGGTTGTCCCACCGCAGGCGCCTGGCGCGGGGCGTTCGGCATGTCTTTCCGGTCCGGACAGGCGTAATGTGAAGGTAGTTCCGGAATCGACGACATCCCGCTTGAGGCTGCCAGCCACGCCGGCCCTTCCGCAGGGAATGTCATGTCCGTCTTTCAACGTGCTCGCAGCACGCCCGAACCAGTCACGTCGGCACCGGTCACGCGGCCGTCGGCAGTCGACGAACTCTCGAAACCGCTGCCTCCCCGGGCGCCGCGCACCCGCATGAGTGCCGCGTGGTTCGGGATCTGCGCCGCCGTGGCCGGTCTCGTCCTACTGATCATCTTCATGCTGCAGAACACCGGCAGCGTCGACGTCCACTTCCTCTGGATGGACGGCTCCCTGCCGCTCGCCCTGGCCCTGTTCATCGCCGGCGTCGCCACGACCCTCGTGGCCACGACGATTGGGGCCGCCCGGATGACCCAACTGTGCCGCGTCGTGCGCCGCCGGAGAACTGAGGCCTCGTCATGACACTCACCGCCAACGACGGCAGAACAGTCTTCTCCTCGACCGAACCGTCGACACCACGGCTACAGCTCCAGCCCGGCGCCGCGCCCGAACTCCTCGACGGTGGCTGGTGGCCACGCTCGACCGATCCCGTCGCGGAGCTCCCCGGCCTCATCCTGGCCATCGACGCACTGCACGGGCCGATCACCCGGATGATGCTCCATGCCAGTGACTGGGACAGCCATCCACGCCGTCTGGCCGTGGCCGGGCGACTCGTTCGGCTGGGCTACTTTGCCAGCCAGCCGCCCGGTTTGCTGATCGCCCTGTCACACCGGGCCGGGACCCGCGTCGATCTGGCCGTCATCCCGCCAGGCACCGAACCAGGCGTAGCCGATGCCGCGATGACGCTTGCCGCCACCGCACGCAACCGGGTCCACGCACAGGACCTCGTGTCGACTGCGGCAAGCAGTTCACGACCAGCCGGCACAACGCCCGAGGACGCCTGGGAGACCGAAGGGGTCACCTCGCCGCGAACACCTCAGGCCGCGCCGAAAGGGCGCTGTAGGCCACAGAGTTCGTCATTTCGATGCTCGTCGCGGTGCGTGCCGGTTCGGGCACCTGAAATCACCACCTGATTATGTCAACTTCGGTTCCCCTGGGTGCATCTAACAAGTAATTCCAAGGGGGAACCAAGTGAAATCCATTCGAACCATCCAAACCATCCGAAGACCGATCCGCACTGCCGTTGCCGTCCTGGCGATCGCCGCAGTGCCGGCGGGAGCCGTAGCCGTGCCGGCGCTCGCCGACTCGTCCACCACGACAGCAGCCACCACCACGTGCCCCACCGGTTGGGGCTCATTGCCTGAGGCAAGCACGTATCGCGGATCCGGCGTCCTGACGAACGTCCGCTCCGGCCGGCACACCTGTTTCGACCGCATCGTGTTCGATGTCGTGGGCAAGCCGTCCTGGTTCCGCGCGCACTACGTGAAGGACGTTTCCACCGTAGGACAAGGCGAGCTCGTGCCGCTCCGCGGCGGCGCCAAGCTGGAGATCATCCTCTCGGTGCCTTCGTACGACGACGCCGGCCGCAGCACGTACAACCCGGCGAACCACGCCGAGCTGACGAACGTGAGCGGGTACCGGACCTTCCGGCAAGTCGCGTCCGCCGGCAGTTTCGAAGGTGAGACCACGATCGGGCTCGGCGTCCGCGCTCGACTTCCGTTCCGCGTCTTCACCCTGACCGGACCAGGATCCACCAGCCGCATCGTGGTGGATGTCGCCCACAGCTGGTAAAACCACTGATCGATGACTTTGACGCCCCCGGGCGCATCCAAAAAGTGTCCAGGGGGCAGGTAAGGAATCATGCCGACTATCGCCGCATTACCCGACGGATATACCGTCCGATCGCCTGAGCCGGCCGATGCCGACGCCATTTTCGGCATGCTCGCGGCCTACAACACGGCAGTGGTCGGGTTCGCCGACACCACGCTGCAGGAAGTCGCCTACTGCATCGACATGCCTGGCTTCGACCGCTCGACCGACGGCTGGCTCGTGCTCGCCGCGAGCGGCCTGCCGGCCGGATACGCGACCGCGCTCGGCGCCGGTGACCGTCAGGTGATCGGCATCGAGGTGGCGTCGCAGGACCCGGAGGTCGCCGGCTGGCTGGTCGATCGGACCATGCACCGCGCCCAGGAGATGGGACGCGAGCGTGGCCGGGCCGAGGTCACCGTCGACGCGTTCGTGTACCGGGCCGACGAGTTGCTGCGCGCGCAGTTGTGCGATCACGACTTCGCCACCGGCACGACGTACTTCCGAATGCGGATCGACCACACCGGACCGGTTGCCGTCCCGGCGGCGCCCGCCGGCGCCGTGATCCGCCGTGGCGCCTTCGACGACGCCACCCGCTGGGCTGCGCACGAGGCCATCAACGAGTGCTTCCGCGGCCAGTTCGGCTGGGTCGAATCCGCACACGAGGACTGGCTCGAGGCACACGAGGACCTGCCCGTCTTCGAGTGGTCCCAGCTGACGCTGCTCGAGGTCGGCGGCCGGGTCGTCGCGGTCCGCGACTGCAGCGACAGGTACGTCGAGACCGAGAACTGCGGCTACATCGGCATGCTCGGCGTGGTCGAGGAGTTCCGGGGGCGTGGTCTGGCGAAGTTCCTGTTGCGCGACGCCTTCGCGCTCGACGCGGCCGCCGGCCGGGACGGCACGATTCTCAACGTCGACACGAACAACCCGACGCCGGCTCTTGGTTTGTACCAGTCGGTCGGTATGGAGGCCACCGTCGTCCTCGACGGCTGGCGCCGCATCGTGCCCGTCAGGTGACCTCTACGTCCCGACGACGTAGGTGGGTGTACGGCGCCGTACGCGCGGGCTGAGCGCGATCAGGAGGACAAGCAGGGGCAGGGCGATCAGGTACGCCGTGCGGAGCGGGACGGCTCGGGCCACGAGAGCCAGGGCTGCTGGGGTGATGAGGATGGCGGTGCCGGAGGCCAGGGCGCCGATGGCTGACAGGCGGGTGGGGTTGAGCCCTGGGATGGCGACCAGGGCGGCGAGCGTGACTGGGTAGAGCGGGGCCACGCCGGTGCCGGCCAGGACCAGGCCGAGGGTGACCGCGGTCGGGCTGTCGAAGAGGCTGACGAGCAGGGTGCCGACGATCGCGAGCAAACCGCCGGGTACGACGGGAGACAGGCCACGCACGTGGATCGGGCCGATTGCGCGCCCGACCGCCATACCGATCGGGAACGCGCTCCCCAGCAACGCGGCCGTTGCCATCGGCAAGCCCGTAGCCGCCAGCCGCGCGACTGCCCACACCACAAAGCAGAACTCCACCCCAACGGCCAGCACAACGCGCAGCCACCCCAGCGCAACCGCCGCAGCCGCAGTGCCACTCGACCTATGGACCGGCTCCTGCGGGCGCGGCTCAACCGGCCCCTTCAGTACGGCGAGAGCGACAAGCGGCGGTACGGCGGCGAGCAGCGCCAACCGACCCGTCGGACCAACAGAGTCGACCGCACCGATCGCAAGCGGCGCCAGGATCCCGGTCGCACTGGCGACCGCATTGACCCGACTCAACCGCGACGCAGCCGTAGGACCGTGCAACACCAGCGGAGCAACGAGAACGAGCAGCGCCCCACCCAGTCCGATACACAGCCCGCCTGCGACCGCCACGCCGTACGCAGGCGCCAGTGCCAGCAGAACAGCTCCGGCCGCGCACACCAGCGACCCGAGGCGCAGCACGGTGATCAGCGCCCACGACCGCAGCAGCATCGGGCCCACGACAGCGACCACGACCAGCCCCACCGCAAAGGCCGACGACAGCAAGGCGAGGCGGCCGGTGGACTCGCTCAGGTCCCGCGCGAGCAGAGCGATGCAGGCACCCAGTCCGGCCAGCAAGTACCCCATCGACGAGAGCCCGACACCGATCCGGATCTCGTCTGACCGCCCGGTCATCCGGCGGTCAGGTCGCCAGACCCCGTGCCCTCCGTCCGGGCGGTGGTGAGCAGGTCGGCAAGCTGATGCAGATCGGTCAGCCGGATGTCAGCCTCCAGCCCCTTCAGACCCGCGGTCACCGCTCCCGCCGCGCGCCCAGCCGCCAGGCCGACCGCTGCGTCCTCTACGACCAGACACTGCTCCGTCGGTACGCCGAGAAGCTCAGCAGCATGCAGATACCCCTCAGGGTCCGGCTTGCCCCGACTGATGTCCTCGACTGTCACCAATACGGGCGGTGCGATGCCGGCTGCGGCCAGGCGCACCTTCGCCAGCCGGTTGTCCGCACTGGTCACGACAGCCCACGGCAGGCCGAGCCGATCCAGCACACCGAGCACCTCGACGGCGCCCGGTGTCGCGGTCACGTCGGACACGTCGTCGTACTGGAGCTCCAACTGCCGGGCCGCGGCTACGGCCTGCTCAGTCGCGGAGAGGTCTGGACGCATGCGTACGACGGTGGACTCCGCCGGACTGCCGTGCGCGATGGCGAGCACATCGGCCACCGGGGCGTCGTACTCCCCCGCCCAAACCGTCCACGCACGCTCCACGGCGGCGTCGGAGTCGACCAGCGTGCCGTCCATGTCGAACAACACGGCGCGGATGTCGCGGATCCTCATCACCCCTCCATTAAACTCGTACG
The DNA here is from genome assembly GCF_053592935.1 of Kribbella sp. NPDC002412. Classification (NCBI taxonomy): domain Bacteria; kingdom Bacillati; phylum Actinomycetota; class Actinomycetes; order Propionibacteriales; family Kribbellaceae; genus Kribbella; species Kribbella sp. NPDC002412. The sequence goes on from NZ_JBSFBL010000002.1 coordinate 49,221, forward strand.
ACGAGCATAAGGTAGAACCATGGCATGACGACAGGTGTTCGCCGGGGGCAGTGGCAGACCGCTGCCGACGTACTCGCGAGGGTGAGCCGTCGGCCCGGGATCACGCGGGCCGCGGTCGCGCGGGAGCTGCGGTTGAGCACCAGCTCCGCCACCGAGGTCACTGCCCGGTTGCGCGACGTGCAACTGCTCACCGAGGTCCCGGCGCCCAGTCAGGGGCGTGGTCGGCCGACGACCGTGCTGCGGGCGCATCCGCGCGGCCCTGTGGTCCTCGCGCTGGAGCTGCGGCAGGGCAGCTGGCGGAGCGCCGTGGTCGCGCTCGACGGGTCGTTCCTGGAGCAGCAGTCCAAGCGGCACCGCAGTCGGAGGCCACAGGTGGTGCTCGGCAACCTGCAGAAGGCCGTGCGGCAAGCGCAAGAGCAGTACGGCGATCGCCTGCAAGTGGTGAGCCTGGCAGCAGCCGGAACCATCCGCGACAACCGCCTGATGCAGGCACCCACGCTCGGCTGGGCCGAAGTCGACCTGCAGACGGTCACAGACCTCCCGCTGCTGGTCGGCAACGACGCAACGCTGAGTGGTGTGGCGGAGGCTCGCACGGGTGCCGCAGCCGGTGCGGGTACGGCGTTGCACCTGATAGTCGAGGTCGGAATCGGCGGCACGCTGCTGATCGACGGCGTACCGGCGCAGGGGACGTCTGGGGCGGGTGGCGAGTACGGACATATCCCGTTCGGCGAGCGTGGACGCCAGTGCCCGTGCGGTGCGCGCGGCTGCTGGGATCTGGAGATCGACGGGCGCGCCCTGGCTCGACACCTCAAGGAGCCGACACCAGATGACCCGTACGGCTACACAGAGGCCGTGCTACGCCGTACTGACCGTGCTGCGAGCCGTGCGGTCGCCAAAGTGGTCACCGCACTCGCGACAGGCATCGCCGGGCTCGTCAACGCGCACGACCCAGAGGTAGTCACTGTGGGCGGTCTGGCGATCCCACTCCGAGCCGCAGCCGAGTCCACCTTCGAGCAGGCCTATCTGGCCGGCCTGATGAACTTCCACCGGGCCGCTCCCCCGCCGGTCCTCTCAGCCACGTACCAGCCCGACGGCCCGCTGCGTGGTGCTGCAGCACTGGCTCTCGACCACCTGACGACGGAGCCGTCGATCGCTAGCTGGGCTGATCGGCGCTGACCTCGTCCGTCTCCTCGGCGCCGACCGCCTCGGCCGGCGGCTTGGGCACGATGGGCGGCTCCACCTTCGCCAGGATCGTCGTGATGTCGTGGCGGTGGTGCTGGATCTCGTGCGCGGTGTGGCGGATGATCCAGCCGAGCGTCCGCGGCGCCCGCACCGGGTAGTTGTAGAGGCCCAGCTTGCCCAGTTGCGGCGGCGTGAGCACCCGCGCAGCAGCGCCGAACTCGCGAGCGAACCGCACCAGGGCAGCAGCGACCTCCATCGGGTCCTGGTCCTCGTACTTGGCCTGCTTCACCCGACCGGTCCGGTCCATCGGCGCGTACACCGGCCGGTCCTCGGCCAGGCACTGCGCGATCCGCTGCCGCTGCACCTCCAGCACGTCGCGCACGTGGCACGCGTACTCGATCGCCGACCACACCTCGGGCTCCGGCCGCAGCCGTACGACGTCCGGGTCCGGACCGGCCGCTGCCTTCGTCAGCGCCATGCTGCAGTCGGCGGCCTGCCGGATGAGCAACGTCACTGTGCCCTGCAGGTCACCTGTGTCGTAGTTGAACCCGCACTGCTCGCAGTACCCGTCAACCGGCGGCTGCTGCTTGCTCAACTGCTGCTCCCTCGAAATCGCCAGGCGTGATCGACCGGCCCGATTCCACCACCGAGCGCGAACCCGGCCCCAATCGCCCCGGTCACGTACTCCTTCGCAGCCCCCACGGCACCGGGTACGTCGTACCCACGGGCGAGGTACGACGCGATCGCGCTTGCCAACGTGCAGCCGGTGCCGTGCGTGTGCCTGTTGTCGGCGCGTACGGCGCTGTAAGCCCGTCGCACTCCGTCACCGTGCAGCACGTCCACAGACGCCGTACCGGGGTCGTGACCGCCCTTCACGAGCACCCACTTGGCGCCGGCGTCCAGCAGCAGCTTCGCGGCGAGCTCGCGGTCCTCCACCGTCTCCAGGTCCATGCCGGCGACCGGTCCGAGCTCGGTGAGGTTCGGTGTCAGGACCGTTGCCAGCGGCACGATCTCCGACCGTACGGCGTCCATCGCATCGGCAGCCAGCAACGCGTCGCCGTGCTTCGACACCGACACCGGGTCCACCACGACCGGCACAGACGGCGGCAGCGTGCGCAGCAGGTCGGCGACCACCCGGACCATCGACGCAGAGGCCAGCATGCCGGTCTTGACCGCATCGACGCCGATGTCGTCCACCACACTGCGGAACTGCGCCCGGACCTGTTCCTCCGGCAGCTCCCACGCGCCCTGCACGCCGAGGCTGTTCTGGGCGGTGATCGCGGTCAGCACACTCATCCCGTGCACGCCGTTGGCCAGCATCGCCTTCAGATCCGCCTGGATCCCGGCGCCGCCGCCGGAGTCGGATCCGGCGATCGTCAGCACTCTGGGCAGCATCTCAACTCCTGAAGTGAGCGTGACCGGACTCGTCGGCGTACGCCGCTCCGTCCACGGTCACGGTTCCGGCCGGGCGTTCCTCGTTGCCTTCTGCAACCGAGCCGATGACGGTCCACCCTTCGGGCACGTCGGCGGGCTCGAAGGTGCCGACCAGCGCATGGTCCTCGCCGCCGGTCAGGACGAACTTGAGCGCGTCCACACCGGTCGCGGCGGCGACTGCCTGCAGCGGCTCGGGCACAGTCAACGCCTGCGTGTGCACGTCGATGGCCACCTGGCTCGCCACGGCGATGTGGCCGAGGTCGGCGAGCAGACCGTCGCTGACGTCACACAGCGACGACGCACCGGACTGAGCGGCCCGAGGCCCTTCGGCGTACGGCGGTTGCGGCCGGCGATGCGCCTCGACCACGGCGCGCGGCGAGCGGAACCCGCGCGCCAGCACCGACCAGCCCGCTTCGGCCCAGCCCAGCCGTCCGATGTACGCGACCTCGTCACCCGGGCGCGCGCCGGAGCGCAGCACCGGCGGACGGCCGTCCAGCGAGCCGAACGCGGTCACCGAGACGACGATCTTGTCCGACTGCACGGTATCTCCGCCGACGATGCTCACGTCGACCAGCTCGGCCTCGTCGACCAGGCCCTGGTTGAGCTCCAGCGCCCAGGCGGTCGGCAGGTCCGCGGGCGCGCCGAACCCGACCACGAGCGAGGTCGGCCGGGCGCCCATGGCCATGATGTCGGCCAGGTTCTGCGCGGCGGCCTTGCGGCCCACGTCGTATGCCGACGACCAGTCCTGGCGGAAGTGCCGGCCCTCCACCAGCAGGTCGGTCGTGATCACGATCCGGCCGTCCGGCACCGCCACCACGGCCGCGTCGTCACCCGGCCCGACCAGGACGTCCTCACCTGTGGACAGCCCCTTGGTGACGGCCGCGATCAGGCCGAACTCACCCGTGCTCCCCAACGTCTCTGTCACGTCAGCAGACCTCCCATATCGCCAACCGGAGTCTAGGCGGTACCGTGACCGGGCAACGAAGAGTACGCCCGGCCGTCTCGCAGTACCCCTGCGGAGCACGGCCGGTGCCCGCTGAGGACGACTGAGTGGAGAACGACGTGGTGGTCCAGGCCTACATCCTGATCCAGACCGAGGTCGGCAAGGCTGCCGACGTCGCGGCACAGATCGCCGAGGTCCAGGGCGTCACCCTGGCCGAGGACGTCACCGGTCCGTACGACGTGATCGTGCGCGCCGAAGCCCGCAACGTCGACGAGCTCGGCAAGCTGGTGGTTGCCAAGGTCCAGAACGTGCCCGGCATCACCCGCACCCTGACCTGCCCCGTCGTCCACATCTGAGCGCCACGGGGCCCCGCCCGTCTTTCGCATGCCCAAAGTCCTGCTCGCTGCACTCGGCCTGATCGTGCTGGTCGGGTGCAGCCCGGGTCCCGCGCCCGTCGCCGTACCGTCTGCCGGCCCCGAAGTCGCAGCCGCCTGTGAACCGCTGGTGAAGGCGCTGCCGGAGAAGGTGCTGGACGCGTCGCGGCGCAAGACCGAGCCCGCCAGTCCGCTCACCACCGCGTACGGCGATCCGCCGATCGAGGTGACCTGCGGCGTGGCCGCGCCGGCCGGGATGGCCGAGGCACAGTCGCAGTGCTTCGAGGTCAACGGCGTCGGCTGGTTCGCCAAGGAAGTCGGGAACGGTTTCATCTTCACCACCATCGGCCGCCAGGTGTACCTCGAGGTCGCGGTCCCGTCGAAGTACGCCCCTGAGGCGAACGCCCTGACCGACGTCTCCGACGCTGTCCACAGGTACAACAAACTCATCACTCCCTGCACCTGACAACGGCATACTCCAGTCGAAGCCGAAAAAAGTTCGTCGGCGGTGTCCGGTTCGATCCGGCGGGGGCGACGTACCAGGCGAGCGGCACCGCGGTGGTGCCCTGGACGACGGGAGATTGCGATGAAGTACATGATCCTCACCTACGCGTCGCAGCAGGACTACGACGGGATGGCGGGCAAGGACACCGGCAAGCCGGCCTGGACCGCCGAGGACTTCGCGGCGATGGGCGCCTTCATGGAGAAGTTCAACAACGACCTGGTCGAGTCCGGTGAACTGGTCGAGACGCGCGGGCTCGCGGCGCCGGTGCACACCCGGCGGCTGGGGTCCAAGGACGGCGCCGCGGTGGTGACCGACGGGCCGTACGCCGAGACCCAGGAGGTGCTCGCCGGGTACTGGATCGTCGAGTGCGAGTCGTTCGACCGGGCGACCGAGATCGCGGCCCGGCTCGGCGACACACCGGCGCCGGAGTTCGTCCGGGCGACCGCGTACGCCGACGTCCGGCCGATCATCGAGGGCCGCGGCGAGATCGCGGACTGACCGGTCATGGCCGCGGCCCTGGAGGATCTGCTCCGCGAGCTCACTCCGCAGGTGCTCGGAGCGCTCGTCCGGCGATTCGGGCACTTCGACACCGCGGAGGACGCGGTGCAGGAGGCCTTGCTGGCCGCGGCGCAGCAGTGGCCGGTGGACGGGATCCCGGACAGTCCGCGGGCGTGGTTGATCTCGGTTGCTTCGCGCCGGCTGACGGATCTGCTCCGTCGCGAGCAGGCCCGCCAGCGGCGCGAGGACCGGGTGGCGCAGTGGGCGACCGGTCCGAGTGAGCCGGTCGCGGACGCCGACGACACCCTGGTCCTGCTGTTCATGTGTTGCCATCCGTCGTTGTCCCCGGCGTCGCAGATCGCGTTGACGCTCCGGGCGGTCGGCGGTCTCACCACGACGGAGATCGCGCGGGCCTTCCTGGTGCCGGAGGCGACGATGACCCGGCGGATCAGCCGGGCCAAGGCGACCGTGAAGGACAGCGGTGCCCGGTTCGCCCTGCCGGCGGATCGGGACGAGCGGCTGGGCGCGGTGCTGAAGGTCGTCTACCTGATCTTCAACGAGGGCTACTCGAGCACGACAGGGCCGACCCTGCAGCGGGTGGAATTGGCGGCGGAAGGGATTCGGCTGGCGCGGATGCTGCACCGGCTGCTGCCTGACGACGGTGAGGTCGCCGGGTTGCTGGCGCTGATGCTGCTGACCGACGCGCGACGGCCGGCCCGGACCGGACCGCTGGGTGAGCTCGTCCCGATGGACGAGCAGGACCGGTCCCACTGGATCCCGGAGCTGATCCAGGAAGGAGTCGACCTGATCACTGCAACGTTGCCCCGCGGACCCGTTGGCCCCTACCAACTCCAGGCCGCGATCGCCGCCATCCACGACGAGGCCCCGACCGCGGCGGATACCGACTGGCCCCAGATCGTCGCGCTGTACGACGTGCTCCTGCAGCAGGTCGACAACCCGATGGTCGCCCTGAACCAGGTCGTCGCGGTCGCGATGGCCCACGGTCCCGAGGCAGGCCTCAAACTCCTGTCGACGATCGAGACCGACGACCGCCTCACCTCAGACCACCGCCTACCAGCAGTCCGCGCCCATCTCCTGGAAATGTCCGGCGATGCGGCGGGTGCGCGGGCGGCGTACGAGGAGGCCGCCGATCGTGCGACGAGCCTCCCCCAACAGCGCTACCTCCACACCCGCGCGCACCGCCTCTGAGCGGCGGGCAGGGGTTAGCGAAGGCCGGTGGGGCGGGTGGTGGCCAGGGTCAGGAGGCGGTCGACCAGGGCTGGGTAGTCGACGCCGCTGGCGGCCCAGAGGCGCGGGAACATGCTGGTGGGGGTGAAACCGGGCATGGTGTTGATCTCGTTGATGACGACCCGGCCGTCAGCGTCCAGGAAGAAGTCGACCCGGGCGAGGCCCTCACCCTCGATCGCGTCGAACGCGGTCAGTGCCTTGGCGCGGATCTCCGCCGCGATCTCCTCGGGGAGGTCGGCGGGAACCGAGAGGGCGGTGTACTCCTCACCCTCGGGCAGGTACTTGGTCTCGAAGTCGTAGAAGTCGTGCCCGCCACCGGAGACGGCGATCTCACCGCAGACACTCGCCTCGGCCGGGCCGCCGTCCAGGCCGCCGAGCACCCCGACCTCGATCTCGCGCGGGTTCTTCGCGGACGCCTCGACGATCACCTTCGGGTCGTGCGCCCGCGCCTCGGCGACCGCGTCGTCGAGCTCGGCGAGGCTGTTGACCTTGCTGATCCCCAGGCTCGACCCCCCACGGCACGGCTTCACGAACACCGGGTAGCCGAGCGCGTCGACCGAAGCACGGCACGCCTGCGGGTCGCGGGTCCAGTCGCGGTCGCGGATGACGACGTACGGCGTGACCTCGAGGCCGGCCGCCTGGAAGACCACCTTCATGTAGTGCTTGTCCATGCCGACCGCGCTGGACAGGACACCGGAACCGACGTACCGGATGTCCGACATCTCGAGCAGGCCCTGGATGGTGCCGTCCTCGCCCCACGGGCCGTGCAGCAGCGGGAAGACCACGTCGACCTCGCCGAGCGTGTTCGGCACCTGGCCCGGTTCGCTGACCACGAGTTCGCGGTTCGCGCCGAACAGCACCGGCAACGCGGTCACGTCGACCTCCGGGAGCTTGCCGTCGGTGATCGACAGCCGCTCCGGGTCGCCACTCTCCAGCACCCAGTGGCCGCTGGTGCTGATGCCGACCGGCACCACGTCGTACTTGTCCCGGTCGATCACCTGCAGCACGTTGGCCGCGGTCACGCAGGAGATGGCGTGCTCGCTCGACCGGCCGCCGAAGACCACGGCGACACGGGGCTTGCGTTGTTCCCTCGAGTACTCACTCACCGGCTCGACTGTAGCGGCCTCGCGATCAGGTTCCGACCTGGGCTCGGTTAAGAGCTCTTCAGATCGCGGTCCGTAGCTATCCACACACCGTGGTTATCCGATCACTCCCAGGTGACCGGCAGGGCGGTGACGCCGTACACGAGGGTGTTGTCCTTGAAGCGGATCTCCTCGAACGGGACAGCCACCCGCAGGGTCGGGATCCGGGTGTAGAGCCCCACCGACAGGTACCGCAGCAGCTCCTCGACCGCGGCCGGAGCCAGCGATGGATCCTTGCGCAGGGCAGCGAGTTGGGGCGGGTTGCGCAGCAGCACGAGAGTGCTGACGGCGATCATGTTGGCGGTCGTCTCGTGGCCGGCGATCAGCAGTGTGATGCCGATCGACACCAGCTCCGGCAGCGTGAGCGGTTGCCCTTCCTCCTCGGCGCGAGTGATCAGCCGGGACAGCAGGTCGTCGTCGCGGCGGGCCTGCTTCGCAAGCACCAGGCCGACCATGTACTGGTTCAGCTCGTCGCTGACGTGCGTCACCTCGTCCATGTCCCGGTCGATCGCCACCAGGATCGCGCTGCGCTCCTGGAACTGGTCGCGGTCCTCGTACGGCACGCCGAGCAGCTCGCAGATCACCAGCGACGGGATCGGCAGCGCGAACGCCTCGACCAGGTCGACCGGCCCGCCGGCGGCGAGCATGGCGTCGATGTGGTCCGCGACCATCGCCACGATCCGCGGCCGTCCCTTCAGCAAGATTTTGGTAGTGACTACCGTATGGCAGAGTCACCCATGACACGCCGGAACCGGTACTGTGCCCGCGGAGGTGGAGATGGGACTGCGCGAACTGAAGCGGGAGCGGACCCGCCGGCTGATCGCGGACAAGGCGTTCGAGCTGTTCACCGACCACGGCTTCGGCCGGACCACGGTGGAGCAGATCGCCGCTGCCGCCGAGGTCGGACCGAGCACGCTGTACCGCTACTTCCCGACCAAGGAGACGCTCGTCCTGGAGTTCGTCGAGGACTGCCTGCTGGGCGCGGTCGCCTGGCTCCGCGAGCAGCCCGAGGTGGATCTGCCGGACGGCCTGCAGTCGGTGATCGAGCGCGTGCTGGAGCAACTGGACAGCAACCCGGACCGGGTGCGCGCCGTCTTCGACCTGGCCGCGCAGACCGCGTCCGTGAGCGCTCACCTCAACGAGACGATCTGGCGCTTCCGCAACGAGCTGACCGACGAGCTGGTACGGCGCCTGCCCGGCGACGACCCCCAATCCGTCGAGTTCACCGCCGCCCTGTCCGCCGGCATCGCCATGAACATCATCGAAACCGTCGTCCGCCTCTGGGTCGACAACCCCGGCACCACCGAGGTCAGAACCCTGGCCCGCCAAGCCATGACCCTCCTCCGAGGCGGCGGCATCCCCCTCCCCGCGGTCAACGCCTCCGGCAGCTGACCGGAGGCCGGCGGTGAACGCGCCTCCGCCAGCTGCCCCCCGGCGGTGAACGCGCCTCCGCCAGCTGACGCGCGCCCCGGCGGTGAACCTGTCCGGTGACCGGCCCGCTCGACTCCTTGTGAGGCGCTGCCGGGAGAATCGCGGTATGAGCTCTGATCTCGATCCGTCGACTGTTGTTGTGCATGCGGGGCGGCCGGAGCGGGTGGCCAATGCGCCGGTCGGCCACTCGCCGGTGTTCAGTTCCACGTATGTGGCCGGCGGGGATCGGGGGTACGGGCGGTTCGGCAACGACTCGTGGGTGGCGCTCGAGGAGACGCTGGGCGAGTTGGAGGGCGGTCGGGGGCTGACGTTCGCGTCGGGGATGGCGGCGGTGGCGGCGATCGTCGACCTGGTGCCGGTCGGCGGCAAGGTGGTGGCGCCGCAGCACGCGTACTCCGGCGTACTCGCCCTGCTCGACCAGCAAGCAGCGACGAAACGCCTCACCGTCGAGCGAGTGAACGTCGCGGACACCGACGCCGTGAGAGCAGCGACCGCCGGCGCGGACATGCTGTGGATCGAGTCGCCGACCAACCCGGCGATGGAGGTCGCCGACCTGCCGACGCTGTCCGCGGCCGGACGGGAAGCCGGCGCGACCGTTGTCGTCGACAACACCTTCGCGACCCCGCTCCTCCAGCAGCCGCTCAGGTACGGCGCCGACGTCGTGATGCACTCGGCAACGAAGTTCATCGCCGGCCACTCCGACGTCGTCCTCGGCGCCGTCGTCACCGCCGACGACGAGCTCTGGAACGCGATCGAGCTCCGGCGACGCAGTCTCGGCGCGATCCCCGGTCCGATGGAGGCCTGGCTAGCGCTCAGAGGTCTGAGGACACTCGCCCTGAGACTGGAGCGCGCCCAGTCCAACGCCGCCTTCCTCGCCGAGCGCCTGCTCGAGCACCCGCGCGTCAGCCGCGTGCGGTACCCGGGCCTGCCGACCGACCCGGGCCACGCCAGGGCCGCCGCCCAGATGTCCGGCTTCGGCGCGATCCTGTCGTTCGAGCTCGGCGGTGACGCCGAGGGTGCTCAGCGGGTCTGCGAGAGTACGGCGCTCTGGGTGCACGCGACCAGCCTCGGCGGCGTCGAGTCGATGCTCGAACGCCGTCGCCGCTGGCCGATCGAGGTGCCGACGATCCCGGACGACCTGATCCGGCTGGCCGTCGGGATCGAGCACCCCGACGACCTCTGGGCCGATCTCGAGCAGGCCCTCAAGACCTTGACTTGAGCACCGGCGCGCCGAGGAACGTCAGCACGCACAACACCACCGGCAGGATGAACGCGAGATTCAGCGGCATCCAGTGGGCGAGCCCGCCGATCAACGCCGGCCCGGCCAGCAGGCCGACGTACCCGAGTCCGACGACACGTGCCATCAACGCACCGGATGCGCGCGGGTCGAGGTTGCCTGCGGCGGTGAAGAGCTGCGGCACGCCGCCGGCCAGGCCGAGACCGAACAACGCCCAGCCGAACAGCGCGACCGGCACCCACGGTACGACGATCACGATGGTCAGCCCGATCGCCGCCATCGCAGCGCCGTACCGGACGATCGCGGCCGGGCCGACCACTGCCGCGACGCGGTCGGTGAGGAAGCGCCCGACGGTCATCGCGACAGCGAAGGCGCCGTACGCGTAGGCCGCCGTACTGACCGAGGTGTCGAGCACGTCGCGGAACTGCAGGGCGGCCCAGTCGTTGGCCACACCCTCGGCGAGCATCAGGCCGAAGGCGAGGCCGCCGAGCGCCCACACCAACTTGGCCGGCGGCTTCGCGCGTTCCTCCTGATCCTCGTGTTCCTCGGGCGCCGCCTCGATCAGGAATCGGCTCACGACCAGCGACACCACGACACACAGGACGCCGGCCAGACCGAGCGTCACCTCGGTCGGCACCTCGGCCCGCAGGGTGGCGGCACCGATCAGCGCGGCGAACGCCCCACCGATCGACCACATCGCGTGGAACGCGGCCATGATCGGGCGCGGGTAGCCGCGTTCGACCACCACGGCCTGGGCGTTCATCCCGACGTCGATCGAGCCGTTGGCGAACCCGAGCGCCATCAACGCGAGACCGAGGGTCCACCAGTTCTGGGCGACCCCAGGCCAGGGCAGGGCGAGGCCGAGCAGCACACCGGTCGCCGGGACCAGCCTGCGCTGGCCGAGACGGTCGGCCAGCGGACCGGCGACCTGCATGCCGAGGAACGCGGCACCGCCCAGCGCGAGCAGCAGCAGACCGAGCGTGCTGTGCGTGATCCCGGTGGCGTGCTCGATGCTGGGGATGTGGACGACCCACATGCCGACGGCGAAACCGTTGAGACCGAAGTAGGTCCAGGTGGCGACGCGGGCGGCTCTTGGCGGTGCGGTCTGCGGACGCAGATCGGTAGCGGTCAAGAGGCCACCTCGACCAGCACTCCACGTTGGGCAAGCATGGTCCTCTGATCCTCCGGGGCGGTCGGGTCGGTGATGATCAGGTCCGGCCGGTCGGCCGGGCACACGTACGCCAGCGCGGCGCGGTCCCACTTGGCGCCGTCGGCCAGCACCATCGTGCGGGTGGCGACGTCGAGCGCCGCCTGCTTGACCTCGGCATCACCGAGGTCGAAGGCGGTCAGCCCGGCGTCGAGGCTGAAGGCACACGGACTGAGTACGGCGACGTCGAACCGCAGCGCCCGCAGCGACGCGACGGTCAGCGGACCGACCAGGGCCAGCTCGCCCTTGCGCGCCTCCCCGCCCGGCATCAGCAGCCGGATCCGCGGCGCTTCGGCCAACTCGGTCGCGATGTGCAGCGAGAGCGGCATGACGGTGACCGCGCGGTCGTGCAGGAGCTTGGCCACCTCGAGCGCCGTCGTCCCGCTGTCGAGCACGATCGTCTCGCCGTCATGGATGTGCTCGACGGCGGCAGCGGCGATCGCCTGCTTGGCCGCGACTGCAGCCTGGGCACGCAGCGAGTACGGCGGCTCGACACCCGACGGCATCGCGGACACAGCTCCGCCGTGGACCCGCTTCAGGACGCCTTGAGCGGCCAGGAAGTCGAGATCGCGGCGGACCGTCATGTCGGACGCCTCGGTGGCCTCGACCAGTTCCTGGACCGTGACTCGGTCCACCCTGCGCAGTCGTTCTACGATCACTTGGTGCCGTTCTGCACTCCTCACGCGCAGAAATCTACCATCCGGATGTTCGATCGAACAAAGAGAGTGTTTGCCTGTGGCTGACCTGGTCGTGCGGTCGAGGTATGCGGTAGCGGCAGTCTTCTGCGTGCACGGCGCGGTGACGGGATCGTTCGCCACCCGGGTGCCCTGGATCCAGGAACACTCCGGAGTCTCGGCCGGCCAACTCGGGCTCGCGCTCGCGTTCCCGGCGCTCGGCGCGGCGCTGATGATGCCACTCGCCGCCCGCGTCACCCACACCTTGGGCACCCGCAACGCCCTCCGCGGCCTGCTCACCCTCTGGACGCTCGCACTCGTTCTGCCGTCCCTCGCCCCCAACCTGCTCACCCTGTGCACGGCATTGCTCGTGTACGGCGGCACAGCAGGCATGGCCGATGTCGCGATGAACGCGCTCGGCGTCGAGGTCGAGCACCGGCTCGACAAGTCGATCATGTCCGGCCTGCACGGCATGTGGAGCGTCGGCGCACTGATCGGGTCCGCGGTCGGAACTGTCGCCGCGCACACCGAGATGAGCGCGCAACTCCATCACGCGCTGGCAGCCGCCGTCCTGACGGTGGTCGGCCTGGTCGTGTGTCAGTTCGTGCTGAACCTGCATCCCGCGGACGACGAGGAGCCGCCGGCGAGGTTCGCGTTGCCGCCGCGGTCGGCGTTGCTGATCGGGGCAGTCGGGTTCTGCGCGGTCTTCGCGGAGGGCGCCAGCCTGGACTGGTCGGCCATCTACCTGCACGACATCCTCGACAGTTCGGCCGGCGTCGCGGCCGCGGCGACCACCGGCTTCACGTTGACGATGGCGATCGCCCGGATCAGCGGCGATGCGGTGATCGACCGCTTCGGCGCCGTACGGACCGTGCGGTGGAGCGGCGTGATCGCGACCGCCGGCGGCATCCTGGTCGTGGTCGCTCCCCACCCGGCGGCGGCGATGGCCGGCTTCGGACTGCTCGGGATCGGCATCGCGGTCGCCGTACCGCTCGCGTTCGCCGCGGCGGCACGCACCGGCGCCAACGCGAGTCACGCGATCGCGGGCGTCGCGACGATCACCTACGCCTCCGGCCTGGTCGCGCCGTCGATCATCGGCGGGATCGCGCAGGCCAGCAGCCTGACGATCTCGTTCCTGGTGGTGACCGTGCTCGCGACCGGCCTCGCGATCTTCGCCCCGGTCCTGCGCACGCGCAGCCGCTCCCGGGTGAACTGACAACTCCCGTCCCCCACCACGATCCAGCCGCATCCTTTGACGCAACCGTTCGGTTGCTATAGAGTTGCAACCCATCGGTTGCTAAATGGTTGGAGCGTCTCATGTTCAGTGCACGCCAACGCGTGGTCCTGCTGGTGCTGCTCGGCGCCGGGTTCATGCTGTCCGTCGACTTCTCGATCCTGAACGTCGCGCTGCCGCAAGCCGGTGCGGGCGTCGGGCTGGGGCCGGACGGGCTGGCCTGGATCACCTCGGCGTTCGCGCTGCCGGCAGCAGGGTTCGCACTGCTGTTCGGGCGACTGGCGGACTACTTCGGCCGCCGGCGACTGTTCCTGGTCGGCATGGTCCTACTGGCCGGCGCGTCGGTGCTCGGCGGACTGTCGACGAGCGCTGAGCAACTGTTGACCGCGCGAGTGCTGCAGGGTTTGGCGACCGCGATGGCGCTGCCCACGTCGTTGTCGTTGCTGACCACGACCTTCGACGGCTCGAAGCGTGAGCGGGTCTTGGGACTGCGAGGTGCGTTGCTGTCCGCGGGCTTTGCCGTTGGCGCTCTGGTCGGCGGTGCGCTCGTGAGCCTGCTGGGCTGGCGGGCGGCGTTCTTCATCAACGTGCCGGTCGTGCTGACCGTTCTGGTGCTGGCGCCGTTCGTGATTCCGGAGAGCAGGGCGGCCGTGCGGACGCGGCTCGACGTACCCGGCGCGGTGACGGTGACCGGTGGTCTGCTGGCCGTGATCTACGCCGTGATCGAGCGAAGCCTGCCGACCGCGATCGTCGGCGTACTGCTGCTGATCGCGTTCTGGCGGATCGAACGGCGGTCGCCGGCGCCGCTGGTCCCGGTGCACATCCTGCGGCGCCCGTCGGTGACCTGGGGCAACTTCGCGGGCCTGGTGGTCTGCTCGATGGAGCCCGCGATGATCTTCCTGATCACGCTCTACCTGCAGCAGACGCTCGGCCTGTCACCGCTCGCGACCGGTCTGGTCTTCGGCATCCCCGGGGTGGCGTCGGTGTTCGCCGGGGTGGTTGCCGGAGGCATCATCGGGCGCTTCGGCTACCGCACCGTCCTGACCGTGAGCATGGCGGTGCAGGGTCTGGCGACACTGCCGCTGGTGTTCCTCGGCACCGACCGGGTGATCGCGCTCGTCGTGCTGATTCCGGCGCTCTTCATCGGGTTCTACGGACACGTGGCCGCGATCGTGGCCTACACAGTGACTGGTACGTCGGGCGTCGCGGACGAGGAGCAGGGCCTGGCAAGCGGTCTGACCTCGATGACCCAGGAGGTCGGCGGCACGGTCGGTACGCCGGTCCTCGCCGCCATCGCCGCGACCCAGGCGACCCAGCTCGCGGGCACCCGCGTCGCCCTGGCATTCGACGTCGTACTGACCCTCGCCTGCGTCGTGATCGTCTGGCTCGGCCTCCGCCCTCGCCTAACCAAGCAGCCGGTCGAGCACCTCTCCGGCCTCCCCGTACCCTGCGTCGGAGATCCGCTGAAGCTCCAGTAGGTCGTTGGCGGCGACCGCGCGACGGGTGAGGTGCTCCCCCGCCCGCTCACACCCCTCGTCCAGCAACTCGCTCAACGCCTCGACGTCACCACGCTCGTCGGCCAGGTCCGCGAGCCGATCCAGCGCCTTCTCGTTCCCCTCGTCAGCCAGCGCCCGAAGTGTCTCCCAGTCGGTCATGACTCGATCGTCGAACATTGCCCCAGGGGCAAGGTCAACAATGGCTGTGTGCTCACCATCGGACAGCTCGCCCGGTATGTCGGGGTGTCGACCAAGACCGTGCGCGTCTACCACGCCAAGGGCCTCCTCCCAGAGCCCGAACGCGACGCCTCCGGGTATCGCCGGTACGGCGCGCAGGCGGTCGTCGACCTGGTCCGGATCCGGACCCTGGCCGAGGCCGGTGTGCCGCTGGCGCGGATCCGCGACCTCGACCACGCCGATCTCGGCGAGGCGCTGCGGCAGATCGACGCCGACCTGACCGCGCGAATCCGGGGCCTGCGGGACACCCAGCGGCGATTGCGGAAATTGGCGGCCGGCGACATCCGGCTGCTCCCCGTCGAGGTGGAGAGCCATCTCCAGCAACTCGAGAAGCGTGGGTTCACCGCCCGTTGGGTCGAGCTCGAACGCGACCTGTGGATCGTCGTGTTCGCGACGCACCCGGAGATCGCCGGCGACCTCTTCCGCGACCAGGCCGACGCGCTCACCGATCCGGCGCTCGAAGGGCTCTACCTCGCCTACGACCGGGCCCACGACCTCGACCCGGCCGACCCGTCACTGCCCGAGCTCGCCGACCGCATCGTCGACGCAACAGTCCAGCGCTACGACCCCGGCAACCTGCCCGGGCAATCAACCGGCACCGCCATCCCCCAACTCCTGCAGAGCACCGTCAACGCGTCATCGCCTGCCTGGCGGCGACTCGACGACCTGATCCGTCACCGGCTCAACCGGCTCACCACTTAGCGCCAGGGCCGGGGAGGATGTCGACGTCGTTGGCGTGCATGGGTTTGTCGCAGTGGGTGCAGTGCAGGTCGACGTCAGCGATCTCGCCGCAGGCGTGGTGGCGGTAGAGGACCGGAGGGCCGGCCTCGCCGGCCAGCCACTTGTCGCCCCAGCCCTTCATGACCATGAGCAGGTCGACAAGCTCGGCGCCCTTCTCGGTCAGGTGGTACTCGTACCGCGGCCGGTTGTCGTACGGACGGCGCTCGAGCACGCCGTGGCCGACAAGGTGCTGGAGCCGCTCGGTCAGCACCTTGCGGGAGATCTTGAGGTCCGCCTGGAGCTCGTCGAACCGGCGCATCCCGACCCACACGTCGCGCAGGATGAGGGGCGACCACGGCTCCCCGATCACGTCGAGGGTGCGCGCGATCGAGCAGACCAGCTCACCGAAGTTGGTGCGTTGCATGGAATGACCGTAGCAGTTGGGGTTCCCTTACGGAACTCCAACTGCTACGGTCATGGAGTCTCTTGAAGGAACCCCAAACCAGGAGGACGGCGATGAGCAAGGTCTTCAGCGCGCTGTCGGTCTCGGTCGACGGCTACATCACCGGTCGTGACCCGCGGCCGGGGCACGGGCTCGGCGACGGCGGCATGCTCTTCGACTGGTACTTCGACGGCGACACCGCCAGCCAGGTGATGGACGGCTTCAAGCTCAGCGAGCCCAGCGCCCGGCTCTTCGACACCCTCGCCGCCCGGGTCGGCGCTTCCCTCGCCGGCCGCAACACGTACGACGACTCCGAAAACTTCGGCGGCGGCAGCCCGCACCCGACGGCGCCGCTCGTCGTGCTCACCCACCGGCCGGCGCCGGAGGCGAGCGAACGGCAGACCATCGTCACCACCGGGATCGAGGACGCGATCGCGGCCGCCAAGAAGGTTGCCGGCGACAAGGATGTCGCGCTGATGGGCGGCGGCGTCGTGACCGCGGCCCTGCGGGCCGGCCTGGTCGACGAGCTCGTCCTCCACCAGGTGCCGATCCTGCTCGGCGGCGGCCGCCCGTACTTCCAGGACCTGCCCGACCACGTCCGGCTGCGCCTCATCGACGCCGTACCGGCCCCAGGCGTCACCCACCTGCACTACGAGGTGCAGCGATGATCCTCGTCACCGGAGGCCTCGGGATGATCGGCGCCCACACCGCGCGGGCGCTGCTCGACCTCGGCGAGGAGGTCGTCGTCACCAGCCACCACAGCCGTGACGTCCCGTCCTTCCTCGCCGGCCGAGTCACCGTCGAACAGCTGGACGTCACCGACCGCGAGGCGTTCCTCGACCTCGGCAAGCGCCACGACATCACCGGCATCGTGCACCTCGCGGCCCCGCGACCGCCGTTCGCCCCATCGCCGACTGGCGCGTCGATCGCCGATCCCGTCGAGTTCCTCCGGATCAACACGACTGGCCTGTTCAACGCCCTGGAAGCCGCTCGCGTGTGGCAGGTACGGCGGTTCGCAGTGGCCAGCAGCATCGGTCTGTACATCGGCCGGCCGGAATCCAGCTGGCACGAAGAGCTCGCACTCCCGGCGATGACGCTCGACAACCCGATCCTGTCCTTCAAGAAGGCGGCCGAGCCGCTCACCAAACAGGCACTGGCGGGCAGCGGCGTACAGCCGGTCATCCTGCGGCTCGGGACCATCTGGGGCCCGCTCGGCGACCCGACCTCGCCGTTCTACCCGCTCCCCTCGCTCCTCACCGCCGTCGTCCGCGGCAGCGAGCGGCCGCAGGTGTACGGCGACGACGGTGGCGACCGGTGCTACGTGCCGGACGCCGGCCGGGCGATCGCGCTACTGATGACCGTCCCCACGCTGAACCACGACACCTACAACGTGTCGAGCGGCCGTCCGGTCGCCAACCACGAGTTCGCCGCCGGGCTCGAGACCGCCGTACCGGGAGCACAGGTCCCGCTGACACCGGGCGGCCAGCTGGAGCCGTACCTCGACATCACCCGGCTGACCGCCGACACCGGGTTCACGCCGCACTTCGACACCACCACCGCAGTCGCCGACTTCGTCGGCTGGCTCGCCACCAACCCTCGCTAGGAGCTGATCGCCATGCTGAACCCCGACGTACGCCGTGTGCTCGAGACCACTGCGGTCGGCCACCTGGCCACCGTGCTCCCGGACGGCGCGCCGCACTCCGTTCCTCTGTGGGTCATGCCGGTCGGCGAGCGCATCGCGTTCCTCACCGGTCCGGACTCGCGGAAGGCGCGCAACCTGCGACGCGATCCGCGAGTCGCCCTGTCGCTGACTCCGCTCGACAACCCGCACGAGCCGGTGATCGTCCGCGGCCGCGTCGTCGAGTGGCTCGAAGGCGACGCGGCCTGGGCGATCGTGGACCAGCTGGCCGCGAAGTACATCGGCCAGGCCTACCCACGTGAGCAGGAGCGTGTCATCGCCCTGATCGAGCCGGACCGGCAGCAGTTCGGGATGCGCTGACGGCCTACTTGTCCGTGGCGAAGGCCGCGTCGAAGGCCGCCGCGGGCTTGTCGAAGGCGAGCGCCCGGATCACGTTGACGGCTTCGGCGGCGCCGACCTTGCGCTCCATCCCGGCGTCCTCCCACTCGACCGAGATCGGGCCGTCGTACCCGATGGAGTTCAGCACCCGGAAGCAGTCCTCCCATTGGACGTCGCCGTGGCCGGTCGAGTAGAAGTCCCAGCCGCGCCGCGGGTCACCCCACGGCAGGTGCGAGCCGAGCCGGCCGTTGCGGCCGCCGCCGACCCGCATCCGGGTGTCCTTGCAGTCGACGTGGTAGATCCGGTCCTTGAAGTCCCACAGGAACGCGACCGGGTCGATGTCCTGCCAGACCATGTGGCTCGGGTCCCAGTTCAGGCCGAACGCCTCGCGGTGGCCGATCGCCTCCAGGGTGAGCTGGGTGGTCCAGTAGTCGTAGGCGATCTCGGACGGGTGCACCTCGTGCGCGAACCGGACCCCGACCTCGTCGAAGACGTCCAGGATCGGGTTCCACCGGTCCGCGAAGTCCTGGTACCCGGCCGCGATCCGCTCGGCCGGCACCGGCGGGAACATCGCGACGTACTGCCAGATCGACGAGCCGGTGAAGCCGATCACCGTGTTCACGCCGAGCTTGGCCGCGGCCCGCGCGGTGTTCTTCAGGTCCTCGGCGGCCCGCTGCCGGACGCCTTCGGGGTCGCCGTCGCCCCAGACCCGGGACGGCACGATCGCCTGGTGTCGGAAGTCGATCGGGTCGTCGCAGACCGCCTGGCCGACCAGGTGGTTCGAGATCGCGAACACCTTCAGGTTGTACTTGGCCAGGATGTCGTGCCGGCCCTGCACGTAGGAGTCGTCCTCGACCGCCTGCTGGACGTCGAAGTGGTCACCAGAGCAGGCGATCTCGACACCGTCGTACCCCGCTTCGGACGCGAACTGGCAGACCTCCTCGAACGGCAGGTCGGCCCACTGACCCGTGAACAACGTGATCGGACGTGGCATCTGGCTTGCTCCTCAGCGACTAAGAGTTCTCGACGGTGATCCAGGCGCTGTCCGCGGCGGCCGACCGCAGCACGGCGTCGACCAGCCGGGCGGACCGCGCTCCGGCGGCGAAATCGGGCAGGCCGTCCGGGCGGTCACCCAGTACGGCGGCATAGCTGTCGGCGACGAAGCTGTCGAAAGCGTCCTGGTACCCCTGCGCATGCCCGGCCGGCAGCCGGTTCACCCGCGCCGCGGGCGGGCTCAGCGTCTCGGGATCCCTGGTCAGCAGCTGCGAAGCGGTACGGCGGCCGACCCACAACCGGTCGGGGTCCTCCTGGTCGAAGCCGAAACTCGACTCGGTCCCGGAGACCTCGAGGTAGAGGCGGTTCTTCCGGCCGGCCGCGACCTGGCTGACCACGATCGTGCCGACCACACCGGCCTCGGTGCGGAACTGCGCGGTCGCGAGGTCCTCGGTCCGGACCTCGACGCCGCCACGGTTCGAGCGAACGGTCCGCAGCTGGGCGCTGATCGCGGCGATCCGGTCGCCGGTGACGAACTCGGTCAGGTCGCACCAGTGCGACCCGATGTCGGCGAAGGTCCGCGACGGGCCGCCGGCCTCGTCGTCCACCCGCCAGTTCTGGTCGTCCTCGCCGGCCAGCCAGTCCTGCAGGTACGACCCGTGCAGGCTGGTGATCACCCCGGCCTCGCCCTCGGCGATCCGGGTCCGGAGCTCGCGAACCATCGGGTGGTAGCGGTAGACGAACGGGACCGTCCCGACCCGCTCGGTCTCCAGGGCGGCGGCGTGCAGTCCGGCCGCGTCCTGCACCGAGGTGGCGAGCGGCTTCTCGCAGATCACGTGCTTGCCGGCTTCGAGCGCCTGCAGCGTCACCGGGAGGTGCGTGTTGTTCGGCGTACAGACGTGGACGACGTCGATGTCCGCGGCCAGCAGCTCGTCGAGGTCGGCGTACCCGCGCTCGGCGCCGGTCGCTTCCGCGGCCGCCGCTGCCCGTTCCGGGGTTGATCCGATCGCGCCGACCACCTGGGCGCCCGCGACCAGCGCAGACCTGCCGTGGACGCGGCCCATGAAGCCGCCGCCGACGATCCCGACCCGGAGCTTGCGCGCACTGGTGGACACGCTGAAGGACGCTATGTGACACTTTTGAACCCTGTCAAGCAAAAGTCCACGGCCCTCCGACGGAAGTCCTGCGCATGAGTGATCTCGGTACGGCGGGAAGCGGCGCGGTCCTGCGCCTGCTCCTCGACGGGCAACCGCGGACCCGCGCAGAGCTCATCGATCTCAGTGGCCTCGCCAGGTCAACGGTGACCGGCCGGATCGAGGAGCTGGTCGCGGCCGGTCTCGTCGTGCCGTCGGGTGAGGCCGCGTCGACCGGCGGACGACCGCCGGCCCGGTTCCGGTTCAACCCGTCCGCCCGGCTGATCCTGGCCGCGGACATCGGCGCGACGCACCTGTCGGTCGCCCTCACCGACCTGACCGGCGAGATCCTCGACCGGTCCACGATGCCGCTGAACATCGCGGAAGGGCCGGAGACGGTCCTGAGCGAGGTCGTGCGAATCGGCCGCGGGTTGCTGAAGTCGGCACGACGTTCGGTCAAGGACCTCGCGGGTACGGGCGTCGGACTGCCAGGACCCGTGGAGCACAGCACCGGGCGACCGAACCACCCACCGATCATGCCGGGCTGGGACTCGTACGACGTCGCCGGACGACTCGGCCGGGAGCTCGCCGGACCGGTGCTGGTCGACAACGACGTGAACATCATGGCGCTCGGCGAGCACGCGGCCGAGTACGCCGACGTCGAGCACCTGCTGTTCGTGAAGGTCGCGACCGGGATCGGCGCCGGCGTGATCAGCGGTGGGCGGCTGCATCGGGGTGCGCAGGGCGCGGCCGGCGACATCGGCCACATCCAGGTTCTCGATCACGACGAGGTCTGCCGCTGTGGGAACACCGGCTGCCTGGAAGCGATCGCCTCGGCCGCAGCGATCGCCAACCAGCTCGGGGTCACCAGCAGCCGGGACATCGTCAAGCTGGTCCGGGCCGGCGACACGGCTGCGACAGCAGCGGTTCGGCAGGCGGGCCGCGAAATCGGCACCGTGCTGGCTGCATGCGTCAGCCTGCTGAACCCGTCGGTGATCGTGGTCGGCGGCTCACTGTCGCAGGCCGGTGACAGCCTGCTGGCCGGGATCCGGGAAGCGATCTATGCCAGATCGTTGCCCCTGGCCACCACCGACCTGCTCGTCGTCACCAGCCGGTCCGGCCAGGACGCCGCGCTCCGCGGCGCCGCGACGCTCGTCCTTCAGCACCAGCTGATGACCAACTGATCCGCCAGCGCGAGCACCCGATCCAGCAACGGCCCCTCCCGCGCGACGCCGAACCCGTGCCGGCGGCCGTGGAAGGCGGTCTGCACGAGGATCAGCTGCACCCAGCGCCGGATCCGGTCAGGATCGACCTGCGCGGCGTCGGCGTACTCCTCGAGCTCGCGGTGCAGCGCCTTGACGAGGTCGCCGGACTCGATCAGCGCGAGGGCACGGGGCCTGAGGAAGATGGCGCCGTCGTACGCCGGATCTCCGACCAGCCCCTTGGGATCGACGGCCAGCCAAGGCTCCCGGTCGGCGCGCAGGATGTTGCGCGGATGGAAGTCGCCGTGGATCAGGAGATCCGGCTGATCCCGGCCGACCTCGTCGATCGCGGCCAGCGCAGCATCCACGACCGCAGCCGGGAACGGATGCGCCAACTCGGCGGCGTCCCTGCGCAGCTCGGCCGCCCAATCGTCGGCACGATCCTGCAGCCGCGGCAGGCCGGCCGGTGCGGGGATCGCCAACCGGTGGTTGAGCCGCCCGGCTGACGTGGCGATGTCCGTGCCCTCGTTGAGGGTCGACGGGTGTGCCCGTTCGAGCAGCATGGCGAAGTCGGCGCGCTCGTACAGCAGGACCGCACCTCGTCCACCCCAGGCGGCGAACGCGTCCGGCTCGTGCACGTTGCCCGGGTGCGGGAACGACACCTTGAGCACCGCGGGTCCGGCAGCGCTCTGAACCGGCACGATCACGCCGACCCGGCCGTGCATCACCTCGCCGTCAACCGTGCAGTCCCACCGCGCCAGCAGGGCCTGCACGATCGCAGGCAGCTCGCCGAGCCACGCAGCACCGGACTCCCCCTCGCGGGCGATCGTCTCGCGCGCGAAGGCCGCCGGTACGATCACCAGCGCTCGGACTTGGCCGACCGGGAGACCAGGCTGAACAGCATGTCCTTCGGCGTCATCTCGCCGGCCACCACCTTGGTCACGTGCTCGACGATCGGCATTTCGACGTCGTGGTGGTGGGCGAGCTCGGAGATCGACGCGCAGGACTTCACGCCCTCGGCGACCTGCCGGGTGGCGCCGGTGATCTCGGCGACGGACAGGCCCTGGCCGAGCTTCTCGCCGAAGGTACGGTTCCGCGACAACGGCGACGAGCAGGTCGCGACCAGGTCACCCAGCCCGGCCAGGCCGGAGAACGTGTGCTCCTGCGCGCCGAGCGCCGTACCCAGGCGGGCGATCTCGACCAGGCCGCGGGTGATCACCGACGCCCGGGCGTTGTCCCCGAAGCCGAGGCCGACGGCCATCCCGACAGCCAGGGCGATCACGTTCTTGGAGGCGCCGCCGAGCTCACAGCCGATCACGTCGTTGTTCGTGTACGGGCGGAAGGTCGGCGAGTGGCACAGCTTCTGCAGCCGGGTCGCGGTGCCCTCGTCGGCGCAGGCGACCACCGACGCGGCCGGCTGCCCTTCGGCGATCTCGCGGGCCAGGTTCGGACCCGAGACGACCGCGATCCGCTCCGGTCCGGCGCCGGTGAGCTCCGCGATCACCTCGCTCATCCGCTTCGTCGTACCGACCTCGACACCCTTCATCAGGCTGACCAGGGGTACGGCGTTCGGCAGCACGCCGGCCCAGTCCTTCAGGTTGTCCCGCAGCGACTGACTCGGCACCGCGAGGACGACGGCTTCCGCGCCGTCCGCGGCCACGGCCGGGTCGTGGGTCGCGGTGATCGAGTCCGGGAGCCGGATGCCGGGCAGGTAGTCGGAGTTCTCGTGCCCGGTGTTGATCGCCTCGCACAGCGACTCACGCCGGCCCCAGATCGACACCTGGTTGCCGGCGTTCGCCAGCACCGTGGCGAACGCCGTGCCCCAGGAGCCCGCCCCGAACACCGCAACCTTCGTCATGCCTTCTCCTCACCGTCGTCCTCGGCGTCCTTGGCGTCTTCGGCGTTCTTGGCGTCTTCGGCGGTCTTGGCGTCCTTGGCCCGGTCCCTGCGCAGGTCGAAGAGCTCCTTGGGCGGGGCCTGGCCGCGCACCTCGCCGAGCGTGTCCGCGACCGCGCGCATGATCACCTCGGTTGCCTCGTGCAACAGCTGGTTGGTGATCGGCTTCCCCTCGAACGCGCTCAGGTCGACCGGTCTCCCGGCGCGCACCTTGATGGTCTTGCGCGGCAGCAGCCGGATCCGCACCTTGCCGGTGTACGACTCCAGCACCTCCTGCGCGCCCCAGTTGGCGATCGGGATCACCGGGCACCCGGTCCGCAACGCGATCCGGGCGGCGCCGGTCTTGCCGGTCATCGGCCACAGCTCCGGATCACGGGTGATCGTGCCTTCGGGGTAGACGCCGACGCACTCGCCGCGCTCGATCGCGGCGACCGCGTCCCGGAACGCGTCCACGGCCTGCGTCGACTCCCGGTACACCGGGATCTGCCCGGCGCTGGAGATGATCCGGCCGACGACCGGGATCTTGAACACCGAGGCCTTGCCCAGGAACCGCGGGATCCGCCGGCACTCCCAGATGAAGAACCCGAGCACCAGCGGGTCGAAGTGCGAGATGTGGTTCGGCGCGAACACCACGCCGCCGGAGCGCGGCATGTTCTCCCGGCCGGTGAAGTCCGGCTTGGTGAAGACCAGCATGAACGGCTTGACGATCGCGACCACCAGGCCGAACCAGAAGCCCCGGCGCGGCCTGGGGTCACTCTGCCGGCTGTCCACTGCTGCCTCCTGATGCTCGTCACTGCCACCCGTCATGGGAGAATCCTGCCTGATGGCAGACCTACAGGTCGCTCCCTGGACCCTGGCGATCCCGGTGAAGCGTACGGCGATCGCGAAGAGCCGGCTCGCTGCGGCCTACCCCCAGCACCGGCCCGAGCTCGCCCGCGCCTTCGCTGTCGACACTACTGCGGCCGCCCTCGCTTCTCCCCTGGTCCGCGCCGTCCTGGTCGTCACCGACGACCCGGTCGTCGCCGCGGACGTCACCGCGGTCGGCGCGCGGGTGGTGCCGGACCTCCCGTCCGCGGGGCTGAACGAAGCCTTGCTGCATGGTGCCACTGTGGCGGCTGCCGAGTTCCCGGACAACGGGGTCGTTGCCCTCTCCGCAGACCTCCCGGCCCTGCGGCCGGCCGAGCTCACCGCCGTGCTGGCAGCCTGTGTCGCGCCACGGTCGTTCGTCGTCGACCTCCCCGGCACCGGTACGACGCTGCTCGCCGCGGCGCCCGGTGTCGCGTTGGATCCCCGCTTCGGCGTGGGTTCCGCACTAGCCCACCAGGTGTCGGGCGCGGTCCCGATCGAACTGTCCGGCATCGACTCGGTACGGCGTGACGTCGACACCGCGGCCGATCTGGCGCACGCCGTACAACTCGGTGTGGGTCCGGCGACCGCCGACGTGATGTCGCTGGTGCTCGGTGCCGCCACCGGGACCGAGGGTCTAGCCTGCTGACATGCAGGGAACCGTGAGCCGTTACGACACCGAGAGTTTCGCCGGTGCGGTGCTGACCGACACCGGGATCGAACTGCCCTTCACCGTGCACGCGGTGGCCGACACCCCGGTGCGCCACCTGCGGGTCGGCCAGCGGGTCCGGCTGGAGACCAGCGGGTCCGGGGCCGGGCTGACCGTCACCAAGGTCGACTTCATCACCGAGCTCTGAAGGTTGCCCGAGGCACCCTGACCCGGGAGCTGTTCCGACCCGGCACAGTGCCCCCACACGGCGAAGGCCGGTCATCCCCTGGAGTGGGGTGACCGGCCTTCGCTGGTGTTGCGGTGCTGCAGTGCTGAAGGTCAGCGAGAAGCTGCGCGCTTCGCCGGAGCCTTCTTGGCGGGGGCCTTCTTGGCCGGCGCCTTCTTGGCAACGGTCTTGGCCGGGGCCTTCTTCGCCGGCGCCTTCTTCGCGACGGTCTTGGCCGGGGCCTTCTTCGCCGGGGCCTTCTTGGCGACCGTCTTCTTGGCGGCGGTCTTGGTCGCTGCGGCCTTGGCCGGGGCGGCCTTCTTGGCCGGAGCGGCTGCCTTGGTGGCGGTCGCGGTGGCCTTCGGCACAACCAGCTTCGGCAGCTTCTTTGCGCCGGAGACAACGGCCTTCAGCTCCGCACCCGCGCGGAACTTCGGAACCGTGGTCTTCTTGGCGCGCTTGGTCTCACCGGTCCGCGGGTTGCGCACGATGCGCGCGCCACGCTCGATGGCCTCGAAGGCACCGAAACCGGTGATGGCGACCTTGCCACCCTTCTTGGTCAGTTCGCGCTGGACGGTGTCGATCACCGACTCCAACGCGTGCTGGGCCTGGCGGCGGTTTCCGTCGAAGTGCACTGCGAGCGCTTCGACCAACTGGCTCTTGTTCACTGCTTCCCTCCGTGAACACTAGGCGTCGAGCACAGCGCTCGATCTCACGTGAACGTTATGGACTCAACACGCCGTTCACAAACACCAACGCGGCAATTCGGCCTTGTTTTGGGCGATTCGTGCCACAATTTCGCCCGATTCGCCCCTCCGGAGGCCTCCGGGAGCTCCCGGAATCCCTTCAGAGCAACGATCCGGTCCCCATCAGTGACCGCTTCGGAACCACCCCTCAGCGACGCTTTCCCCGCAAGGTTCGCAGTCCCGACCGGGCTGTGTCGAGGCCTCGCGTCACCGCGGACTCACCCTTCCGGATCCGCAACTCGTCCGCCACCTTGCCCAGCAACCAGTCCAGCAACGGGATCGCGATCGCCAGGATCGCCCACATGATCAGCTTTCTCCGCAGGAACAACCACATAGCCGTCCACCTCCTGCAGGGAGGTTACAGCCAGCCGCGGCGCTTGAAGATCTGGTGCAGACCTCCACACACCAAAGCCATCAGGCCGATCGCGAACGGGTAGCCGTACTGCCAGTGCAGCTCGGGCATGCTGTCGAAGTTCATCCCGTAGACGGTGCCGATCAGGGTCGGGGCGAACAGGATCGCCGCCCAGGCGGAGATCCGCTTCACCTCTTCGTTCTGCTCGCTGCTGGCGATCGCGAGGCTCTTCATCTCCTCGTTCTGCTGCTGGGCGACCAGCGTCGCGTTCACGGTCAGGATGTCGCGGAGCAGCTCGCGGAAGCCGTCGACCTTCTCCACCACCTCGGTGACGTGGTCGGCCACGTCGCGCAGCGACCGCTGCAGCTCCTCGTCGACGCCGTATTTCTCGAAACCGCCGCGCAGCGACTCGAGCATTCCGACCAGCGGCCGGGTCGCGCGCTGGAACTCGATCACCTCGCGGGACAGCTCGTAGATGCGCCGCGACACCTTCGGGTCGCCGCGGAACACCTCGGTCTCGATCTCGTCGATGTCGTTCTCCAGGCCGGCCACGACGGGTGCGTAGCCGTCGACGACCTTGTCCATGATCGCGTAGAGGACCGCCTCGGTGCCGCGCTGCAGCAACTCGGGGTCGCGTTCGACCCGGCGCCGGACCGCGGCCAGGTTGGGCGCCTCGGCGTGCCGGACCGTCACCACGAAGTCCGGGCCGACGAACACGTGCACCTCGCCGAACTCGACCTCCTCGGTCGCGTCCCGGTAGCGGGCGGCCTTCAGTACGACGAACAACGTGTCGCCGTACCGCTCCAGCTTCGGCCGCTGATGGGCCTGGATGGCGTCCTCGATGGCCAGCTCGTGCAGGTCGAACTCCTGCGCCAGCGAGGCGAGCTCGCGCCGGTCCGGCCGGTACAGGCCGATCCAGGCCAGGCTCTTCGGCGACTTGTGCAGGACGCGGTAGGTCTCGGCCAGCGAGTCCGGCGACGCGACCCGGCGGCCGTCGCAGTAGATGGCGCTGTCGACGACGCTGTGCCCCTTGGGCTTCGGGGTGTCGCGGACCGGCTGCTCGACAGGGTGTTCCGGCAGCGCGCGGCGGCCGGCGGCGCGGATCGACGGGGTGCGGCCGAAGGCACGGAGCGTGCGCGTACGGAGGTCGGACATGAGTCCTCCAGATGCGGTGGTGCGGGTGATGTGGGCACACGTCTGCCCGACCCCACGGCGCCAAGCCGCATCAAGAGAAGAAGAAGTCAGCCTCTCGAAGGTCGAGCGAGATCGGTATGTCTGGAGGGATCGCTGTTCATGAGCGCCTCACCTCCCGGATCTCGCAAGCCTTGTTCTGACAACCACGCAAGGGTAACACCAGAGTTATCGCCGCCGATGTGCTGCGCGTTACGGCGGCGATAACCGTGGCGGCGGGCTACGCCTTCGCGGGCAGGGTGGCCGGCTTGAAGCTCGGCCGGGTCGCCTCGTAGGCGGCGATGTCGGACTCGTGCGACAGCGTGATGCCGACGTCGTCCAGGCCGTTCAGCAGCCGGTAGCGGGTGTAGTCGTCGATCTCGAACGGCGCGGACACGTCACCGGCCGAGATGGTCTTGTTCTCCAGGTCCACCGTGACCTTGGTGCCCGGGTCGGCCTCGATCGTGGTCCACAGCTGCTCCACGACGTCCTGCGTCACCAGGGCCGCGAGCAGCCCGGCCTTGCCCGAGTTGCCGCGGAAGATGTCGCCGAACCGCGACGACACCACGACCCGGAACCCGTAGTCCATCAGCGCCCAGACCGCGTGCTCCCGCGACGACCCGGTGCCGAAGTCCGGACCCGCGACGAGCACCGAGACCCCGTCGTACTCCGGCTGGTTCAGGACGAAGGTGGGGTCGTTGCGCCAGGCCGCGAACAGCCCGTCCTCGAAGCCGGTCCGGGTGACCCGCTTCAGGTAGACGGCCGGGATGATCTGGTCAGTGTCGACGTTGCTGCGGCGCAGCGGGGCCGCCGTACCGATGTGCTGGGTGAAGGCTTCCATCTCCGTGTGCTCTCCTCAGACGTTCTCGGGTACGGCGACGTCCAGCGGCTCCAGGTCCGCCGGCGCCGCGAGGGTTCCGGTGACCGCGGTCGCGGCGGCGACCAGCGGCGAGACCAGGTGGGTGCGACCGCCCTTGCCCTGGCGGCCTTCGAAGTTCCGGTTCGAGGTGGAGGCGCTACGCTCGCCGGGGGCCAGCTGGTCCGGGTTCATGCCCAGGCACATCGAGCAGCCCGCGCCGCGCCACTCGGCGCCGGCGTCCTTGAAGATCCGGTCCAGGCCCTCGGCCTCGGCCTGCAGCCGGACCCGGCCGGAGCCCGGGACCACCAGCATCCGGGTGCCGTCGGCAACCTTCCGGCCGGCCAGCACGCCGGCGGCGGCCCGCAGGTCCTCGATCCGGCCGTTGGTGCAGGACCCCAGGAACACCGTGTCCACGTGGATCTCGCGCATCGGCGTCCCGGCGGTCAGGCCCATGTACTCCAGGGCCCGCTCGGCGGCGCGCTTGTCGTTGTCGTTGTCGAAGTCGTCCGGCGACGGCACGTTCTCCGACAGCGGGATGCCCTGGCCCGGGTTGGTGCCCCAGGTGACGAACGGCGTGATGTCCTCGGCGCGCAGCACGACCTCGCGGTCGAAGGTGGCGTCGTCGTCGGTGGCGAGGCTCTTCCAGTACTCGACCGCGGCCTCCCAGTCGACGCCCTGCGGCGCGTGCGGCTTGTCCCGCAGGTAGGCGAACGTGGTCTCGTCCGGCGCGATCATGCCGGCCTTGGCGCCCCACTCGATCGACATGTTGCAGATCGTCATCCGGGCTTCCATGCTCAGCGCGCGGATCGCCTCGCCGCGGTACTCGACGATGTAGCCCTGGCCGCCGCCGGTGCCGACCTTCGCGATCAGCGCCAGCACCAGGTCCTTGGCCGAGACGCCGTCGGGCAGCACGCCGTCGACCGTGACGGCCATCGTCTTCGGCCGGGCCTGCATCAGGGTCTGGGTGGCCAGCACGTGCTCGACCTCGCTGGTGCCGATGCCGAAGGCAATCGCGCCGAACGCGCCGTGGGTGGAGGTGTGGCTGTCACCGCAGACCACGGTCATCCCGGGCTGGGTCAGACCGAGCTGCGGGCCGATCACGTGCACGACGCCCTGGTCGGGGTCGCCCAGGGTGTGGATCCGGATCCCGAACTCCTCGGCGTTCTTCCGCAGCGTGTCCACCTGGGTCCGCGACACCGGGTCGGCGATCGGCTTGTCCACGTCGAAGGTCGGGACGTTGTGGTCCTCGGTGGCGATGGTCAGGTCCGGGCGCCGGACGCCGCGGCCGGCCAGCCGGAGCCCGTCGAACGCCTGCGGGCTGGTCACCTCGTGCACCAGGTGGAGGTCGATGTAGAGGAGGTCGGGTTCTCCGTCGGCATGGCGCACGACGTGCGCATCCCAGACCTTTTCCGACAACGTCCTACCCATCAGACTCTCCTTTGAGATGTGTGTGGTGCAGTGCCTTATCGCTCACAGTGCTCTCAACTGGGTCACGGAAGCGACTTGCGTTCCACGATTCGAGACGGCAATATCGTCTCATGGACAACTCTAGCGGAGTCGGCGTTCTCGACAAAGCAGCCCTCGTTCTGTCCGCGCTCGAGTCCGGGCCGGCGACCCTGGCCGGGCTGGTCGCGGCCACCGGTCTGGCCCGCCCGACCGCGCACCGGCTCGCGGTGGCGCTCGAGCACCACCGCCTGGTCGGACGGGACATGCAGGGACGGTTCGTGCTCGGCCCGCGACTGAGTGAGTTGGCCTCCGCCGCCGGAGAGGACCGGCTGCTGGCGACAGCCGGCCCGGTGCTGGCGCGACTGCGCGACATCACCGGTGAGTCGGCGCAGCTCTTCCGCCGCCAGGGTGAGTACCGCGTCTGCGTCGCGGCCGCCGAGCGTCCGTCCGGTCTGCGCGACACCGTGCCGGTCGGCAGCCAGCTGACCATGGCGGCCGGCTCCGCCGCTCAAATACTGCTTGCCTGGGAGGACCCGGAGCGGATGCACCGCGGCCTCCACAACGCGACCTTCAACGCCGCCGCGCTGGCCGGCGTACGGCGTCGCGGCTGGGCGCACTCGGTCGGTGAGCGCGAGCAGGGCGTCGCGTCCGTGTCGGCCCCGGTCCGCTCCCCCAGCGGCAAGGTGATCGCCGCGGTGTCCGTCTCCGGCCCGATCGAGCGCTTGTCCCGCCAGCCCGGCCGCATGCACGCCCCGGCTGTCATGGCCGCGGCCGAGCGTCTCTCGGAGGCGTTGCGCCGCGCGTCAGAGTAGCCAGACTTCACCTGTTCCACTGTCGATCAGTGCGGCGTGATCCGCGGTCGCCTCGAGCGGCAGCACGTCGTACACAGCTGCAGCCAGGATCGGCAGCGAAGCCAGTGGAACGCGAGGCGCAAGGGTGCAGTGCGGCACCCAGCGCCCTGGTTCGTAGTGGCGGTGGAGATCAGCGCCGGTCTCCCTGACCGCCGAGACTGCTTTCTCCTGCAGCTCCAGCACGTCGACGCCGACCGCCGGCACCAGCCAGGCCCGACCGCGCCGGAACGTCCCGAGCGCGTCGAAGTACAGACCGACAGGCCCGTCCATCAAGGGCTGCACGGCCGTCGTAACCTTCTCCTGGTCCCACTCCCGCAGCACCGCGAGGGACAGGTGCGGCACATGCCGCCCGTGGGTGTGCGACTTCAGCGTCGGTACACCGCGGTCCTCCAACCGGTCCCACAGCGCCCGCAGGATCCGGTCGGTGCGTCGATCGAACAGCAGGCACACCGCCAGCGCCATACCGGCACAGTACGCCCGGGCCGTTGTGCACTGCCGGTTGCGAGGTCACGATGGGCTTGGGAGGTGGGGACATGGAGCGTGAGTGGCTCACCATCGGCTGGAAGTCCCTGGTCATCCGGGGAGCGATCGGTGTCGTGTTCGGCATCCTGGCGATCGTCTGGCCGATCGAAACCGCGATCGCCCTGGCGCTGCTGTGGGGCTTCTGGGCCCTGATGGACGGCATCGGGTCGCTGGTGCAGGCGTTCCGGCCGGAGTCCAAGGGCAGCGGCCGGGTGTGGCTGGTGCTGCTCGGGGTGATCGCGCTCGTCGCGGCGTTCTTCGCGATCTTCAGCCCGGGCGTGGCGGCGGTGACGCTGACCTGGATCCTCGGCATCTGGCTGATCGTGCGCGGCCTGTTCGAACTGTTCGGCGCGTTCACCAGCAACCACGTGATGCCGCGCTGGCTGCTGGTCCTGAACGCGGCGCTGTCGATCCTGATCGGCATCCTGTTCGTCGCCAACCCGGGCGCCGCCGCGGTGGGCATCGCCGTCTTCCTCGGCTGCGTGGCCCTGCTCTGGGGCGTCGTACTGATCGGAGCCGGCCTGGCGGTCCGCCACACGCTCAGCGGCCCGGAGGCCACGACCACCCCGTCCCCCGCCTGACCGCGACACCACGGAACCTGAAGGCTTACGACTGCTGGGCTTTGTCCAGGCCGCGACGAACGGCCACGGCGGCGGCCTGGACCCGGCTCTCGACGCCGAGCTTCTGCAGGATATGCGTCACGTGGACGCTCACCGTCTTGGGACTCATGTAGAGGGCGTCGCCGATCTCCCGGTTGGTGCTGCCCCCGGCGAGCAGAGCAAGCACCTGCCGCTCCCGGTCCGTCAGCCCCTGCGGCGCCTTCGGTTCGGTGGGGACGGCTCGTCCCATGTCGATGCGGGCGAGTCGTCCGAGTTTGTCGATGTGCTCGAGCAGCGGAGCCGCGCCAAGACGTTCGGCGAGGCCTCGCGCGGCGACGAGTTGCTCGGCGGCGGCACGCCGGGCGGCAGCACCTGAGCTGCCGGCGAGGATCGCCTCGGCCGCGCGCAGGCGTGCCCGCGCCTCGTCGTGCGGCCGGCCGACCGCGCCCCACACCGTTGCCGCGATCAGCCACGGGTCCGGATCATTGGCGCCGGTTGCCCGAGATCGTTCGCCACTGATGACCGCGTTCACGGCGGCTCCGGTGCGGCCCGTCGTGATCACGTCCCCGAGCATCGCGACCAACTGTTCGAGCTGCTCAGGCTCAGCGGCGGTGCCCGCGGCCTCGAGCCCGGCGGTCAGCAGGTCCGCCGCGTCGTCGGGCCCGAGGAGCCGGTCGGGCGTCGTCCGTGCGATCGACAGGACCAGCTCGAGCGCTTCGCCGGGACGTCCGGTGTAGAGCAGGAGCCGGGCGCGTGCCTCGCCGTACAGGCTCAGGAACTGCGGCTGATCTCGCTCGCCGAGTGCGTCGACTTGTGCTTGCAGCTTCTCCGCCGCCGCCAGGTCACCGCGCGCCAGGTGAACCAGCTGCAGCACGGCCTGGAAGAAGCCCAGATCGGACGGCTCCGACGGGTCGGGCATCCAGGCGATCGCCTCGTCCCACCGACCCGCCTCGTAGAGCGCGAGGACGACGTTGGCGTCCATGATGTCCTCGAGCCAGTGCCGTCCCAGCATCAGCCGGCCGACCTCCCGCCGGACGAGCGCCGCGACCTGCGCGGCTCGGTCCGGGTCTCCGAGTCGCCAGTGGGCGTCGGTCAGCACGACGCCGGCCAGGGCGAGATCCTCGGGCTCGGCCAGTTTGTACGCGATCGCAAGGGCGGTCTGACGATGCCCGAGCGCCTCGGACAGGCGACCTTCGAGACCAGCCTGAACGCCGAGCAAGCCATGCGCTATCCCGACCGTGCGGAGGTCTCCGCACTTGGCGCCGAGCTCGAGCGCGGTCCTTGCCGGGCCGAGCGCTTCGTCCCATCGCGAGCAGGTGCCGAGCGCCATCGCGCGGGCAGCGCAGATTCGGGCCCACGTCGGTTCGTCGTGCGCAGACGTCAGCCGCTGAGCGAGTTCGACGTCGCGCAGCGCCTGCTCGGTGTGTCCGACAGTCGTGCCGAGCCAGCAACGGGCGAGGGCCGCCCGCACGACTTCGTCGTCCGCGTCGGACATGGCCGTCAGGTCGCCCTCCAGCAGGGCCATGGCGCTGTCTGTTTGACCGACAGACGCCAAGTGGGTTGCCGCCGACACCAGCAGCGCCAGCTTCTCCGGTACGTCGTCCCGCACCTTGCGGGCCGAATCCCACAGTGCTGCGGCGACGGCGTACCAATGACCTGCCTCCGCGATCGCGTACCGCTGCTCGGCCGCAACCGCAGCGCGCACCGACCAGACGAGCCCGTCGTCAGGGTCGTCCGCGCGCCGATGCTGCTCGGCGACCTCCGCGACCGCGGCCGCGGTCGGCCGCGCAGAAAGAACCGACTCCAGGTGTCCCGCCATTCTGCTGTGCAGCTGTCGTCGATCGCGCGACAGCAACCGTTCGTACGCGACCTCGGCCAGCACGGGGTGACGAGCAGACGACCCGCGTCCGGGGTCGCGCACCATGAGGCCGGCCTCGCAGGCCTGCCAGACAGCGTCGGGGTCACCGGAGGCCGCGGCAAGCATCTCGTCGTCGGTCAGCGGACGGCCAAGCGTCGCGGCGGCAGCGACCACCGTCCGTGCCTGCGTCTCGACGGCGTCGAGCCTCGACACCAGCACTTGGCGCAGCGACTCCGACGGATTCGCACCGTCACGCGCAAGCTCCGCGTTGAGGTACGGGTTGCCCGCGCTGCGTCCGTACACCGCGGCCACCAACTCTGCGGAGCACTCCGGCAGTTGCCGGCTGGTCTCCTCGAGTGTGAGTCGGCGAAGCGCCACCTCGGTGACGGACGGGCCGCGCACCTGCTCGCTCAGCCACCGTGCTCGCTCGGGGCCGGTTTCCTCGTCCCGCCAGGTCAGCAAGACCAGCAGACCGGTAGCGGGCAGGTTGCGGCTCAGATGGGCGATGAAGTCGAGCGTCGACCCATCCGCCCAGTGCATGTCCTCGACAACGAGCACCGCGCCGCCCTCGGCGATCTCCCCCACCGTGCGCAGCATCGACTCTGCGGCCCACGCGCGTCCCGCCGCGACCGAGGTGAACACTTCGCCGACGGCGGCTTGGCCAACCCCGAGGGCCGCGTCCAGCCCGCCGTACGCCACGGTGCCGGACAGCGGCGCACACGCACCGCTCAGGATCCGCAAACCCGCAGCGTCGGCATCCGCGACGGCGGCGCGAACCAGCGTCGTCTTCCCGATCCCCGCTTCACCGCGCACGACGGCAACTGCCGACGCCGCCCCCGGCAGCCGAGCCATCAAGCCTTTGATCAGCGCGAGCTCCTGCTCGCGGCCGACCATCGCCCCGCCCACGCCACCATCATGCGCCCGTCCGCGGCGGCTAAGGCATCGGCGGCAGCTTTCTAAGGACCCGCAGCGCGGATTGCGGGGCGGATGCCCGATGTGCTCGCACGGTCCGCGGACGGACGGTGGGAACACCAGAAACACCGCCAGGAGGAACCATGAACCACAAGTACTCGATCATCGCCGTACCCGCCCTCGCGGTCGCCGCCGTTGTGCTCGCAGCGTCCGAGTCGAGCGCCGGGGTGCCGCCGGAGGACCCCGGGCCGGCCACCACGGTCGCGCCGAACAACCCCGGACCACCGAACTATCCCAACTACGACATCCGGACCAGCACCACCACCGGGACCGGCTCCAGCAGCTCGGCCGACGACACCGCGGTCGAGATCCTCCAAGCCGGCGCCGCTGCGATCGGCGGTGCGGGGATCGCCCTGGCCGGCACCTGGGTGTACCGGCGCCGGCAGACCCACACCGCCTGAAACCAGGAAGCGCCTCACACCGGAGGGGTGTGAGGCGCTTTCTCTGGTAGCCCCGACGGGATTCGAACCCGCGCTACCGCCTTGAGAGGGCGGCGTGCTAGGCCGCTACACAACGGGGCCAGAGGTTTGTCGTCCGGTCCTTGCGGGCCGGGCAACGAGGCTGAACTCTACCGATTTTCATCGGTGCGGTCCAATCCGCTGGGGTACTAGGACTCGAACCTAGACTAACTGAACCAGAATCAGACGGGCTGCCAATTACCCCATACCCCAAAGGCATTTCACTGCCGCTGTGAGTTTGTCTCCGCCCTCACAACCTGGCTCGAAGAGAGTACCCGAGCAAGGGCCGAGACACCAAAACGAGGTCCCGCCGGCGGGTTGTCACTCCCGTCACACCAGCCTCTTGCCTGGCAACGGCGCAGCGGTCAGCGGCAGGTCGCAGACGGCCGCCAGCTTCGACCGCCGCGCGATCCACAACGCCACCAGACCGAACGCGGCGAACTTCGCCACGTCGGCGATCACGAGCCCCCACGGCGCGTCCTTGGCGCCCAGGCTGTCGCCCACGCTGTCGGTCAACGCCGCGAACACGAACGTCACCACGTTGTTCGCCGCGTGCACCGCGATCGACGCCTCCAGGCCGCCGGTGCGGACGACGAGGAATCCGGCCACCAGCCCGAACGCGAACCGGTCCAGGAACAGCGCCGGGCTCTCCCACGGCCAGATCCCGTGCGCCATCGTGAACAGCACGGTCGTGACCAGCACCGCGATCAGCGAGCTGCGCACCAACGCACCAACCGCCTGCAGCAGGTAGCCGCGGAAGAAGTACTCCTCCCCCGCGGCCTGGAACGTCGACGTGAGCAACGTGACCGCAATCACCCCGGCGGCATCCGGCGCGATCCCGCCACTGCCGTCGCCGAGCGTCTCGACGCCGCCGAACTGGATCACGCCGACCATCACCAGCTCGATCAGCACAGCGGCCACCGCGAACCAGGCCAGCGGCCGCCAGCGCAGCTGCCCGGCCACCGAGGACAGCAGCCCCGGCGCCTGGCGGTTCAGCTTCTGCGCCACCAGCATGCAGAGCGGGATCAACACGATCAGCGACAGGTTCGTCGCCAGCAACCCGAACCACGAGACAGTGCCCTCGGGGTCCTTCCGGATGCCCTGCTGGACGAGCGCGATCACCAGGCTGGCGAAGATCC
The DNA here is from genome assembly GCF_053592935.1 of Kribbella sp. NPDC002412. NCBI lineage: Bacteria > Bacillati > Actinomycetota > Actinomycetes > Propionibacteriales > Kribbellaceae > Kribbella > Kribbella sp. NPDC002412. The sequence goes on from NZ_JBSFBL010000002.1 coordinate 85,159, forward strand.
AGCCCGCGTAGATCGTGAAGGCCCCGAGGACCACGTACCCGGCCGGCGTGATCGGGTTGCGCAGCAGCCGGTGGTACGGCGCCGGGGTCGCGTCGGGCATCACTCCGCCAGCAGGGACGCGCGGGCGCGCTCGAGCCGGTGCAGCGACTTCTCCCGGCCGAGCAGTTCCAGCGACTCGAACAGCGGCGGCGAGATCCGGCGCCCGGAGATCGCCACCCGGACCGGGCCGAACGCGTTCTTCGGCTTCAGACCGAGTCCCTCGATCAGCGACGTACGCAGGGCCGCCTCGATCGCCTCGGTGGTCCAGTCGACGTCGGCCAGCGCCTTCACCGACGCCTCCAGGACGGCGCCCGCGTCACCGGTGAGCACCTTGCCGGCGGCGTCCGGGTCGAGGGTGAACGCCTCCTCGTCGACGAACAGGAAGCCGAGCATGTCGACGGACTCCGACAGCGAGTTCATCCGCTCCTGGACCAGCGGCACGGCGGCGTGCAGGACGGCGAGCTGGTCCGCCGACGGCTCGACCGGGAGCACCCCGGCCTTGGCCAGGAACGGGATCATCCGGTTCCCGAAGTCGTCGGCCGGCAGCATCCGCATGTGCGCGGCATTGATCGCCTCGCACTTCTTCGGGTCGAACCGGGCCGCGTTCGCGTTCACCTTGCGGATGTCGAAGGCCTCGACCATCTCCGCCATCGTGAACACGTCGCGGTCCTCGGCGATCGACCAGCCGAGCAGGGCCAGGTAGTTCAGCAGGCCCTCGGGCAGGAAGCCGCGCTCCATGTACTCGCCGAGGCCGGCGCCGGGGTCGCGCTTGGACAGCTTCTTGTTGCCCTCGGTGCCCATCACGAACGGCAGGTGACCGAACCGCGGGGTCCGGCCGCTGCCGACGCCGATCTCGGCCAGCGCCTCGTAGAGCGCGATCTGCCGCGGCGTCGACGGGAGCAGGTCCTCGCCGCGCAGCACGTGGGTGATCTCCATCAGCGCGTCGTCGACCGGGTTCACCAGCGGGTAGAGCGGGTAACCGTTCGCCCGGACCAGCACGTAGTCGCCCAGGTTCTCCGGCAGGAAGGTGATCTCGCCGCGGACCAGGTCCTCGAACACGATCGGGCGGTCCGGCATCCGCAGCCGGACCACGGGCCGCCGGCCCTCGTCGACGTACGCCTGGACCTGCTCCTCGGTGAGCCGGCGGCAGTGCCCGTCGTACCCGCTGTGCTGCCCGGCGGTGCGGGCGGCCTCGCGGCGCTGGTCGAGCTCCTCCTGCGAGCAGTAGCAGTGGTACGCCTTGCCGGCCGCGAGCAGCTTGGCCACCACGTCGGCGTAGATGTCCATCCGCTCGGACTGCTTGTACGGGCCGTACTCGCCGCCGACCTCGGGGCCCTCGTCCCAGGTGAGGCCGAGCCAGCGCAGCGACTCGAGCGTGTAGCCGAGGGCCTCCGGAGTGTTCCGGGCCTGGTCGGTGTCCTCGATCCGGAGCACCAGCGTGCCGCCGTAGTGCCGCGCGAAGGCCCAGTTGAACAGCGCGCTGCGGATGTTGCCGACCGTCAGCAGCCCGGTCGGGGACGGCGGGAAGCGCACCCGCACCTTGTTCGGTTCCAGGTCGCCCAGCACGTCGTCAGTCACGCACGATCACCTTGTTCGTCAGAGTTCCGATTCCTTCGACGCTGACCGACACCTCGTCGCCGGGCAGCATCGGGCCGACCCCCGCCGGGGTGCCGGTGAGCACCACGTCGCCGGGCAGCAGCGTGGTGAAGGAGGTGATGTAGGCCAGCACCTCCGGGATGCCGAAGATGAACTGCGAGGTCCGCCCGTCCTGCTTCGGCTCGCCGTTCACCGTCGTGCTGACCTGCAGGTCGGACACGTCCAGCTCGGTGCTGATCCACGGGCCGAGCGGGCAGAACGTGTCGTAGCCCTTGGCCCGGGCCCACTGCCCGTCGGTCTGCTGCAGGTCGCGCGCGGTGACGTCGTTGGCCACCGTGTAGCCGAAGATCACCTCGTTGACCCGCTCCTTGGGCAGGTCGCGGCAGATCCGGCCGATCACGATCGCGAGCTCGCCCTCGAAGTGCAGGTTGTTGGTCTGCTCGGGGTAGACGATGCCGTCGCGCGGGCCGATCACGCTCGTGTTCGGCTTCAGGAAGATCATCGGCTCCTTGGGAACCTCGTTGCCGAGCTCCTCCGCGTGCGCGGCGTAGTTGCGGCCGACGCAGACCACCTTGCTGCGCGGGATCACCGGTGCCAGCAGCCGGACGTCGGCCAGTTGCAGCTTCTCCCCGGTGAACTGGACCGGCCGGTAGAGCGGGTCCGAGTCGAGCACGGAGACGGTGCCGACGAGCCCTTCGGGGTCGTCGGTCTCGACGACGCCGTACTTCGGCTCGTCGTCCACGGAGAATCTGGCGATACGCACGGCCCGAGCCTACCGTCGGCCCGGGATGAGACAGTTATCCGGTGACTGTAGAGATCCGGCTTGCCCGGCCCACCGAGTACGACGCGGTCGGTGAGCTGGCCGCGGACGCCTACGCGCACGACGGATTCCTGAAGCCCGGCTACGCGCAGACCGTGCGCGCCGCGGCGAACCGGGCCGCGAAGGCGGAGCTGTGGGTCGCGGCGGACGCTACTGGTCTGCTCGGCACGGTTACTTACTGTCCACCCGGCTCGGTCTACCGGGAGATCGGCCTGGACGACGAGGGCGAGTTCCGGCTGCTCGCCGTACCGGGTCGTGCCCGTGGGCTGGGCATCGGGACGGCGCTGACCGTGCGCTGCATCGAGCGCACCCGCGAGCTCGGGCTGTCCAGGATCGTCCTGAGCAGTGCGTCGTACATGGCGGCCGCGCACCACATCTACGAGCGACTCGGCTTCGTCCGCCTGCCCGAGCGAGACTGGTCGCCGCTCGCCGACATCGATCTCTACGCCTTCGCTCTGGACCTGTGACCGTCACGCTGCCCCGCTCGGAATGGACGTCGTCGGCTGACGCCCATGGCGCCCGCGTCGACTCGTTGGTCGCGGACCACCTGGACCGCCGGCGTCGCCGCGAAGCGCACCCGGTCGAGGACTTCCTGTTCACCTACTACCCCATCCGCCCCAACCAGCTCCGCGTCTGGCACCCCGGCCCCGGCGTCCGGCTCCTCGACGCACCCGAGTACGACGGACGCCGCGGCTACACGTCCGTCGCCGGCGTGACCGTCCTGGATCCGGCCGAGGTCGACCGGCGGCGCGACAGCATTCAGTGGATTCGCGAGCTGCTCGCGGCGACCGCGGACCGCCAGCCGCAGTTCGGCTGCTTCGGGATGCACGAGTGGGCGATGGTCTACCGGACGTCCGACGTACGGCACGAGAAGTGGCCGTTGCGACTAGGTGCCGAGGGCACCGATCGGGTGGTCGAGTCGCACAAGATCGCCTGCTCGCACTTCGACGCCTTCCGGTTCTTCACCACGCCGGCGCGCGGGCTGAACGTCCTGCAGCCCACCCGCGAGTCCCAGCCGGCGCTGGAGCAGGGCGGCTGCCTGCACGCCAACATGGACCTCTACAAGTGGGCCGGCAAGCTGATGCCGTTCACACCGAGCGCCTTGGTCCTGGACTGTTTCGAGCTGGCTCGCGACATCCGCACGTTGGACATGCGCGCCTCGCCGTACGACCTGTCGGCGCTCGGCTATCAGCCGGTCGCGATCGAGACGCCCGCCGGAAAGGCCGAGTACGCCGCCGCCCAGCGCGCCTTCGCCGCCCGCGCCCTGCCGCTGCGGCGGCAACTCGTTGCCTTGTGCGACGAACTCCTCCAGCCGGGTGGTTGAATGCGGCCGTGCTCAAGGGACCGGGTCGTCGACACGACTCGGCCGTCAGCGTCTAGGCTCGTGGCATGGGGAAGATCGTCGCGATCGCGCTAGGCGTCCTGCTCACCGTCTGCGGCGCCGTCTTCACGTTCCAAGGGCTCGGTTATCTCGAGGGCAGCTCGATGACCGGCAGCAGCTTCTGGGCCATCGTCGGCCCGATCATCGCCGCCGCCGGGGTGTCACTGCTGTACGTCGCGATCCGCGGGCCGCAGCAACGCCGCTAGCAGGAGCAGGGCGAACATCACCAGCAGCAGGATCCAGCGCGGGTCGTTGAGCATCAGGTCGTCGAACGCCTGCGTACGTTCGGCCGGCGTCAGCGGCTGCGTGGAGTGGCTGGAGTCGGCCCAGCCGAGGCGGGCGGGGACGAACGCGAGATAGGTCCAGACGCGCATCGCGAAGTAGAGCGCGGCGGCGGCCACGATCAGGAACCGGCGCCGGCCCGGACGCCAGCCGACGTACAGGATCAGTGGGATGACGAGGATCTCGAGCACGCTGTTGACCGCGATGTAGTACGGGATCGACGGCAGGAACATCTGCCCCAGCGCCTCGCCGGTGAGCGACGTGCTGTTCAGCGCACCCTTGAGCAGCAGGATCGCCATCAGCCCACCACACCCGGCAAACGCGAACCCAGCCGCGCCAACCGCAATCAACACATCCTCAGCCCGCGCACCACGCCCGCCAACTCGCCGCCGCGACGAGCCTCGCGATCCCCCGGCGAGCCAGTGCGCGAGCAGGCACATCACCCCGCCCCACGCCGCGCCGGCCAGCACGGCGACCGGCCAGGGCAGGAACTCGCCGAGGTTGAACAGTCCCGTGATCAGGGCGCTGAACGCCACCACCAGGTAGTACGGCTTCATCCCGACTCCTCTCTCCTGGCTGGGAGTCAAGCATTTCGCTGCTTGAAGCAGCTACTGCTGGAAGCAACTACCGGGGAAGAGTCAGGGCAACCCTTAGGTTTGGCCTATGGCGAGGAAGCGGGCGGAGCTACTGGCGGCGTTGGTCCAGGAGATGCCGTGGTACGTCTCGGCCGCGACTCGCTACCAGATCGCCGTCGCCGACCAGCTCGGCATGCCGTTGACCGACGTCCACGCGATCGGCGCCCTGCTGGAGATCGGTCCGGCCGGAGTACGGCGGCTGGCCGACCTGATGGGGATGACCACCGGCGCCGTCACCCGCCTGGTCGACCGCCTCGAACGGGCCGGCTACGTCCGCCGCGAGCCCGACTCCGCCGACCGCCGCCGGGTCGTCGTCCAGGTCGTCCCAGAACGCGTCGCCGACATCGCCCGCTACTACGAACCCATCGGCGAACGCTGGCAGCACCAGGTCTCCGCCTACACCGACGCCGAACTGGCCTTCCTCCTCGACTTCCTCCGCCAAGGCCGCGAAGACGCCCTGACCGAAACCACCAACCTCCGCACCCAAGGCCGCGCCCACGCCACCCGACGCCGAGCCGCCTCAGACTGACTCAGGCCGGCGTGCGCAGCAGCGCCCACTGGTAGTGCATTGGACCGCCGACGCTCCAGTCCAGCCACTGCTCGATCGTTCCGTGACGCGCAAGCGCTTCCTGAACAGCACTGTCGGTGCGAATGCTGAAGAAGCGGCCGGGCCCGTGACCGCTGTCGTCCTGCCAAACCCGCTCTCCGCCCACTTCGTCACCCCACAGCCCGACCCCCAACGGCGCACCCGGCTGCAACACCCGCACGATCTCCGCCAACGCAGCGTCGAGATCCTCGTCCGCCACATGCAGCAACGTACTCATCGTCCAGCCCGCCTCGAACGCCCCGTCCTCGAACGGCAGCTCGAGCACAGACCCGACGTACGCCGTCAGACCAAGCGACCGGCAAGCCTCGACGCTGGCCGGTGCCAGATCGACCCCGGTGTAGTCGAGCCCCGCTGCCAGGAGCGCCTCGCCGTCGCGGCCAGGTCCACAACCGATCTCCACGACCGATCGACGCCCCTCGGCGTGCAGCAGGCCGACAAAGTCCTTCCGTACGTCGATCCTGGCGTCGGGCAACTCCCGATCCCGACGGTCCTGCACCTCGTTGGTGTAGTAGTCGATCAGATCACTCTCGCGCTGCGCCCGGTCGCTCATCGAGGCACAGTACCGGCGAAGAACGCCAGGAGGTGACGGTTGACCTGGTCCGGGCAGTCCAGCTGGGGGACGTGACCACAGCCGTCCAGGATCACGAGCTGGTCGTTCGGGAGCAGTTCCGCGAAACGGTACGCGCGCTCGACAGGCTGAATGGTGTCCTGCTTGCCCCAGAGCACCAGCGTCGGCGTCTTGGTGGCAGGGATGGCGGCTTCCGACGGCGCCCAGTCCAGACGCCGTTCCAGCAGGTAGGTGGCGCGGATGTTGTCGTGGAAGGTCATCGGAGCCCACCACTCGTCCAGCAGTTGCTCGGTGAGGCGGCCCTTGTTGACCAGCATGCCCTCGGCCAGCCCGCGAACGGTGGACTTGCCGGTGGACAGCTTGACCGCCAGTTCGCCGATGACGGGGATCTTCAGCGATTCCCACATCAGGGTGCCCCGCAGGTCGAGTCCGGTGGCGTCCAGCAGAGCCAGCCGCGTGACACGATCGGGGTGACGCTGGGCGAAGGCCAGGGCCCAGCCGCCGCTCCAGGAGTTGCCCGCCAGCGCGGCCTGCCGGACGCCGACGCCGTCCATGAACGCGCCGACCGCGGAGACCATGGCATCCAGGTCGAAGGCGAAGCCGGAATCCTTCAGCTGGGTGTAGCCCTGACCGGGAAGGTCGACCACGTACACCGTGTGGTCACGGGCCAGCACGTCGACTTGATCCTTCCAGCCGATGACAGAAGTGCCGCCGGGCGAGAGCAGGATCACCGGCGCGCCGGATCCGGCCCGGACGTAGTGGAAGCGGGCGATGGGCGTCTCGGCGTACCGTGATCCGACCTGGGCCAGGTACGGCGAGCGGTATGCGCGGCCCTCCTCGGCCGGCTGCCAGCCGTACGCACCGAACAGCAGCATGGCCAGCAACACTGCCAGCGCAGCCGCCAACCAGCGGCGCCAGCGCCGCTTGCGAGCCGAACGGGCGGTTGAGGGTTGAGGTGTGTTGTCCAGGTTGACCATGGTGACCCCTTGGCTTGGTCCAGCAGCTGTTCGCACGTCTGGACACCTGGGCGTCGACCGCGCGTGACACCGCGGCTGATGAAACAGCTCACACGCAGCGAAAGAACTCGATCTGGTCGGCAACCGCCCGATCCCGGAACGCGGGGTCTGTGTAGAAGGTGAAGTGAGTGCCTGGGTAGGCACGCAGTTCGCCTCGCGGCGCACGGTCGGCAAGCTCTCTGGCGGTCTCCAGCGGCGTCTCACGATCCTCAGTTGCGACGCAGACCAGCAGCGGGCAGGCCAGGCGTCACTCGCTTCGGAGTCTCCCGAGCAACCATCTATCGCCATCTCGAAATCTCATGATTATGAGACTTGATTTTGAGACTGGCTATTTTGAGACGGTCGCTTTGAGGGCGAAGAGGAGGGGGACGCGGGGCGACTCGTCGGGGAGGCGCCACCAGCCTTCCGGAGTTTGCTGCATGGTGGGCCAGCGAGGCCATTGGAGGACTTCGGACTCGCGGAGGCTGGTGATGGTGAAGCCGTTGGCGGCGAGGGTGGTGACGAGCTCGCCGAGGCCGTGTCGCCATTCGTAGCTGCGTTGCCGACCGGGGACTTCGTCGCCGGTGTACGTCACGGTCGAGTCGTGCGCGATCGGACCGCGACCTTCCAGGTAGTCGGTGCGAATCGTCAGCTCCTCGGACTCACCGGGCAGCGACACCGGCCGAAGCGCATTGAGGAGCGGGTGAAACTCGACGATGTACAGGGCACCACCGGGCTTGAGCAAGTCGCGGACGACCTTCGCCCAGGGCTGCAGATCCGGCAGGTAGCAGAGCGCACCCTTGCCGGTGTAGACGACATCGAACTGACGACCCCGCACTGCCTCGACGGCGTCGTACACGTTGGCGTGCACATACTCGACTGCCTGCCCCGACTCGGCCGCGATCCCGCGCGCTTCCTCGAGTGACTTCGCCGACAGATCCAACCCGACAGTCCGCGCCCCACGACGCGCGAACGCGATCGTCTCAGTCCCGAGGTGACATTGCAGGTGCAGCACGTCGCGGCCCTCGAGCGGACCGAGGTCCTCCCACTCGTAGTCCGCGAACCAGTACTCCGCCGGCTGATTGTAGAACTGGCTGGCCGCGTGCAACGGCGCCCGCGCGTCCCAGTCGGCCTCGTTGGCCGCCACCATCTGCCGAGTCTCCGCGTCCAGGCTCACCGGCTCCTCCGTCCGCTCGCGTTCAGCCACGGCCCAGTCTGCCCAAGCCCAGGTCCACATCTCCGCGCTCATGCTCATCGGCGGTTCTCACTCACAGTCATGACGTGGGCCCCGCCGGACGGCGGGGCCCACCCCCGTCGTCAGAACGTCGCTTCGGCCGTGACCTTCACGTAGGCCTTGCTGAACCGCCCATCCGGGACGCAGTTCAGCACCTGGGTCTGGCCCGGCTCCAGGTCGCTGCTGTTGCACTGGACGTTGCCCAGCACCTCGCCGGTCTTGCTGAGGAACTTGAAGTGCAGAAATGCGGTCGAGGTGGTGTCGCTGACGTTCTTCACCTTGCCGGTGATCGAGAACATCTCGGCCTGGCTGGTCACCGTCCAGCCGGCCAGCGTCTGGTGCTTGCCGATCGAAAACGCCTTCCCCACAGCGACTTCCTGCGGTTCGGTGCGAGCCGTCGACTCCTGCACGCTCTTGGCGATCTCGTCGCCGGCCGACGCCACGAAGGCCACACAGCCGCCGATGCCGAGGAAGCTCAGGGCCAGCAGAACGAGAAAGACGTTCCGCACCGTGTGCTTCTTCTTCGGCGGCTGCTGGTACTGCGGTGCCGACTGAAACTGGGCATGCTGCTGCTGCGGGTACTGCGTCACGATTCCCCCCTCGGAATACGGTCAGACGTGGCGGCGCCGCGGCCTTCCGGCCGTTCCCCCGGCGCGTCACTCCGCGTGACTCTACCCCGGATCGCAACGCTGAGTAATCACGATTCGGTCTCACTCTCCTTCACCTCCTTGCTGCCTTGTTCAAGGTTGTGGAGTAAGCTTGAACAAGGAAGGGACGTGGTCATGGCGCGGGTGGAGTTGCATCGGTGGCCTGGGCACCCGGACGGGTTCACCCGGGCCGAGCGGCTGGGCGGGTCGTACGAGCTGTATTTCCCCGATCCTTTGGTTGAACGGACGTTCGACCTGAGCGACGACGCGCTGGCCGCCTTGGAGGACGCGGCCGGCGATCTCGCCCGGCTCGACGCGACGGCCGCCGTCCTGACGAACAGCGAGGCGTTGGCGCGACTGCTGCTGCGGGCCGAGGCGGTCGGGTCGTCGCAGATCGAAGGACTGGTCGTCGGCGCACGCCGCCTGCTGAAGGCCGAAGTCCTGCAGGAGCGACAGCGTGACGTGACCGCCGAAGAGGTGCTCGGCGCCGTCGACGCGATGACCTGGGTGACGGAGTCCGTGCACGCCGGTGACAAACTCGAGGTCGAGCACCTGCTCGAAGCCCACCGTCGGCTGATGGCGCACTCGCCGACGCCGGAGGTCGGTGGCGAGGTCAGGTACCTGCAGAACTGGATCGGCGGCCGCTCCCCTGCCGAGGCGTACTACGTCCCGCCGCCGGCGCAGTCGGTCCCCGAGCTCCTCGCCGACCTGATGGCATTCGTCCGCGAGTCCCGCCTGCCGGTGCTGGCGAAGACCGCGATCGCGCACGCACAGTTCGAGACCATCCATCCCTTTGCCGATGGCAACGGACGGACCGGCCGCGCGCTGATCCACCTGATCCTGCGCGCCGAGGGCCTGGTCGAGCGGACAGTCCCGCCGGTGTCGCTGTCGCTCGCGACCCACGCGACGCAGTACATCGAGGCGCTCACCGCCTTCCGGCACGTTGGCAAGCCGACCACCCCGCGGGCCCGCACGGCAGCCAACCAGTGGCTGCTGATGTTCGCCGCAGCGTGTAGCCACGCCACCGCGGAGGCCGCCCGCTTCGAGCGAACGGCGGCCGATCTCAAGAGCGCCTGGCGGGACCGCGCCGCACCTGTGCGGGCCGGCTCGGCCGTGGAGTTGCTGATCGAGACGCTGCCCGCCGCCCCGGTGCTCACCCTCGCGGGCGCGGCGAAACTGATCGACCGGTCGCAACAGGCCGCCAACCAGGCGCTCGCGCGGCTGGTCGAAGCTCGCGTCCTGCGGGAGGTCACCGACGGCCGCCGGAACCGCGTCTACGAGGCTCCCGAACTGATCGACGCCTTCACCTTGCTGGAACGGCGTTTCGCCAGCCCGGCGGCCGATACGCGGATCGAACCGCCTAGCAGACCGGTCCCGTCGAGGCCAGAACCAACACGCAGCGCTCATTGACTTTCCCCTCCCGTTCGGGCAACAATTCGAACACATGTTCGATCCTGCTGCAAAATCCGACCGGGAGCGTGAGGAACCGTGATGCCGGAGCCGTTCGACTGGGACATCCTGTACCGCCCATCGGCGATGGCGATGGTCCGCGGCCAGCTCGGCTTCAGCTGGATGGTGCTGTCCACCCGGCTCGCGGAGCTGACCGACGAGCAGTACTTCTGGCAGCCGAGCGGCGAGGCGCTGACCGTCGTCCGGCGCCACTACGCCGGCCGGTTCCGGTCCCTCGGTTCCGGCGAGTGGGTCGCGCAGTGGCCGGATGAGCCGGACCACCGTGGCCCGCGCACGATCGCGTGGCTGATCGCCCACCTGACCGAGGCGTTCTTCGAGCGCTGGGAGTGGACGTTCGGCGAGCGCAGGCAAGGACGCGCCGACATCACGCTGCACGGCAACGCCCGCGACGCCGTCGCCTGGCTGACGCACTGGGTCGAGACCTGGCGTGACTCGGTCGCCGCGCTGGACGAGGAGCAGGTGATGACGGTCGGCCTCAGCCAGGCGACCGAGCTCGACGCCGCCGAGCCTTTCGGTCACGTCGTGCTGCGTCTCAACCGCGAGCTGATCCACCACGGCTCCGAGATCATGACGCTGCAGGACCTCCACGCGGCGGCGGCTGAGACGCGGGGCGGTGGGGACCACAAGATGTGCGACACGCGGCGTGGCGCTGCCACAAAATGTCGGAGCCGCCACCTAGCATCACTACTGCTGGTGGTTCGGAGGCATCAACACCACAAGATGTGGGTGACTCCGAGGCAACAGGGGAATCCGGTGCGAATCCGGAACTGCCCCGCAACGGTGAGCGGAACCCTTCCGCAAGTCCGAGTACCTGCCACCGGCGCGCGCACCGCCGGTGCGCGCGGTCCGAGACCTCGAGGGCGGGTCGCAGGGCGTGACAGGCGCAGTCCCGGCCGGTGCTGCCTGTCCCGTCATGCTTCCCGCCCGCGAGACGAGGCCCTCCGAACTCGCGTGGAAAGAGCATCTGTGACCGTCACTTCCTCATCACGACCGGGGGCCGACCAGCCGTCGATCGAGCTGACCGTCGTCCGCCGCGACGGCAGCAGTACGGCGTTCGACCAGTCCAAGATCGCGGTCGCCATGACCAAGGCGTTCCTCGCCGTCGAGGGCGCCGACGCGGGCACGACGCATCGGGTCCGGGACCTGGTGACCGACCTGACCGGCCGGGTCGTCGACGCCCTGACCAGTCGTGGCCCCCGCCACCACCAAGCCCGCCGCAGCGTCCAGGTCGAGGACGTCCAGGACCAGGTCGAGCTGGCGCTGATGCGCGCCGGCGAGCACCAGGTCGCCCGCGCCTACGTCCTCTACCGGGAGGAGCGTACCCGCGCTCGCACGCCCGCCGACCCGGCCGGTGTCACCGAGAAGCCGGCCATCACCGTGCGCGCGGCCGACGGCAGCGCGGCGCCACTCGACCTCGACCGGCTGCGTGTGATCGTCGCCGAGGCTGCCGACGGCCTCGACTCGGTCGATCCGCAGTTGATCCTCGACGAGACGCTCGGCTCCTGCTACGACGGCATCGGCCAGCACGAGGTCGAGCTCGCGCTGGTGATGGCCGCCCGGTCGTACGTCGAGACCGAGCCGCAGTACAGCTTCGCCGCCGCCCGCCTGCTGCTCGACCAGATCCGCCGTGAGGCGCTCGGCCGGGTCCACGGTGAGCCACGGCAGGCGAGCCAGGCCGATATGACCACGGCGTACCCGGAGTACTTCCCGGAGTACATCCGGACCGGGATCGAGGCCGGCCAGCTCGACCAGGAGCTCGCGAGCTTCGACCTGACCGCGCTGGCGGCCGCGATCAAGCCCGAGCGTGACCTCGACTTCGCGTTCCTCGGACTGCAGACTCTCTACGACCGCTACCTGCTGCACATCGACAAGGTTCGGTACGAGCTGCCGCAGGCCTTCTTCCTGCGGGTCGCGATGGGGATGGCGCTGCGCGAGGACGACCGGGAGGCGCGGGCGATCCAGTTCTACGAGCTGCTCAGCTCGTTCCGGTTCATGTCGTCCACGCCGACGCTGTTCAACTCCGGCACGACCAGGCCGCAGCTGTCGTCCTGCTTCCTCACCACGGTCGAGGACGACCTGGGCGGCATCTTCACCAAGATCCGCAACAACGCCCTGCTCGCCAAGTACTCCGGCGGCCTCGGCAACGACTGGACCCCGGTCCGCGGCATCGGCGCCAGGATCCGCGGAACCAACGGTGAGTCGCAGGGCGTCGTACCGTTCCTGAAGATCGCCAACGACACCGCCGTCGCGGTCAACCAGGGCGGCAAGCGCAAGGGCGCGGTGTGCGCCTACCTGGAGACCTGGCACATCGACCTCGAGGAGTTCCTCGACCTCCGCAAGAACACCGGCGACGAACGCCGCCGGACCCACGACATGAACACGGCGAACTGGGTGCCCGACCTGTTCATGCAGCGCGTCGAGGCCGACGGCCAGTGGACGCTCTTCTCCCCCGACGAGGTCCCCGACCTCCACGATCTGTACGGCGCTGCCTTCGCCGAGGCCTACCGCGGCTACGAGGAAGCGGCGGACCGGGGCGAGATCAAGGTGTTCCGCCGGGTCCGGGCGGTCGAGCTGTGGCGGCGGATGCTGACCGTGCTGTTCGAGACCGGCCATCCCTGGATCACCTTCAAGGACGCCTGCAACCTGCGGTCGCCGCAGCAGCACGACGGCGTCGTCCACTCGTCGAACCTGTGCACCGAGATCACCCTCAACACCACTGTCGACGAGACCGCGGTCTGCAACCTCGGTTCGGTCAACCTGGTCGCGCACCTCACCGACGACGGCCTCGACGCCGAGCTGCTGCGCGACACCGTGAAGGCAGCGGTCCGGATGCTCGACAACGTCATCGACGTGAACCTCTACACCACCCCGGAGTCCGAGCGCGCCAACCAGCGGCATCGCCCGGTCGGTCTCGGCCTGATGGGGTTCGCCGACGCGCTGTTCCGGCTGCGGATCCCGTACTCCTCCGACGCGGCCGTCACCTTCGCCGACACCTCGATGGAGCAGATCAGCTACCACGCGATCGAGGCCTCCAGCGACCTCGCCGCCGAGCGCGGCCGCTACTCGACGTACGACGGTTCGCTCTGGAGCCAGGGCGTGTTGCCGATCGACTCGATCGCGCTGCTGCGGAGCGCCCGGGACGGCGACGTGATCGTTGACGAGAGCAGACAACTCGACTGGGACCTGCTCCGGGCGAAGGTCCGCCGCGACGGCATGCGCAACTCCAACGTGATGGCGATCGCGCCCACCGCGACGATCTCCAACATCTGCGGGGTGAGCCAGTCGATCGAGCCGGCGTACAGCAACCTGTTCGTGAAGTCGAACATGTCCGGCGAGTTCACCGTGGCGAACCCGTACCTGGTCGCCGACCTGAAGGCGCGCGGGCTGTGGGATCAGGTGATGGTGTCGGACCTGAAGTACCACGACGGCATCCTGGCCCGGATCGAGCGGGTCCCGGCCGACCTGCGTGAGCTGTACGCGACCGCGTTCGAGATCGAGCCGCGGTGGCTGGTGAAGGCGGCGTCGCGACGGCAGAAGTGGATCGACCAGGCGCAGTCGCTCAACCTCTACATGGCCGCGCCGTCGGGCCGGGCGCTGGACGAGCTGTACCGGTCGGCATGGCGTCATGGCCTCAAGACGACTTATTACCTGCGTTCCCAGTCAGCGACCCATGTGGAGAAGTCCACGCTGCAAGGCACCGATGGGCGGCTGAACGCCGTACCCGTCTCGCTCCCGTCGCCCGATCCGCTGGCCGCTCCCCTGCCCGAACCGACCGGAGCCGTGTGCTCCCTCGACGACCCCGACTGCGAGGCCTGCCAGTGACCACCGGACTCGGAGAGATCGCGGTCGGCGCCGGACGGGTGCACGTCGACGACAAGGCGATGATCAACGCGCGGGCGGACGTGAACCAGTTGCTGCCGCTGAAGTACCGGTGGGCCTGGGAGAAGTACCTTGCCGGATGCAACAACCACTGGATGCCGACCGAGGTGTCCATGCAGGCCGACATCGCACTCTGGAAGTCTCGCGACGGCCTGACCGACGACGAGCGGATGATGCTGAAGCGGAACCTCGGCTTCTTCGCCACTGCGGAGTCGCTGGTCGCCAACAACATCGTGCTGGCCGTCTACCGGCAGCTGACCAACCCCGAATGCCGGCAGTACCTGCTGCGCCAGGCGTTCGAGGAGGCCGTGCACACGCACACGTTCCAGTACATCTGTACGTCGCTCGGCCTGGACGAAGGCGAGTTGTTCAACATGTACCGGGAGGTGCCGTCGATCTCGGACAAGGACGCCTGGGCGCTGAAGTACACCCAGCACCTGGAGGATCCGGACTTCCGCACCGGGACGCCGGAGGCCGACACCGCGTTCCTGCGAGACCTGATCGCGTTCTACGTGGTGTTCGAGGGGATGTGGTTCTACACCGGGTTCGCGCAGATCCTGTCGCTGGGCCGGCGGAACAAGATGGTCGGGATCGCCGAGCAGTACCAGTACATCCTGCGCGACGAGTCGATCCACCTGAACTTCGGCATCGACTGCATCAACCAGATCAAGCAGGAGAACCCGCACCTGTGGACGGCGGCGTTCCAGGCCGAGGTGCGGCAGATGCTGACCGAGGCGTGTGAGCTCGAGGTCGCGTACGGGCGGGCGACGATGCCGCACGGCATGCTCGGACTGACCGCAGAGCTGTGCGAGCAGTACATGCACTTCATCACCGACCGCCGCGCCGAGCAGATCGGCCTCGCGCCCATCTTCGGCGAGACCCGGAACCCCTTCGGCTGGATGTCGGAGGTGATGGACCTGAAGAAGGAAAAGAACTTCTTCGAGACCCGAGTCATCGAGTACCAGTCGTCGAGCGGCCTGACCTGGGACTGACCAGACAACAGGCAACCCCCGGGCTGAGCCCGGGGGTTACCCGCGGTGAGTCGGTCGGCCCGGACACGCCCGGGGTTACCCGCCGTGAGCCGGTCGCCCCGGACCACGCCCGGGGTTACCCGCCGTGAGCCGGTCGGGCCGGGCCCGGCCCGTAACCCTCCCACCGCACACGGGGGTGCGCTGGCCGGCTGCCGCGGCGGGTGGGACGACCCTCCCGTCGGTGGGGCGGCGGTGGTTTGGTTAGCGGGGGTTGTTGGCGTGGGTGAGGGTTTCCCAGGCGTAGAAGTAGTTGGCGCCGGCGGGGCGTTTGGACTCGGTGTAGCGCAGGGTTGTGGGCAGCTGCTGGCCGAGGCGGTTGTGGTAGTGGTTGTAGACGATCTCGGTGACGGCGCCGAGGCCGAGCTTCACCGTTCCACCGCACAGGTTTGACGGTGGTGGTGTGCCGGTCTCCAGGCGGGTGTGGAAGTAGTAGCCGTCGGTGAGTCGCCTGTTGACCTCGCCGTACAGGTTGACGCCCTGGTGCCACGCCGTCTCCGCGACGTGGGTGGCGGCGGTGAGGCCCCAGCCGGTGTGGCCGAAGTCGCGGCAGGTCTCCTGCGCGAGCCCGTCCGAGAACGTCGACTGGCCCTGCCAGTAGGCGACGATCTCCTCGCGGGTGTCCTTTGACGAGCAGGTGGACGGCGCCTTCGGCCAGGGCCCGTCGCTCTTCTGGTAGATGTACCCGGGCACCCGCCCGCGCCAGATCTGGATCGCCTTGTCGAACGCCGGCCGGTCGTCGAGGAAGACCGCGATCCCGATCGCCGCGTCCATCATGATCAGCTCCCAGTTGCCGTTCTTGCAGCCGGCACCGTCCCGGATCTCGGGCAGGTACACGTCGCGCAGCATCCGCTCGAACCGGGCACGCTGCGCCCACTGGCCGCCGTACGTGTACTTGATCAGGTCACCGGCCCGGGAGAACGAGGCGCCGGACCAGCCGGTCTGGAGCGGGGCGTTCGAGTTGGTGTGGTCCTGCAGCACCGCGGACCACGCGTCCATGATCTCGATCGCCTTGCGGGCGTAGCGGACGTCGCGGGTGATGTACCACTGGAGTGCGTGGGTGTACGCCGCGAGCGCGTCGTTGCGCTCGTCGGAGCAGCCGTTGTTCGGGTTCGAGTTCGAGCCGCACTCGACGATGGCCCGAGGCTTCGGCGTGTACGACAAGGCGGCGTACGTGCTCGCCTGCATCGCGTCGTACGCCGCCTTCTGCGGCTGAGCACCCGCCAGCACCTGCTGCCGGGCGAAGTCGAGTTGTGCCTTGTCGACCAGTACGCCGGGATGCGTGAACGCAGCCGGCTTCGGTGTCGGCGGTAGCGCGGCGACGCCACGATCAGCCGGTACGACGACGGCTGCCGCGGCGACCAGCGTGGCTACCAGGGTGACGAGGAGTGGGCGGTGCAGACGAGTCATGACTGCCTCCTGTGGGGCGGTTGGCGACAGGACGCTACCCACGACTCGCCTATTAGTAAACCTTTCTGACCTAATTCACGGCAGCGGATTGTGGTGACCGATGCGGGTGATGCGCTGCGGCTTGGTGAAGAGTTCCACCACAATCGGGTCGAGCTACTGCTGGAGTTCCGATGAAGATCGCTTGCCAGGAGCAACTGCTGCCCGGTGCCACGCTGCAGGAGAAGTGGAAAGGGGTGGAGCTGTTTCTCGAGCCGTTCAACCGGTAGGAGGACCACATGGTCAACCGGTTGGAGCAGGCGGTCGGGCTGGACTCGGTGCGGATCGGGATCGACAGTTGCCACATGAACATCGAGGAGCCCGACCCGTCCGCGGCGATCGTTGCCGCAGCGCCGTACATCGGCCACGTCCAGCTGAGCGACTCAAACCGCTTGCAGCCAGGCGCCGGCCATCTGGACTGGGCAGCATTCCTCGGCGCCCTGGAAGCAGTGGGCTACAACCGCTACCTCGCAATCGAGTGCCGCCTGGCGGGAGATCCCATCGAGGCAGTTCGCTCAATCCCACCCGTAGTCAGGCGATACACATGACCCGACCAGAACCGGGACCAGGCCGGGGGGACCCGCGAGCTGTGCGGGCTGCGGCGGCTCGGGTGTTGTTCGGCAACTGGACCGGGCACTCGACGGTGCCGTCGCACTCGCTGTATCCGCATCAGTGGAGTTGGGACTCGGCGTTCATCGCGATCGGGTTGCGGCACCTGTCGCCGCGGCGGGCGCAAGTCGAGTTGGAGTCGCTGCTCGGTGCGCAGTGGGCGGACGGCCGGATCCCGCACATCAGCTTCTCCCCCAGCGTGCCGCGGGACGCGTACTTCCCGGGTCCAGACTTCTGGCAGGCAACCGCGCGCGGCGGGGTCGAGACATCCGGGATCGTGCAGCCGCCAGTGCATGCGCTCGCGGTCTGGCTCACGCACCAGGCCGACGCCGACGAGTCGGTACGGCGTGGATTCCTCGCCAGGATGTATCCGAAGCTCGTGGCCTGGCACCGCTACCTGCGGGAGCGCCGGGACCTCGGCGGCAACGGCCTGGTCGCGATCGTGCAACCGTGGGAGTCCGGGATGGACAACAGCCCCGCGTGGGACGAGGCGCTCGCGCGCGTGGAGCCAGCCCCGCTCGACTCCTTCACCCGACGCGACACCGATCACGCCAGCGACCACGACCGCCCCACCGACCTCGACTACGGCCGCTATGTACAACTGGCCGCGACCTACCGCGACTACGGCTACGACGACACCCGGACGCCGTTCGCGTTCGCACTGGAAGATCCCTGCTTCAACGCCCTACTGATCGCCTCCGAGCACGCCCTGGCCGCGATCGCCGCGGAACTCTCCCTAGACCCCACACCACACCTGCAAGCCACCGCCGACCTCACCCAAGCCCTCACCCAACTGTTTGCCAACAGCAACTTTCACGCCCGCGACCTCCGCGCGGGGCAGCTCGTGGCGGCGGATACTGTGGCGGGGCTCATCCCGTTGCTCGTTCCGGGGCTTCCGCAGGCTGCGGAGTTGCTGGCTACTGCGCGGGGGGCGAAGTTTCGGTTGGGCCACGTGCGGATGGTGCCTAGCTACGACCTGACCGGGCCCGCGTTGGAGCCTGGGCGGTACTGGCGTGGGCCGAGCTGGTTCAACACCGCGTGGCTGATTCACCGCGGCCTGGTCCAACTCGGCGAGCACGACCTGGCCGACAATCTGCGCGCTGACGCGCTGGACCTGGCGACGTCCACCGGCTTCGCGGAGTACGTCGAACCCTTCACCGGCGAACCCCGCGGCGCCCAGGACTTCTCCTGGACCGCCGCCCTCACCCTCGACCTACTCGCCAACGCCCCGAACGGCCACTCCGAAACTCAGCACCCGACCCAGTAGCCCGCGCAGCGGGGTGCACCGACCGCGCGGCGGGTGGCCTGAGCCCGCGGCGGTGGGCTGGGCGTGCGGGGTCAGCTGAGTTCGACTTCCAGGACGCCGATGATCTTCTCGAGGCGGGCGGCTACGCGGTCGGCGTCGAAGCCGTTGCCTTCGACGACTATGCGGAGGAGTCCGTCGTCCAGGGACAGGGAGAGCTCGCGGACGTCGTAGGGGTTGAGGAGTACGGCGATGCGGGCGAGCAGCCCGCCGGTCTCCACCACCGTGGCGGTGAAGACGGTTTGGGTTTGCTGGGCAGCGAGGACGGTCATCGGGCCACCTCCTTGTGGCGGAGGAGGCCGTAGGTGACGCCGTCGACGAGAGCCTCCCAGGACGCCTCGACGATGTTGTGGCCGACGCCGACCGTCACCCAGGAGCCCTCGCCGTCCGCGGTCTCGATCAGGACTCTGATCACCGCGTCCGTCCCGTGCCCCTGGTCGAGGATGCGGACCTTGTAGTCGACCAGCTCGAACTTGTTCACCACCGGGTACGCGCGCTCGATCGCCGTCCGCAGCGCGTGGTCGAGGGCGTTGACCGGGCCGTTGCCCTCACCGGTGACGATCTCCCGCTCGCCGCCGGCCACCAGCTTCACCGTCGACTCCGACACCGCCTCGCCGTCGGCGCGCGACTCGGTGATCACCCGCCACGACTCGACGTCGAAGAAGCTGGCCCGCTGACCGGTGACCTCCTCGGTGAGCAGCAGCTCGAACGACGCGTCCGCGGCCTCGAACGTGTACCCGCGGGCCTCCATCTCCTTGACCCGCTCGGTCACCCGGCTGACCAGATCGCGGTCGTTGCCGAGGTCGAACCCGAGCTCGCGCCCCTTCAGCTCGATACTCGCCCGGCCGGCCATCTCGGAGACGAGCATCCGCATGTCGTTGCCGACCAGGGCGGGATCCGTGTGCTGGTAGAGGTCGGGATCCACCTTGATGGCGCTGGCGTGCAGCCCTGCCTTGTGGGCGAAGGCGGACACACCGACGTACGGCTGCCGGGTCGACGGCGGCACGTTCGTCACTTCGGCGATCGCGTGCGCGATCCGGAACGACTCGGCCAGCTTGCCGGGCGGGAGCAGTTCCATGCCCCGCTTCAGCTCGAGGTTGGCGACGATCGCGAGCAGGTCGGCGTTGCCGGTGCGTTCGCCGTACCCGTTGATCGTGCCCTGGACGTGCGTGACGCCGGCCTCGACGGCGGCGATCGAGTTCGCCACCGCGCAGCCGGCGTCGTTGTGACAGTGGATGCCGAGCCGGGCCCCGGTGGATTCGAGGACGTCGCGGACGACGTCCTGGAGCTCCCGCGGCAGCGTCCCGCCGTTGGTGTCGCAGAGCGCGACGACGTCGGCGCCGGCTTCGGCGGCTACTCGTACGACTTCGAGCGCGTAGTCCCGGTTGGCGCGGTAGCCGTCGAAGAAGTGTTCGGTGTCGAGGAAGACCCGCTGGCCGTGCTCGCGCAGGTGCGTCACGGTGTCGGCGACCATCCGGAGGTTCTCGTCGAGCGTCGTGCGCAGGGCGCGCTCGACGTGCGCATCGTGGCTCTTGGCAACGAGTGTGACGACCGACGTGCCGGAGTCACGCAGCGCGGCGACCTGCGGGTCGTCGGCAGCGGCGGACTCGGGCTTGCGGGTCGCGCCGAAGGCGGCGAACGTCGCGTTGCGCAGGTGCAGCTCGGTCCGGGCCCGCTCGAAGAACTCGGTGTCCTTCGGCACCGCGCCCGGCCAGCCGCCCTCGATGAAGCCGACCCCCAGGTCGTCCAGGTGCTGCGCAATGGCGATCTTGTCGGCCACGGACAGCGCCAGCCCCTCCTGCTGCGCGCCGTCGCGCAGAGTCGTGTCGTAGACGTGGAACTCGTCCGAGATGCTCATGGTCGGCCTTCCGGAGGGGTGGCGGCTGAACGGTGGGGGCAAACAAAAAACCTCCCGCAAGGTGCGAGAGGTCTGCGCGCTCAGGTACAGCTTGCTGAGCGCGCCTAGGGAATAATGACCCGGCAGTTCTTCATGACATTTGGCAGTCTGCCACAACATGTCCGGCAGGTGGCGGCGGCGTCTCGAATCACGAACATTCAGTACTGCGGAGTACCGCAGAGTTCAGGAATCAGGCGGTGAGCGACCAGCCCGGGTCGTCCCAGGCGGTGTAGAAGTCCTCACGGGTGAGCGCGCGCAGTCCCCACTCGTCGCGGTCGAGGGCCTGGTCTGTGAGCATGCCCTCATCGTCTTCGAGGCGCTGCCACCAGTACCGGGTCAGCGTCCCGTCCTCGGCCGCGCCGAGCTGGCGGACCACGACCCACTCCCGCTCGTGCCAGACCGCCTCGTACAGCCAGTCGGTGCCGTTGTCGTCGGCAAGCGCGCCGTACGTCCGCGGAGCGGTGCCGCGGTCCAGATCCCGGATCAGCTCGACGGTGGACCGGATCGCGGCCGCCGTCTCGGGCGACCAGCCGCGCCGCTCGGCGAGCTCCGCGTAGTAGGCCTCGACGTCGTCCGGGAAGCTGCTCATAGGCCCCGACCCTATCCAAACCCGGCTGTGGACAGCGACCGTCCGTCCGAACCACCCACCTGAAAAGATGCTGTGAAAAGCGCACCGGCTCGGCGATCGCGTTGCCGGCGGTTGCCCTCGGCATCTGGTTGCTGGCGGTCGTCGTCGCCGGGGTCGCACGTACGACGACCCGCACCTAGCAGATGCGGGTCGTCGTCAGGAGATGGTGATCAGCAGACGCGGGTCATCCAGCCGTGCGGGTCGGCCGCGCGACCGTACTGGACGTCGAGCAGGGCGCTGCGGACCGCGGCGGTGGTCGGTCCACCGTTGCCGTCGGCGACCTGGACCTCGCCGTCCTTCCACTTCAGCGACGCGACCGGCGTGATCACGGCCGCGGTGCCGCAGGCGAAGACCTCGCGGATCTTGCCCGAGGCGGCGCCGTCCTGCCACTCGTCGATCGAGATCTTGCGCTCGGTGACGTGGTGGCCGAGGTCGGTGACGAGCTTCAGGATCGAGTCCCGGGTGACGCCCTCGAGGATGGTGCCGGACAGCTCCGGGGTGACCACGGAGTTGTCGTCGAGGACGAAGTACAGGTTCATCCCGCCGAGCTCCTCGACCCACTTCTTCTCCACCGCGTCCAGGAACGCGACCTGGTCGCAGCCCTGCTCGATGGCCTCGGCCTGGGCGAGCAGCGACGAGGCGTAGTTGCCGCCGGTCTTGGCCGCGCCGGTGCCGCCGGGGGCGGCCCGGGTGTACTCCTCGCTCAGCCAGATCCGGACCGGCTTGACGCCGTTCGCGAAGTACGAGCCGGCCGGCGAGGCGATCGCGCAGTAGGTGACCTGGGCCGACGGCCGGACGCCGAGGAACGGGTCCGAGCCGAACATGAACGGCCGCAGGTAGAGCGACGTCTCGCCACCGCCGGGCACCCAGGCCCGGTCGATCTCGACCAGCTTGTGCAGCGAGTCCAGGAACGCCGCCTCGGGCAGCTCCGGGAGCGCGAGCCGGTGCGCGGACCGCGCGAACCGGGCCGCGTTGGCCTCGGGCCGGAACAGGTGGATCGAGTCGTCGGGATGCCGGTAGGCCTTCATCCCTTCGAAGATGGTCTGGGCGTAGTGGAACACCGCGGTCGCCGGAGACAGCTCCAGCGGTCCGAAGGCGGTGATCCTCGCGTCGTGCCAGCCGTTCTCCTTGTCCCAGGTGGCGATCGCCATGTGGTCGGAGAAGTTCTGCCCGAATCCCGGGTTCGCCAGGATCGCGCTGCGCTGGTCGTCGCTGGCCGCATGGGTGGTTGGCTCAACGGTGAACTGCAGATCGGCGCTCATGAGCGCACCGTACCTCTAGCGCAGGTGGTCATGCGAGCCTCAGCCTGCTGCCCGCTTGGCGATCGCGTCCCCGATCTCGGCGGTCGTCCGGGCGGCTCCGGTGCGCTCCTCGATGTCGGCCGTGACGGCCGCCTCGATGGCCGCGGCGGCCTCGGTCAGGCCGAGGTGGTCGCACAGCAGCGCGGCGGACAGGATCGCCGCGGTCGGGTCGGCCTTCTGCTGGCCGGCGATGTCCGGCGCGGAGCCGTGCACCGGCTCGAACATGCTCGGCGCGGTCCGGTCCGGGTTGATGTTGGCGCTCGCGGCCAGCCCGATGCCACCGCTGATCGCGGCGGCCAGGTCGGTGATGATGTCGCCGAACAGGTTGTCGGTGACGATCACGTCGAACCGGGCCGGGTCGGTGACCAGGAAGATGGTCGCCGCGTCCACGTGCAGGTAGTCCACCGCGATCTCCGGGAACTCCGTCGCCACCGCGTCCACGGTCCGCTTCCACAGGTGACCGGCGTGCACGAGCACGTTGTTCTTGTGCACCAGGGTGAGCTTCTTGCGCGGCCGCGCCATCGCCCGGGCGAACGCGTCCCGGACCACCCGCTCGACGCCGTACGCCGTGTTGACCGACACCTCGGTGGCGATCTCGGCCGGCGTGCCGACGCGCAGCGCGCCGCCGTTGCCGGTGTACGGGCCCTCGGTGCCCTCGCGGACGACGACGAAGTCGACCTCACCCGGGTTCGCCAGCGGGGAGCCGACCGACGGGTAGATCTTGGACGGCCGCAGG
The DNA here is from genome assembly GCF_053592935.1 of Kribbella sp. NPDC002412. Lineage (NCBI taxonomy): Bacteria > Bacillati > Actinomycetota > Actinomycetes > Propionibacteriales > Kribbellaceae > Kribbella > Kribbella sp. NPDC002412. Next base: position 108,260 of record NZ_JBSFBL010000002.1, read on the forward strand.
TTGACGTAGTGGTCCAGGGTGAACCGGAGCTTCAGCAGCAGGTTCCGCTCGAGGACGCCGGACGGCACCGTCGGGTCGCCGATCGCGCCGAGCAGGATGGCGTCGTGCTGCCGGATCTGCTCGAGCTCGCCGTCCGGCAGCGTCTCACCGGTGGCGTGCCAGCGCCGGGCGCCGAGGTCGTACTCGGTCCGCTCGAACGTCACGCCGTGCTGCGCGGCGACCGCGTCGAGCACCTTCAGCGCCTCGGTCGTCACCTCGGGTCCGATCCCGTCACCGGGAACGACGGCCAGCCTGAAGGTCTTCTGATCGGTCACTTCTTCGGTTCTCCGTTGTAGACGCGGTTGAGGGCTTCCTGGGCAGCCTTGACCTCGGTTGCCGAGTCGACGGTACGGCGGACCGGGCGACGGCGCCGGGCCGCCTTCCGCTCCCGGCCGTCGATCGCGGGCCAGTTGGCTGGGTACATGTCGTACATGCTGCACTCCGGTTGGTCGCGTCAACCGCCGGGGCGAACCGGCGGCTGCGGGCGGCATGATGCAGCCGAATTTACTCTGACGTCCGACTAAATCACCACTATGCGGGCAGCTTGTCCCGGGATGTGAGATGTCGGTGCCATGACTGGACCGATGCTGTGCGACTCTCACCCGGTGAGTGCTCCTCCAGAACTGCCGCCGCTGGTGTCCGCGGCCCTCAGCCTCTCCGGACGGCGTGGATTCGTCAGCTCGACCCGGAACGAGACCGGCCGGCTGCTCGCCAGCCTGGCGGCGTCGAAGACCGGCATCGTCGGCGAGCTCGGGACCGGCTGCGGTGTCGGCTCGGCGTGGCTGCGCAGCGGCGTCGGCGACAACACGAGGATCGTCACCGCGGAGAGCGATCCGCAGCTGGCGCAGGCGGTGGCGGAGCTGTTCGCAGACGACGACCTGATCGAGGTCGTCTCGGCCGACTGGACCGCGCTGATCGAGCGCGGGCCGTTCGCCCTGCTGTTCGTGGACGCCCGCGAGGCGAAGATCGGCGCCCGCGACATCATCGCCGACGTGGTCGAGCCCGGCGGGTTCGTCGTACTGGACGACTTCACGCCGTCCGCGGTGTGGCCGCCGATGTACGAGGGCCGGGTGGACACGCTGCGCCAGGAGTGGCTGATGGACAAGCGGTTCACCACCGTCGAGGTGATGGTCGCCGCGGACGCCGCCGTCCTGCTCGCCACCCGCCGCTGAGCTGCCACTCCGTCGCTGACATGCCACCCCGCCGCTGACATGAAGGCGGGCCCGAGTCATTGGACTCGGGCCCTGATCGGCCGCCATGCGCCTGCGGGCGGCTGACTACCTCCTAGTAAAGCAGTCGTTGTTTTGAATCAGTCGTCCAGGTCCACGGTCCGGGCGGTGTCGGCCTGGACCGCGGTGGCGATGTCGTCCAGTACGGCGGTCGGGATCGCGGAGTCGACGGCCAGCGCGACCAGCGCCTTGCCGCCCTTGCGGTCCCGGCTGACCTGCATGCCGGCGATGTTGACGTCCGCGTCGCCGAGGATGCGGCCGATCTGCCCGACGATGCCCGGCCGGTCCTCGTAGGTGAGGAAGGCCAGGTGCGCCGACAGCTCGATCTCGACGTCGAACCCGTCGATCTCGACCAGCCGCTCGGACTGCTTGACTCCGATCAGCGTGCCGCTGACCGAGACCTGGACACCGTCGGCGAGGGTGCCGCGCAGGGTGATCAGGTTGCGGTGCTCCGGGCTGTCGTGGTCGGTCACCAGGCGGACCTCGAGGCCACGCTCGGCCGCCAGCAGCGGCGCGTTCACGTACGAGACGTTGTCCTCGACCACGTCGGCGAACACGCCCTTGAGCGCGGCCAGCTCGAGCACCTTCACGTCGTACTGCGTGATCTCGCCGCGGACCTCGACGTCGAGTTGCTGCGCGACGCCGCCGGCCAGCGCGGTGAAGATCCGGCCGAGCTTCTCGGTCAGCGCGATGCCGGGCCGTACATCTTCTGCGATCACGCCGCCCTGGACGTTGACCGCGTCCGGGACCAGCTCACCCGACAGCGCCAGCCGGACCGACTTCGCGACCGCGATGCCGGCCTTCTCCTGCGCCTCGTCGGTGGAGGCGCCCAGGTGCGGGGTGGCGACCACGTTCTCGAACTCGAACAGCGGCGAGTCGGTGCACGGCTCGGTCGCGAACACGTCGAGGCCGGCGCCGGCCACCCGGCCCTCCTTGAGCGCGCTGTGCAGCGCCTGCTCGTCGACGATGCCGCCGCGGGCCGCGTTCACGATGATGACCTCGGGCTTGACCTTGTGCAGCTCCTCGTCGCCGATCAGGCCGATCGTCTCCGGGGTCTTCGGCAGGTGCACCGAGATGAAGTCGCTGACGGACAGCAGCTCGTCCAGCGTCGCGAGCCGGACGCCCATCTGCGCGGCCCGGCCGGCCTGCACGTACGGGTCGTAGGCGATCACGTTCATGCCGAAGGCGGCCAGCCGCTGCGCGACCAGGACGCCGATCTTGCCCAGGCCGACGATGCCGACGGTCTTCTCGAACAGCTCGACGCCGGAGTACTTGCTGCGCTTCCACTCGCCGTTCTTCAGCGACTGGTCGGCGGCCGGGACCCGGCGCGCGGCGGCCAGCAGCAGCGCGACCGCGAGCTCGGCGGCGGAGACGATGTTGGAGGTCGGCGCGTTGACCACCATCACGCCCGCCTGGGTGGCGGCCTTCACGTCCACGTTGTCCAGGCCGACACCGGCCCGGGCGACGACCTTGAGCCGCTTGGCCGCGGCCAGCGCCTCGGCGTCCACCTTGGTGGCGCTGCGGATCAGGATGGCGTCGACGTCGGCGATGGCCGGGATCAGCTCGGCGCGGTCGGCGCCGTTGGCGTGCCGGATCTCGAAGTCGGGACCGAGGGCCTCGACGGTGGCCGGGCTGAGCTCTTCGGCGATCAGGACGACGGGCCGGGTTACGTCAGTCATGGGAGAAGTCTCCTGCAGAAGCGGTAGGGGCTCGTGACATCAGAGCACCGCGCTGTGCCCGCTGTCACTGATAGTACCTTGTCGCCCCAACCACCCGCCTGGGCACCCAGGATCCGGTCAGTCGGAGTCGCAGCTCCGCGCGGGGACGACCTCCTTGCCCCCGCCGAGGCGGAGCCGGCCGCCCTCCCGGACGAGCCGGTAGCGCACGTCCAGCTGGTTGCAGGTCCCGCCGTTGGCGCCCTTGGCGTTCGGCGAGAACAGGACGTTGAAGGTCAACCGGACGTTCGCGCCGTCGGGGCCGAACCGGGTCACCTCGATGATCTTGGCGCCGAAGAAGTACGACGTCTGGTGGTTCTCGCGGTCTCTGTTCTCCGAGTAGCCACGAGCCATCGCTTCCGAGTACACCTGCTCCTGCAAGGCGGGGAAGTCGTGCCGATTCTCCAGGGTCAGGTAGTTGCCGAGCGCCTTCTGCGACTCCACCGCGAGCGGGGTCGCCGCGACCAGCAGCTCCGGGAGCATCGCGTTCTGCGGGCCGCGCGACCGCTCGCAGGTCCCCGGAGGTTCGGCGGTGAGGCCGACTGGCCTCGCCGCGACGTAGTCCTGCAGCTTGTCCAGCGGGACGATCGTGCTGGTGGTGATGGTGTCGCCGGTGACCAGGCCGACGACCTGGCCGGACTTGTCGACGACCGGGCCGCCGAGTTTGGCCGTGTTCAGCACCGAGCTGAGTGCCTGCGGCTGCTCCGTCGTACCGACCGATCGCGAGGTCAGCTGGCCCGCGGCGGTGTAACCGATGAGGGCCCGCTCGGCCTTCGGGTCGGGGTTCGCCGGCGCGAGCGGGACCGGCTCGACGTCCAGCCGCGTGATCATCTGCAGTACGGCGACCCCGTCCGCGCTGCTGCCGAGCTGGTTGGCCCGGCGGACCCGGCCGTCCTCGGTCTCGATCGCGATCGACAGCGGCTGCCTCAGCGCGGACGCGGCGGTCAGGATCTTGTTGTCACCGATCAGCACCCCGGTCGCCTCGCCGGTGCCCTCGCAGGTCGTGGCCAGGACGCGGACGACGCCGGGCTTGACCGAGTCGAGGACCTGCTCGGTGTCGAGGCGCAGGCTCTGGGCGCGGACGTACCAGCCGGCGCTCGCGCCGGCGCCCAGGATCAGCAGCACGATGACGAACCCGGCCAGGAACCGGCCGAACTTCCACGGCTGGCGCGGTGGCGGCTGCGGCGCCCGCGGCGTGCTGACCTGGAGCTGGGTGAGCGGCGGCGCGCCCGCGGGGACCCGCCGAGGCGGCCGCGGCAGCTGTCTGCCGTCCTCCACCACCGGTCACCTCCCCCACACCCGCATCGGACTCGTCACTGATTGTGCCAAAAGCACAGGTCCGGGCCACCCACCTGGGCGCCCCGGACCTGTGTTTGTCGCGCGTCAGCGGGCTGCGGTGCCCTCGACGTAGTCCTCGTCGTGCGACTTGACCCATGCCATCAGGCCGCGCAGCTCCTTGCCGACAGCCTCGATCGGGTGCGACTCGCTCTGCTTGCGGAACTCGGCGAACTCCGGCGCGCCGGCGTCCTGGTCGGCGATGAACCGGGCGGCGAAGGTGCCGTCGGTGATGTCCGCGAGCACCTCCTTCATCCGGGCCTTCACCGACGCGTCGATGATCCGCGGGCCGGACACGTAGTCGCCGTACTCGGCGGTGTCGGAGACCGACCAGCGCTGCTTGGCGATACCGCCTTCGTAGATCAGGTCGACGATCAGCTTGAGCTCGTGCAGGCACTCGAAGTACGCGACCTCGGGCTGGTAGCCGGCCTCGGTCAGCGTCTCGAAGCCGGCCTGGATCAGCGCCGACACACCACCGCAGAGGACGGCCTGCTCACCGAACAGGTCGGTCTCGGTCTCCTCGGTGAAGGTGGTCTTGATGCCGCCGGCCCGCAGGCCGCCGATGCCCTTGGCGTAGGAGAGCGCCAGGTCCCAGGCCTTGCCGCTGGCGTCCTGCTCGACCGCGACCAGCACCGGGACGCCGCGGCCCTCGGAGAACTCGCGGCGGACCAGGTGGCCCGGGCCCTTCGGGGCGACCATGAACACGTCCACACCGGCCGGCGGCTTGATGTAGCCGAACCGGATGTTGAAGCCGTGGCCGAAGACGAGCGCGTCGCCGTCGACCAGGTTCGGCTCGATCGCCTCGGTGTACAGCTTGCGCTGGGCCGGGTCCGGCGCGAGGACGACGATCACGTCGGCTTCCTCGCAGGCCTCGGCCGGGGTGACCACGCGCAGGCCCTGGGCCTCGGCCTTGGCCCGGCTCTTCGAACCCTCGGGCAGGCCGACCCGGACGTCGACGCCGGAGTCGCGCAGCGACAGCGCGTGGGCGTGGCCCTGGCTGCCGTACCCGAGTACGGCCACGTGGCGGCCCTGGATCACCGACAGGTCGGCGTTGTCGTCGTAGAACATTTCAGCTGCCACTTTGGGCTCTTCTCCTCTGTAGTGAAAATTCGGCGTGGTCGACTCAGCTGTGCCGGGCCACGGATCGGCCCGGCGGCGGCGCCGGGACCGGGTGCGATCGATCGGCGGCGGGCTGTGCCTGCACGTTCGGGGTGCCCGAAGCGACGTGCGGCGGTGGCACCGGGACCGGCCGCAGGGTGCGGTCGGAGATGGAGCGGCTGCCCCGTCCGATCGCCACCATGCCGGACTGCACCAGCTCGCGGACGCCGAAGGGTTCCAGCACCCGGAGCATGGCCTCGAGTTTGTCGGGATTACCGGTCGCCTCGATCGTGATCGCGTCCGGAGCCACGTCCACCACCTTCGCACGGAACAGCTGGACGGTCTCCAGCACCTGTCCCCTGGTCAGAGTGTCCGCCTTGACCTTCACCAGCAGCAGTTCGCGCTGCACCGTCTGGCTGGGCTCGAGTTCGACGATCTTGATCACGTTCACCAGCTTGTTCAGCTGCTTGGTGATCTGCTCCAAGGGCTGCTCGTCCACGCTGACCGCGATGGTCATCCGGGACACTTCCGGATGCTCGGTCGGGCCGACCGCGAGCGAGTCGATGTTGAACCCGCGCCGCGAGATCAGCGCCGCCACCCGGGCCAGCACCCCGTGCTTGTTCTCGACCAGGATGCTCAGTGTGTGCTTGCTCATCGACGTCCTCGCTTCGCTCCGGGCGCCGGCGCGCAAGCGGTTTGGCTCTGCTTTCTGATGCCTTCGCTTCGCTCAGTCATGTCTACAGCTCCTCGCTGTCCCAGGCCGGCGCCATGTCACGGGCGATCTGGATCTCGTCGTTGCTCATGCCGGCCGCGACCATCGGCCAGACCATCGCGTCGCGGTGCACGACGAAGTCGACCACGACCGGCGCGTCGTGGACCGCCATCGCCTTCTCGATCGTCGCGTCGACCGAGTCCCGGTCGGAGCAGCGCAGCCCGACCCCGCCCATCGCCTCGGCCAGCTTGGCGAAGTCCGGGATCCGGGCCGAGTGCAGGTCGGTGTTGGAGTAGCGCTGGTCGTAGAACAGCGTCTGCCACTGCCGGACCATGCCCAGCGACTGGTTGTTGATCACGGCAACCTTGATCGGGATGCCCTCCAGCGCGCAGGTGACCAGCTCCTGGTTGGTCATCTGGAAGCAGCCGTCGCCGTCGATCGCCCACACGGTCTTGTCCGGCCGGGCGACCTTGGCGCCCATCGCGGCCGGGACGGCGTACCCCATGGTGCCGAGGCCGCCGGAGTTCAGCCAGTGGCCGGGTTTCTCGAACGGCAGGTAGTGCGCGGCCCACATCTGGTGCTGACCGACGCCGGCGGTGTAGACGGCGTCCGGGCCGGCGATCTTGCCGATCCGCTCGATCACGTACTGCGGCGACAGCGTGCCGTCGTCGGGCTCGTCGTACGCGACCGGGTACTTCGCCCGGACCGCCTCGAGCTGCTTGCGCCAGCTGTCGTACGACGGGGTGCGGCCGGTGTTCGCGATCTCGGTCCGCAGGGCCGCGATCAGGTCGGTGATGACCTCCTTGCAGTCGCCCACGATCGGCACGTCGGCGGCCCGGTTCTTGCCGATCTCGGCCGGGTCGATGTCGGCGTGGATCACCTTCGCCTCGGGGGCGAACGAGTCGAGCTTGCCGGTCACCCGGTCGTCGAAGCGGGCGCCGAGGCAGATCAGCAGGTCGGACCGCTGCAGGGCGCCGACCGCGGACACCGAGCCGTGCATCCCCGGCATGCCGAAGTGCAGGTCGTGGGTGTCGGGCAGCGCGCCGCGGGCCATCAGCGTGGTGACCACCGGGATGCCGAGCAGCTCGGCGAGCTCCTTCAGCTCGGCGTCGGCCTGGGCCCGGATCACACCGCCGCCGACGTACAGCACCGGCTTCTCGGCGGCCGCGATCAGCCGGGCCGCCTCACGCACCTGCTTGGGGTGCGGGCGGGTCACCGGCCGGTAGCCGGGCAGCGAGAGCTCGGTCGGCCAGTGGAAGTCGACCCGGGCCTGCATCGCGTCCTTGGTCACGTCGACCAGCACCGGGCCGGGCCGGCCGGTGGCGGCGATGTGGAACGCCTCGGCGACCGTGGTGGCGATGTCGTTCGGGTCGTTGACCAGGAAGTTGTGCTTGGTGATCGGCATCGTGATGCCGCGGATGTCGGCCTCCTGGAAGGCGTCCGTGCCGATCGCGGCGCTGGCCACCTGGCCGGTGATCGCGACCAGCGGCACCGAGTCCATGTACGCGTCGGCGATCGGCGTCACCAGGTTGGTCGCGCCAGGGCCGGAGGTGGCCATGCAGACGCCGACCTTGCCGGACGCCGAGGCGTACCCCTGGGCGGCGTGGCCGGCGCCCTGCTCGTGACGTACCAGGATGTGGCGGATCTGGGTCGAGTCGAGCATCGGGTCGTACGCCGGGAGGATCGCGCCACCCGGGATGCCGAAGACGGTGTCCACTCCGGCATGTTCCAGTGCGCGGATCAGAGCCTGTGCCCCGGTCAGCTGCTCACTCATGAGTGCCTTCCTCTGTCCTGTCACGATTGGCTTGTCGCGACCGATCCATCCTCGCTCTTGCTTGTCGTCGTTGCGCATCTGGGTCGCAGATAGTCGCATTGGCAACAAAAAACCCCTTCCGCCGGGTTGGCTGAAGGGGCGCGCTCGACTCTGTGGTCGCGTCAGTCGGCGCGCCGCACAAGTACGAGGAGAATCGATCGCATGTAGGCAACATTCGCCGACACACCGCGACCGGGTCAAGTTCGACGGCTAACCGTCCCATGATCTGAGATGACTGTCTTAGATACAGACAGCGCCCTCAGAAGCTGAGCGGACCAGCCGGGTGTACTTGCCGAGGACGCCCTTGGTGATGTTCGGTGCTTTCGGGGTCCAGCCGGCCTTGCGCTGCTCGAGCTCCGCGGGGCCGACGTGGAGCTCGAGGGTGCGGTTCTTGACGTCGAGGGTGATCCGGTCGCCGTCGCGGACGAACGCGATCGGTCCGCCGTCCACGGCCTCCGGCGCGACGTGGCCGACGCAGAGTCCCGTCGTACCGCCGGAGAAGCGGCCGTCGGTGAGCAGCAGGACGTCCTTGCCGAGACCGGCGCCCTTGATGGCGCCCGTCACGGCGAGCATCTCGCGCATGCCGGGGCCGCCCTTCGGGCCTTCGTAGCGGATCACCACGACGTCGCCCGGCTTCAGGGAGGCGACGGCGTCCATCGCACCACGCTCGCCGTCGAAGACCCGCGCCGTACCCTCGAAGACGTCGGAGTCGAAGCCGGCGCTCTTCACCACCGCGCCCTCCGGCGCCAGCGAGCCGTGCAGGATGGTGATCCCGCCGGTGCCGTGGATCGGCTTGTCCAGGGCGCGGATGATCACGCCGTCGACGTCCGGCGGGGCGATGTCGGCGAGGTTCTCGGCCATCGTCTTCCCGGTCACGGTCAGGCAGTCGCCGTGCAGCAGGCCCGCGTCGAGCAGCGCCCGCATCACCACCGGGATGCCGCCGACCCGGTCGACGTCGGTCATCACGTAGCGGCCGAACGGCTTGAGGTCGCCCAGATGCGGCACCCGGTCGCCGATCCGGTTGAAGTCGGCCAGCGACAGGTCGACCTCGGCCTCCCGCGCGATCGCGAGCAGGTGCAGTACGGCGTTCGTCGAGCCACCCAGCGCCATCACGACGGCGATGGCGTTCTCGAAGGCTTCCTTGGTGAGGATCTGACGGGCCGTAATCCCCTTCTGCAGCAGGCCGACCACGGCCTCACCGGACTTGCGGGCGTACCCGTCGCGGCGCCGGTCGACCGCGGGCGGGGCGGCCGAGCCGGGCAGCGACATCCCGAGCGCCTCGGCGGCGGCGGCCATCGTGTTCGCCGTGTACATCCCGCCGCAGGCGCCTTCGCCGGGGCAGATCGCGCGTTCGACCGCGTCGACCTCGTCCTGCGTGATCAGGCCGCGCACGCAGGCCCCGACCGCCTCGAAGGCGTCGATGATCGTGACATCCTTGTCGCCGAGCCGGCCAGGCATGATCGACCCGGCGTACAGGAAGACCGACGCGAGGTCGAGCCGGGCCGCGGCCATCAGCATCCCGGGCAGCGACTTGTCGCAGCCGGCCAGCAGCACCGAGCCGTCGAGCCGCTCCGCCTCCATCACGGTCTCGACCGAGTCGGCGATGATCTCCCGGCTGACCAGGGAGTAGTGCATGCCGACGTGGCCCATCGAGATGCCGTCGGACACGCTGATCGTGCCGAACTCCAGCGGGTACCCGCCGGCGGCGTGCACGCCCTCCTTGACCGCCTTCGCGAGCCGGTCCAGGGACAGGTTGCACGGGGTGATCTCGTTCCAGCTCGATGCGACCCCGACCTGGGGCTTGGCCCAGTCGTCGTCACCCATCCCGACCGCCCGCAGCATCCCGCGGGACGCGGTCGCCTCGAGTCCATCGGTCACTGTCCGGCTGCGTGGCTTCACATCGACCATGGCCTCACTCTATGCAACAGCCGAGGAATGGATGCACGCGTGGTTCGCCTTGGCCCGGCTCGCGGACGGCCGGATCAGCTACCTGCGCGAGTACGCGACAACCGCCCCGCTGTACGACTGGACCGGCACCTGGCGTTAGGCCATTTGGCGGGTGACGGCGTTGGCGAAGGCGGTCAAGGGGTCGGGGTCGGCGGTGTAGCCCCAGGGGAGGGATTCGACGCGGCCTTGGGTGAGGGCTGCGTGTTCCATGGCGGCGGATCGCGCGCCGGCGACCTTGAGCGCGAAGGCCATCGCGCCGTGGGCGGAGACGTCGGCGGCTTCGGCGGGCCGGCCGCAGAGCAGCCATTTCTGGCGGGCCGCAAGGAGTTCCTCCCGGCGGTTGGCGACCTCGCGCGTCTCGACCCACACCTCGTTGACGACATGCGCGAACAGCGAGCAGAGCACGCTGCCGGGCTGCGCGTTCGTCACCACCTGACGGCCGAACCGGACGATCTGGGCGAGCTTCAGACCGGACCACTTCGGGGCCAGCGCCTGCACTCGCCCGCTGTGCGCCTGATAGCTGACCGGATTGCGTTCCATGGCCGAGCGGAAGATGTCGTTCTTGTCGTCGACTGACGCGTGCAGGCCGATCGCGACCCACTGCAGCACCTCCCACGGCACCGCGTCGTCCGGAGCCGACGCGATCGCGTAGTCCAGCACCTCGGCCGCCGTACGCAGTATGTCGTGGAAGGTCGCGATCCGCTGCTCGGAGACGTACTGCGCGAGTTGCCCGGTACGCACGCCCCACGCCTCGAAAACCAGGGTGTGACCGAGCCACACCAGCAGGTCCGGGTCGCCCGGAGCCGCTTCCAACCGCAGCTCGAGCTGCTCGCTGTGGCCGACCGCCGCCTTGCCGAGCCCCATCACCCGGATCGATCGCAGATCGGTGCTGTACGGCGTCGCGCTCAGCAAGGCGTGCCCGGCCGACAGATCCCCACCGCGCACCGCGGCGTACGCCGAGTCAAGCTCCGAGTCGGCCCAGGCTTGATCCAGCCGCAGCCCGTGCACCGCCTGCTTGCGCGAAAAGATCCCCATGGCCGCGATGGTAGGCCCGATTCCGCCCGCCGGAACGAGCTTTGCACCTTCGTGCAACGGGCTTCAGACGCGGTACGTGCCCGCGGCGACGGCCTCGCGGACGGCAGTGGCGGTTTGCTCGGCGGTCAGCTGAGTGGTGTCGAGGATGTGTCGTTCCAGGTCGCCCAGGTCCGTGAAGGCGGTGTAGAGGCCGGTGATGGCGTCCACGTCCTTCAGTTCGCTGGCGGCCCGGCCATGCGCACGGTTGAGCGTCGTCTCCAGGTCGGGCCGCAGGACGACGTACGACATCGTCCACTGCTCGTCGGCCGCGGCCTTCAGGAACGGCGGCAGGAACCACGGGCCGATGACGCCGTCGACCACCACGTCGTAGCCGCCGCGGGCGTAGACGGCCACCGCGGCGACGATGGCGTCCACGACCACGTCGTTCTGCCGCGCGGACTCCGGCAGGTACGGCGCGATGAAGCCGGTGCGGATGGCGCGGTAGAACTCGTCCGTCGTCACGTGCACGGTCGGCCGCTGGGCGTCGGTCGCGACGAGGCGGGCCACGGTCGTCTTGCCGGAGCCGGGTGAGCCGGTCAGGAGGAGTACGTCGGTCATGCCGCCCGACGCTAGCCAACCTGACCGGCGAACTGCAGTCCTTTCTTTCGGCCGCCGTCAGCCGCCCGCCACGCTCGGCAGGATCACGAGCTCGTCGCCGTCCTGGACCGCCGTGCCGAGGCCGTCCAGGTCGCGGATGTTGTCGTTGCCGAGGTAGATGTTCACGTGCCGCCGGACGGCGCCCTGCTCGTCGGTCAGCCGTCGCCGCAGGACCGGGTCCAGGGCGGCGACGACCTCGCCGACGGTCGCGCCGTTGGCCTCGACCCGCTCGGCGCCACCCGCGAACGGCCGCAGCACGGTCGGCAGCTTCACCGCGATCGCCATGTCAGCCGATCACCGCCGCGCGGACGGTGAGCACGTCCGGCAGGTGCCGGGCGACCTCGGTCCAGGTGTCGCCGGCGTCCGCGCTCGCGTACACGCAGCCGTCGCGCGTGCCGACGTACACCCCGGCCGGGTCGGCCGCATCCGTGGACATCGCGTCCCGCAGCACCGGCGCGTACGACGGCACGTCGGGCAGCCCCTCCGACAACGGCTCCCACGTGGATCCGGCGTCGCGGGACCGGAAGACCCGGCACTTGGCCTCGGTGGGGATCCGGTTCCCGTCGGCGACCAGCGGGAAGACGTACACCGTCTCCGGCTCGTGCGGGTGCACCGCGATCGGGAACCCGAAGTCCGACGGCAGCCCGTCCGCGATCGACTTCCAGACCGCCCCGCCGTCGTCGGACCGGTAGACGCCGTGGTGGTTCTGCGCGAACATCCGCTCCGGTACGTCGGGATGCGCGGCCAGCTTGTGGACACACTGCCCGAACTCCGGGTACGGGTCGGGGAAGAAGTACGCCTTGATGCCCTGGTTCGCCGGCTCCCACGACGCGCCGCCGTCCGTCGTCCGGTACACCCCGCCGGTCGACATCGCGACGCTGACCCGATCCGGATCGGTCGGGTGCGGCAGGACGGTGTGGATCGCCTGGCCGCCGAACCCGGCGCCCCACTCCTTGCGGTGCGGGTGGTCCCACAGCCCGCGGACCAGCTCGAACGTCACTCCCCCGTCGGTCGACTTCCACAGCGCCGACGGCTCCGTCCCGGCGTACACGACGCCCGGCTGCGCCGCGGGACCCGGCTGGATCTGCCAGACCCGCTCGAGTGAGGTCTCGGAGTCCTTGGGGAAGCCGATCGAACCCTCCGGCGGCTCGTCCCAGCTCGCGCCGAGGTCATCGCTGTGGAACACGGCCGGTCCCCAGTGCTCACTCGTCCCACCGGCGAACACGCGCGGCCGGTCGCCGCGGGTATCGATCCCGACCGCGTACACACCCTGCATCTCGAACTGCTTCACCGGACCGTCCAGCGTCCAGTCCTTGCGCGCAGCGTCACTGCGGCCGATCCAGAGCCCCTTCTTGGTCCCGATCAGCAGTACGGCCTCGGACATCGTTGTCCTCCTCTACCGCGGTGGACCCCCCACCACGTTGATCAATGGCTCGCCGGCCGCGTACCGCTCCAGCTGCGCGCGGACCAGGCGGGCGACACGCGGCGCGAACGCCGTCGAGGCGCCGCCGCGGTGCGGGTTGACGAGCACGTTCGGAGCTGACCACAGCGGGTGCCCGGCGGGCAACGGCTCGGGATCGGTCACGTCCAGCGCGGCGCGGATCCGGCCGCCCGCCAGCTCGGCCAGCAGCGCGTCGGTGTCCACGATGACACCGCGCGCGACGTTCACCAGCAGCGCGCCGTCCTTCAGCTGGGCCAGGAACTTGCCGTCCACCATCCCGCGGGTGTCGGCCGTCGCGGGGGTCAGCAGCACGACGACGTCGGCCAGCGGCAGCAGGTCGGGCAGCTCGCTGATCGGGTGCACACCCTCCCGCGGCCGCCGCGCGACCCGGATGATCTCGCACTCGAACCCGGTCAGCCGCCGCTCCAGCGCCTCCCCGATCGACCCGTACCCCAGGATCAGCACCGTCCGGTCCGCGAGCGAGTCGTCCATCTCGTCGTACGACGCCGGCCAGACCTGCTGGTCCTGGTTGCGCACAGCACGCGGCAGGCGACGGTACGACGCCAGGATCAGGCCGACCGCGAGCTCGGCGGTCGACGCGTCGTGGACACCCCGCGCATTGCACAAGGTGACGTCATCGGCCAGATGTGGCAGCACGTTCTCAAAACCGGCGGTCTGCAGCTGCACCACCTTCAGCGCGGGCATGTCGCGGACCACCTCGACCACGTCGGAGCCGCCCATGTACGCGGGCACGTAGAACTCCACCCGGTCCAGCGACTCCGGCCGGGCGCCGCCGGCGAACCACTCCACGTCGAAACCCGCGGGCACCCCGCCGAGGGTGGATTCCGCGTCCTCCCACGGCAACCACGCCTTCACATCAGCCATGTCCCCGAACCTACTCGCCCGGCCGGACATTTTTCATCCCGTCGTCCACAGGATCGTCGTACATTGGATCGGTGCCTTCGACATCGGATCTGGCCTCTACCCTCGATCACGATCAGGCCGTAGGGCGACTGCGTTCGTCGTACCAGCGCATCCCGCAGGGGGAGCCGGTCCGGCTGGCGAAGCGCAGCTCGAACCTGTTCCGGCCGCGGACCGAGGTCGACCGGCCCGGGCTCGACGTGTCCGGGCTGACCGGTGTGATCAGCGTCGATCCGGCCGCGAGGACCGCCGACGTGCAGGGAATGTGCACGTACGAGGACCTGGTCGCCGCGACCCTCCCGCACGGCCTGACGCCGATGGTCGTGCCGCAGCTGAAGACGATCACCCTGGGCGGCGCGGTCACCGGGCTCGGGATCGAGTCGTCGTCGTTCCGGGCCGGCCTGCCGCACGAGTCCGTGCTCGAGCTCGACATCCTCACCGGCGCCGGCGACATCGTCACCGCGCGGCCCGAGGGCGAGCACGCGGACCTGTTCCGCACGTTCCCGAACTCCTACGGCACGCTCGGGTACGCGACCCGGCTGCGGATCGAGCTCGACCGGATCTCGCCGTACGTCGCGCTCCGGCACGTCCGGGTCGGACTCGACCGGCTGGCCCCGGCGATCGAGGAGATCGTTGCCTCCGGCATGTATGAGGGCGAGCCGGTGCACTTCGTCGACGGCGTCGCGTTCAAGCCGACCGAGGCGTACCTGACGCTGGGCCGCAACAGCGACGCGGCCGTGAAGACGAGCGACTACACGGGGCAGCAGATCTACTACCGCTCGATCCAGCAGCGGCAGACGGACTTCCTCACCGCGCACGACTACCTGTGGCGCTGGGACACCGACTGGTTCTGGTGCTCGGCAGCCTTCGGCGCGCAGCAGCCAGTGGTACGGCGGCTGTGGCCGAAGCGCTGGCGGCGCAGCGACGTGTTCCACAAGATCGTCGGCTTCGAGAACCGGCACCAGATTGCCGCCCGCATCAACCGCCGCCGCGGCAAGCCCGATCGCGAGCGCGTCGTCCAGGACGTGGAGATCCCGGTCACCCGGCTGGCGGCGTTCCTGCGCTGGTTCGACGCCGAGGTCGGGATGCGCCCGGTGTGGCTGTGCCCGCTGCGGCTGCGCGGTACGACGGCCTGGCCGCTGTACCCGCTGACGCCGGCGACGACATACGTGAACGTCGGCTTCTGGGGCACGGTGCCGATTGCTCCGGGCGCGGCGGACGGCGACGTCAACCGCCGGATCGAGACAGCCGTCGCCGACTTCGACGGGCACAAGTCGCTGTACTCCGACGCTTACTACGACCGAGACACCTTCGACCGGCTCTACAACGTCCCGGCCCTGACAGAGGTCAAGAAACGCTACGACCCCGACGCCCGGCTCACCGGGCTCTACGAGAAGGCGGTGACACGCCGATGACCACCCTCGAAACCCGGGTCTCGATCGCCGAGGCGCTGACCGCTGTGACACCGGACGGGCTGCCGTTCCGGTTCACGGCGTACGACGGCAGCGCGACCGGGCCGGAAGACTCGCAGATCCACATGCATCTCGCGTCCGAACGCGGCCTGTCCTACATCCTGACCGCACCGGGCGACCTCGGCCTGGTTCGCGCGTACGTGATGGGCGACCTGGAGATCACCGGTGTGCACCCGGGCAACCCGTACGCCCTGATGCAGATGATGCTCAACCAGGTGCACTTCCACCGCCCGACGCCTGCCGAGGCGCTGCGGATCGTCCGCGGGCTGGGCTGGAGCCACCTGAAGCCGCCGCCTCCGCCGCCCCAGGAGCACCTGCCGCGGTGGCGCCGTACCTTCGAAGGCCTGCGGCACTCGCGGACCCGGGACCGCGCGGCCATCCACCACCACTACGACGTGTCGAACCGCTTCTACGAGTGGATCCTCGGGCCGTCGATGACCTACACCTGCGCCGTCTACCCGTCGCTCGACGCGACGCTGGAGCAGGCGCAGGCGGAGAAGTACGACCTGGTCGCTCGCAAACTCGATCTGCGCCCTGGGCAACGACTTCTCGACGTCGGCTGCGGCTGGGGCGGCATGGTCCGGCACGCGGCCCGCGAGTACGGCGTCAAGGCGCTCGGCGTCACGTTGTCGTCGGCGCAGGCGCAGTGGGCGACCGAGGCGATCAAGCGTGAGGGCCTCGAGGATCTGGCCGAGGTGCGGTTCCTGGACTACCGCGACGTCCCCGAACGGGACTTCGACGCGATCAGCTCGATCGGCCTGACCGAACACATCGGCGTGCGCAACTACCCGTCGTACTTCGGCTTCCTGCTCGACCGCTTGAAGCCGGGCGGCCGGCTGCTCAATCACAGCATCACCCGGCCGGACAACCGCTACCGCTCGGTGGGCGCGTTCATCGACCGCTACATCTTCCCCGACGGTGAGCTGATCGGCTCCGGCCGGATCATCGTCGAGGCCCAGGACGCCGGCTTCGAGGTCCGCCACGAGGAGAACCTCCGCGAGCACTACGCCCTCACCCTCGCGGCCTGGTCCGACAACCTCGAGGCGCACTGGGACGAGGCGGTCGCCGAAGTCGGCTACCCCACCGCCAAGATCTGGGGCCTCTACCTGGCCGCCTGCCGGGTCGGCTTCGAACGCAACAACACCCAGCTCCACCAGATCCTCGCCGTGAAGCTGGACCCCGACTCCAACGCCCACTTCCCACTCCGGCCGACCTGGCTGAGCTGATGCCGCCGGCGCATCAACTGTGCGCCGGATCGGCATTGGACGCCGTCGCGCGGGCGGGCGAGGGTGGGTTGGGTGATCGAGTTCGGCGTGTTGATGGATGTCCGGGAGGACGGGTACGGCGCGGACCGGGTCGCTGAGGTGGTAGTCGCCGATCGGCTGGGCTTCGACGCGGTGTGGTTGTCGGAGCATCACCTGACCGGCGACGGGATGCTGCCGTCGCCGCTGGTGATGGCCGGGGTGCTGGCGGCGCGGACCTCGCGGATCCGGGTGGGGACGAACATTCTGGTGTTGCCGCTGCACCACCCGTTGCGGCTCGCGGAGGACGCGGCCGTGGTGGACCAGGTGTCGAACGGGCGGATGATGCTCGGGGTCGGGCAGGGGTACTCGGAGCGGGAGTTCGCCGCGTTCGGGGTCGACCGGCGGCGGCGCGGGAAGCTGCTGGAAGAGGGTGTGCGGGTCATCCGGGACGCCTGGGCGGGTGCGGTGACGCCGAAACCTCTCGGCGAGCTCCCGATCTACGTGGCCGGGGTGACCGCGGCCGGGTTGCGGCGGGCGGTGCGGCTGGGTGACGGGGTGATCATCTACTGCGCCACGCCGGCCGACCTGATCGCCCGGCGGCAGTTGCTGGACGAGGTGGTCGCCAATCCACCGCCGCTGATCTGCACCGGGATCATGCACGTGGACGACGACGCCGACCGCGCCTGGTCCGACGCCGCGCCGGGAATCGCCTACCTGGAAGGCGAAATCGCGTCGTACGGCGGGACCGAACCGCCGCCACTGCGCCGCGAGGACTACCTCGTCGGCACGCCGGACGACATCGCCACCCGGTTGATCGCGCTGCACGAGGCGACCCGGTTCGCGCACTTCGCGCACTGGCTCCGGCTGCCGACGCTGCCGCACAAGGCCGCGATGCGGTCTCTCGAATTGGTTGCAGGTCGGGTGATTCCCGCCGTACGGGCTGGTGTGAGCCGCTAACTTGGGAGGCATATCGACCTGAGGAGACGGCGTGAAGGCTCGTGCTGCAGTGGTGGTGACCGCGCTCGCGCTCGTCGCCGGGTGCTCCGGGGACGACGGCGAGCCGTCCGGCTCGGGGACGACGGCAACCAGTCCCAGCACCACGACACCGGCGCCGACCAGCCCTGGTACGACGTCCGCCCCGCCACGGACCACCGCCACCGCGCAGGGGCCGGTGAAGCTGGCCGTCGCGTCGACCGTGGCGACCGGGATCGAGGTGCCGTGGGGCCTGGCGTTCCTGCCGGACCAGAGCGCGCTGGTGAGTGAGCGCGACTCGGCGAAGATCAAGCGGATCGCGGGCGGGCAGGTGAGCGAGGTCGGCGAGGTCGACGACGTGGACCCGTCGTCCGAGGGCGGCCTGCTCGGGCTGGCCGTCGACCCGCAGTACCCACGCCGCCCGTACATCTACGCCTACTACAGCGCCGGCGGCGACAACCGGATCGCCCGGATCACCTTCCAGAACAACCGGCTCAGCGACCAGCAGGTGATCCTGGACGGGATCCCGGAGGCGTCGATCCACAACGGCGGCCGGCTGCGGTTCGGCCCGGACGGATTCCTGTACGCCGGGACCGGCGACGGCGCCGACCGGCCCAACTCGCAGGACGACGGGTCGCTGGGCGGCAAGGTGCTGCGCATCACCACCGACGGCAAGGCCGCGCCGGGGAACCCGGGCGGGCGGCTCTGGTTCACCAAGGGCCACCGGAACGTGCAGGGCCTCGCCTTCGACGGAAACCAGCTGTACGCCGCCGAGTTCGGCCAGAACACCTGGGACGAGCTGAACACGATCACCTCCGGCGCGAACTACGGATGGCCGGCCGCGGAGGGCATCGAGAACCTGGACGGGATGACGAACCCGATCGCCCAGTGGCGGACGAGTGACGCGTCGCCCTCCGGGATCGCGTTCGCCCAGGGGCACGTGTTCATGGCCTCGCTGCGCGGTGAGCGGTTGTGGGCGATTCCGGTTGCCGGAGGCAAGCGAACGGGTGAGCCGCAGGCGTTCTTCGTCGGGCAGTACGGCCGGCTGCGCACGGTCGAGACAGCGCCGGACGGGTCGCTGTGGCTGACCACCTCGAACACCGACGGCCGCGGCGGCACCCGCGACGGCGACGACCGGATCCTCCGGGTCACGATCAGCCGCTGATCCCGCCAACCGTTTAGCGGCTTTGGTCGTCTGGTACTTGTGGAGGAAGCCCACAGGTCAGAGGAGGACTGATAGTCATGCGGCCCGACCAGGTGTCCGTCGTACCCAGCAGTGTGATCGCATCGGCGAGCAGCTTCGAGAATGCTCAGCGGACAGTGGATTACCTGCGAAGTTACGGGATGGACTCCGGGTCGATGAGTATCGTCGGCGCCGATCTCCGGCAGGCGCGACAGCGGCAGAGCGTCCCGGTGGTCAAGCTGACCGCGACCGGCGCGCTGCAGGGCGCCGTACTCGGGCTGCTGACCGGGGTCTTCGTCACGCTGGTCGCCGAGACGACGCTGACCGGGCTGGTGGTCGTGATCTGGGGACTCGTGTACGGCGGGTTGCTCGGGACGCTGTGGGGTCTGTTCCGCGGGCTGATCCGGAACCGTCCGGAGGCCGAGACCACCGAGGTGGTGCCGACCCGCTACGAGGTGCGCTGCCCGGTCGAGGAGCTCTCGGTCGCCCGGACGCTGCTGGCCGACGCCTCCGACGTCGACGACGACGGCCGGGTCGAGCGCGAGGTCATCGCCGACGCCCCGCAGGAAGACACCCAGCACAAGAACGCGGCCTGAAACACCCTGAGCACGACCTCGGGGCCGGCCAGGCGGCCGGCCCCGAGGTTCAGAGCGCTCAGATCCCGAGCTTGGCGTTCAGCAGTTCGCGGACCTTGGCCGCGTCCGCCTGACCGCGCATGTCCTTCATGACCGCGCCGATCAGCGCGCCCGCCGCGGCCGGCTTGCCCGAGTTGACCTTCTCGACCACGTCGGGGTTGGCGGCGATCGCCCGGTCGATGGCTTCGATCAGGGCGGAGTCGTCGGAGACGAGGGCCAGGCCGCGCTGCTCGATGATCTCGGCGGGCGTGCCCTCACCCTTGACCAGGCCGTCGAAGACCTGCCGGGCCAGCTTGTCGTTGAGCGAACCGTCGTCGACCAGCTTCTGCACCTCGGCGACCTCGGCCGGGCCGACGCCGAGCGCGTCGAGCTCCTGGCCCGACTCGTTCGCCGCCCGGGCCAGCTCACCCAGCCACCACTTTTTCGCCGCCGCCGGCGGCACCCCGAGCTCGACCGTCTTCACGATCGGCTCCAGCGCGTTGCCGTTCACGACGTCGCGCATCTCCAGGTCGGTGAAGCCCCACTCCTGCTGCAACCGGACCCGGCGCAGCGACGGCGCCTCCGGCAGCGTCGACCGGATCTCCTCGACCCACTCGCGGGACGGGGCGACCGGGACCAGGTCCGGCTCGGGGAAGTACCGGTAGTCCTCCGCGTCCGACTTCTCCCGGCCGGACGTGGTGATGCCGGTGTCCTCGTGCCAGTGCCGGGTCTCCTGCACGACCTTGCCGCCGGACGACAGGATCGCCGCCTGCCGGGTGATCTCGTACGTCACCGCGCGCTCGACCGAACGGAACGAGTTCACGTTCTTGGTCTCGGTGCGGGTGCCGAACACCGTCGACCCGGACGGCTTCAGCGAGACGTTCGCGTCGCAGCGCAGCGAGCCCTGGTCCATCCGGACGTCGGAGACGTCCAGCGCGAGCAGCAGGTCCCGCAGCATGCTCACGTACGCCCGCGCCACCGCGGCCGCCTTGTCACCGGGCACCTCGATCGTCTTGGTGACGATCTCGATCAGCGGGATGCCGGCCCGGTTGTAGTCGACCAGCGAGTGCGAGGCGCCGTGGATCCGGCCGGTCGCGCCACCGACGTGGGTGGACTTGCCGGTGTCCTCCTCCATGTGCGCGCGCTCGATCTCGATCCGGTACGTCTCGCCGTCGACGACGACCTCGGTCCAGCCGTTGTACGCGATCGGCTCGTCGTACTGGGAGGTCTGGAAGTTCTTCGGCATGTCCGGGTAGAAGTAGTTCTTCCGGGCGAACCGGCACCACTCGGCGATCTCGCAGTTCAGCGCCAGGCCGATCTTGATCGCGGACTCCACCGCGCGGGCGTTCACCACCGGCAGCGCACCCGGCAGGCCGAGGCAGACCGGGCAGGTCTGCGTGTTCGGCGGCGCGCCGAACTCGGTCGGGCAGCCGCAGAACATCTTCGACCTGGTGTTCAGCTCGACGTGGACCTCGAGGCCCATCACCGGGTCGTACTGCGCCAGCGCGTCGTCGATCTCGAGGACGTCTGCGGTCATCGGGTCACCTCCAGCTCCGGAGCCTTGGTCATCAGGACGCCACCCCACTGGTCGGCCAGCGCGGCCTCGAGCGCGGAGCCGACCTGGTACAGCAACTCGTCACGCATCACCGGGGCCATCACGTGGAAGCCGACCGGCATGTTGTCCTCGTCGGCCAGGCCGCACGGGAACGACGCGGCCGCGTTGCCGGCCAGGTTGACCGGAATCGTGCACAGGTCGTTCTTGTACATCGCGATCGGGTCGTCGGCGCGGTCGCCGATCGGGAACGCGGTGGTCGGCGTGGCCGGCGACACCAGCACGTCGACCTGCTCGTAGGCGTTGGCGAAGTCGCGCTGGATGAGCGTCCGCACCTTCTGCGCCTGGCCGTAGTAGGCGTCGTAGTACCCGCTGGACAGCGCGTGCGTGCCGAGCATGATGCGCCGCTTGACCTCGTCACCGAAGCCGGCCTCGCGGGTCATGCTCATCACCTTCTCGGCGCTGTTCTCGCCGTCGTCGCCGACCCGCAGGCCGTACCGCATCGCGTCGAACTTGGCCAGGTTGGACGAGGCTTCGCTCGGCAGGATCAGGTAGTACGCCGGCAGCGCGTACTCGAAGTGCGGGCAGGACACCTCGACGACCTCGGCGCCGAGCTTGGTGAGCAGCTCGACCGACTCGTGGAAGCGCGCCTCGACGCCCGGCTGGTAGCCCTCGCCGCCGAGCTCCTTGACCACGCCGATGCGCAGCCCGTTCACATCCGCGCGACGGGCCGCCTCGACCACCGGCGGGACCGGCTGGTTGATCGACGTCGAGTCCATCGGGTCGTACCCGGCGATCGCCTCGTGCAGCAGCGCGGTGTCGAGCGTCGTCCGCGCACACGGGCCGGGCGTGTCCAGGCTGGAGGCCAGCGCGATCAGGCCGTACCGCGACGTCCCGCCGTACGTCGGCTTGACCCCGACCGTCCCGGTGAACGCGCCGGGCTGCCGGATCGAGCCACCGGTGTCGGTGCCGATCGCGAGCGGCGCCTCGTACGACGAGATCGCCGCCGAGGACCCACCGCCGGAGCCGCCCGGGATGCGGCCCAGGTCCCACGGGTTGTGGGTGGTGCCGTACGCCGAGTTCTCCGTCGACGAGCCCATCGCGAACTCGTCCATGTTGGTCTTGCCGAGGATCACGATGCCGGCCGCCTTCAACCGCTTGACCACGGTCGAGTCGTACGGCGGCTTCCAGCCCTCGAGGATCTTCGAGCCGGCCGTGGTCGGCACACCCTCCTGGGTGAGCACGTCCTTCAGCGCCAGCGGGACACCGGCGAGCGGGCCGAGCTTCTCCCCCGCCGCGCGCTTCTTGTCCACCTCGGCGGCCTGCGCGAGCGCACCCTCGGTGTCGACGTGCAGGAACGCCTTGACGGCGCCGTCGACGGCGCCGATCCGGTCCAGGTGGGCCTGGGTGATCTCCACCGAGCTGGCCTGCCCGGACGTCATCAGCTCCGAGAGCTCGACCGCGGTCTTGCGGGTGAGGTCGCTCATCAGTCCTCCTCCAGAATCCGAGGCACCCGGAATCGCTGCTCCTCGGCGGCCGGCGCGCCGGACAGCGCCTGCTCCGGCGTGAGGCACGGCACGTTCTCGTCCTGGCGCATCACGTTGGTGATCGGCAGGGCGTGCGAGGTCGGCGGGATGTCGTCCGCGGCCACCTGGCTGACCTGCCCGACCAACGTGATGATCTGGTCGAGCTGAGGTGCGAGGTGGTCGAGCTCGGCGTCGGTGAGCTCGATCCGCGCCAGTCGCGCCAGGTGCGCGACCTCTTCGCGGGTAATCGATGGCATGAACTGATCCAATGGTTTCGCTGGACGCCCGGCTATTTCCGACCGGACCCGGCCATCCTAGTGGGCGGGTGTGACGCTGGTGTTGCCTCGGTCCTGACCGTCTGGTGGATGGGCCGGGCGTGTCCCCGTGCTTCGCTCTGTAACATTGGCCGCGACAAGGCGTTACGCGCATGGTGCTCGGCTGGGAGATGATCGTTCGGTGTTCCTGCTGCGATTGATCATCCCGGACCGTCCCGGTTCGCTGGGGACGGTGGCCACCGCCCTCGGTGAGGTGAACGCCGACATCCACGCGATCGAGATCGTCGAGCACCGGCGCGAGAACGGCACCGCCGTCGACGACATCGTGGTCGACCTGCCACCGGGCGTGCTGCCCGACCGCCTGGTCTCCGCCTGCAACGGCGTGCCGGGTGTCGAGGTCATCTGGTTCTCCCGGTACGGCGCCGGCGGCGGACTGCACATGGACCTGGAAGCCGTCGAGCAGATGACGTCGGCTCCGGCGGACGCGATCGACATCCTGGTCGAGCAGTCACCCGCCGTCCTGCACGCCGACTGGGCCGCGTTGCTGGACGGCACCGGCAGCGAGGTGAAGGTCGCGCTGGAGACGAGCGCCACCCCGGAGTTCGGCGACGTGGCCGACGGCTGGCTGCCGCTGGACAAGGCGACCACGATGGCCGCGCCGGACCAGCACAAGGGCCTGGCCGAGTCGGTGCTGGTCGCCGCCCCGCTGGAGTCCGGCCGTCGCATCCTGGTCATCGGCCGGCGCGGCGGGCCCGAGTTCCTCGGCTCCGAGGTCGCCCGGCTCAGCTACCTGGCCTCACTGGCCGTCACCATCCGCGCCACCGCGTAACCGCCGTACGCACGAAAAGGCCTCCCTCGCCACACCAGGTGGTGAGGGAGGCCTTTCAGCGCTCTAGCTGAACCGGAAGTAGGCGAAGACCCACAGACCGGCCAGGACCAGCAGTACGGCGACGCCGACCAGGATCACGATCAGCACCGACTGGCTGTTGCTCTCGCTGCGGTCCGGGAGGTCGAACTGGGTCGGGCCCCACGGACCGCCGCCGTCGACGCGCTGGAGCGCCTCGGGTGGTGGCGTGACCACCGTCCGCGACTCCCGCCTCTCCTTGGGGAACTTCATCCGACTCCCGACTCGCGTGCTCAGACGTAGAAGGTCTCGTAGCTGATCGAGATCCGCGAGGACGAGTAGGAGTCCTCGTTGTTGGCGATGATCTCGACCCGCCATCCGGCCACGTAAGAAGCGTACGACTTCCCGTCGCTGTGCGCCTGGACGTACGCCTTCAGCGCCGCGACGTCCTCGCCCTTCAGCGCGCCGAACGCGTCGTTCACCGCCGCCGGGAGCGCCTTCTTGACGTCCTCCGGGTCACCCGACGAGCTCATCTCCAGCGACCGGATGCCCTCGCCCTTGCTGGCGTAGGAGTAGATCCGCTGCGAGCCGTACTTGCCGACCTGCTTGCTGCAGGAGCTGGTGCAGACGTACTGCTTCGCCTTCAGCGCGGCGATCAGCTGGTCCTCGGTGGTGCTGAAGCTCTTCCGCGGCAGGTCGAACGAGTCCGACCCGGACTTGCCGCCGGACAGCTGGTACTGGTCACCGTCGTTGCGCAGCTCGAACTCGCCCCAGGTGCTGCCGACCTTCTGCGACTTCTGGCCGGTGCCGACCGCGTCCTGGATCTTCTTCACCTCGCTGCCGCCGAACGTGTCGTTGCCGATCGCCTGCAGCGCCGCGTCGAAGGTGACCTTGGCGTTGTTGACGTTGTCCTCGTTCTCCGACTTCACCAGCACGCCGATGATCGTGCCGTCCGGCGAGAACTGGAAGACCGCCTCGGCCTCGGTCGGGCCGTCGTACTTGAAGCAGCCGCGGTGCGCGCCCTGGCCGGTGTTGAACAGGTCACTGCACTGGAAGCCCTGGCCCTGCAGCTTCTCGGTCGCGTTCTTGGCCTGGCCGCTCGCGTTGCCGAGCGAGCCGTTGTCGCCGCCGTTGGACGGGTTGCCGGTCGGCTCACCGGTCTGCGAAGTGGTCGGGTTCGCCTCGGGCTCCTCGTCACCGCCGAGTGCCTTGATGCCGAGGAACACGAGCAGGCCGATCAGCACGATGCCGACGATGCCACCGCCGATCAGCAGCGGCATCTTGTCCTTGCCCGGTCCACCGGGACCCTGGTTGCCACCGCCGCCCGGCTGCCACTGCTGCTGCCCGGGCTGGCCCTGCTGCTGGTGCCAGCCACCCTGCTGCTGGGAGCCCTGCTGACTCCCCTGCTGACTCCATGGCTGCTGCTGGTAGGAGCCACCGCCCTGCTGCGGGGAACGCTGCCCCCAGCCGCCCTGACCGCCCTGCTGGCCCTGCCCCTGTCCGGGGCGCTGGTCCTGGGCCGGCTGGCCCGGCTGCGGCCGGCCAGGCTGCTGCTGACCCCAACCACCGCCGCCCTGCTGCGGCGGCTGCCCCTGCTGCGGCGGCTGCTGTGGCTGCTGCGGGCGTTGACCCCAACCGCCACCACCCTGGCCGGGAGGCTGCTGCTGTCCCCAGCCGCCCCCTTGACCGGGTTGGCCTCCCTGCCCCGCTTGCTGCCCGCCAGACTGGCCCCCCGGCTGCCCAGGACCCCACGGTCCCTGTGGCGGCGTCGTCATATTCGCTCCTTTTGACCCACGTTGAGACGTGCAAAGTTAACAGTCCGACGGCTCAGCGCAGCCGCCGGATCCACCAGGGTGTTCGTTATCCGTCGCCGGGCTCAGGGGTGCTGGCGACCTTGGCGGCGGCGTCGGCGCCCTCGGCGAGCAGAACCTGGAAGCCGGCCCCGTCCAGGATCGGTACGCCGAGCTGGACGGCCTTGTCGTACTTGGAGCCCGGCGAGTCGCCGACGACCACGAACGAGGTCTTCTTGGAGACCGAACTGGCGGCCTTGCCGCCGCGGGAGACGATCGCCTCGGTGGCCTCGTCCCGGCTGAACCCCTCGACCGTGCCGGTCACCACGATGGACAGGCCGCTCAGCGTCTGCGGCACGCTCGGCCCGGTGCGCTCCTGGCGCATCTGCACGCCGGCGGCCTTCCACTTGTCGACGATCGCCTGGTGCCAGTCGACGGCGAACCACTCGATCACCGCGTGCGCGATGGTCGGGCCGACACCTTCGATCTCGGACAGCTCCTCCTCACTCGCCGCCCGGACCGCCTCGATGTCGTCGTACACCGCGGCCAGCGCCTGCGCGGCGGTCGGGCCGACGTGCCGGATCGACAGCGCGACCAGGCCGCGGGCCAGCGGCTGGGTCTTGGCGGTCTCGAGGTTCGCGAGCAGGCGCTGGGCGTTCGCCGACAGCGCCCCGGCCTTGGTGGTGAAGAACGCGCTGCGGGACAGGTCCTCCTCGGTCAGCCCGAACAGGTCGCCCTCGTCGGTGATCAGGCCGTCGCCGATCAGCGCGTCCGCGGCCTTGAAGCCGAGCACCTCGATGTCGAACCCGGACCGCCCGGCCAGGTGGAAGATCCGCTCCCGCAGCTGCGCCGGGCAGGACTGCGAGTTCGGGCACCGGATGTCGACGTCGCCTTCCTTCATCGGGCGCAGCGCCGTACCGCAGGAGGGGCACTCGGTCGGCATCACGAACTCGCGGGCGTCGTCCGGGCGCAGCTCGACCACCGGGCCGAGGATCTCCGGGATCACGTCGCCGGCCTTGCGCAGCACGACGGTGTCGCCGATCCAGACGCCCTTGCGCTTCACTTCCTGCGCGTTGTGCAGGGTGGCGAACTCGACGGTCGACCCGGCCACCCGGACCGGCTCCATCTTCCCGTACGGCGTGACGCGGCCGGTGCGGCCGACGTTCACCTCGATGTCGAGGAGCTTGGTGGTGACCTCCTCCGGCGGGTACTTGTACGCGATCGCCCAGCGCGGCGCGCTCGACGTCGACCCCAGCGCGCGCTGCAGGTCGACCTCGTCCACCTTGACCACGACACCGTCGATCTCGTGGTCGACGGAGTGCCGGTTCTCGCCGTAGTACGCGATGAACTCGTTCACCTGGTCGAGCGTCTCGACCTTGCGGGCGCGGTCGCTGACCGGCAGGCCCCAGGCCTTGAGCTGCTCGTACGCCGACGACAGCCGGCCGACGTGGTAGCCGTCGACGCGGCCGAGACCGTGGACGACGAACCGGAGCGGGCGGCTCGCGGACACCCGCGGGTCCTTCTGCCGCAGCGAGCCGGCGGCGCTGTTGCGCGGGTTGGAGAACGGGTCCTTGCCCGCGCCGACCAGCTGCGCGTTCAGCTCCTCGAAGTCCTCGACCCGGAAGTAGACCTCGCCGCGGACCTCCAGGAAGGCCGGCAGGTCCTTGCCCTTCAGCTCGTTCGGGATGCTCTTGATGGTGCGGACGTTCAGCGTGACGTCCTCGCCGGTGCGGCCGTCGCCGCGGGTCGCGCCGCTGACCAGCTTGCCGTTCTCGTACACGAGGTCGAGGGCCAGGCCGTCCACCTTCAGCTCGCACAGGAAGCCGCTGTCGTGGATCTGCTGCAGGGTGACCTCGCGTTCGAGCCGCTTGGCCCAGGCCTCCATCTGCTCGGCGGAGAACGCGTTCGCCAGGCTCTCCATCCGGGTCGGGTGCTGCACCGGGGTGAACAGCGTGGAGATCGGCACGCCGACCTTCTGCGTCGGCGAGTCCGGCGTCCGGAGCTCGTTGTACTGCTCCTCGAGGTCCTGCAACTCGTGCATGAGCGCGTCGAAGTCGGCGTCCGAGATGGTCGAGGTGGCCAGGTAGTACCTGACCCGGTGCTCCTCGATCTCCTGGCTCAGCGCGGCATGCCGCGCCCGCACCTCAGCCGGCGCGGCCGGCTGCTCAGCAGCAGTAGTCTCGGGAATCTCCTCCGTGCTCATAGGCAAAACCTACAACCGAGCACCGACGTTCCGAGGGAAGAAAGACAGCCGCCTCCGGCGGCGCTGTGAGAGGACGACACCGACGTTCCGGGGCAGAGCACAGCCGCCTTCGGCGGCGCTGTGAGAGGACGACACCGACGTTCCGGGGCAGGGGACAGCCGCCTCCGGCGGTGCGGTGCGGGGTGCTCTACCGACGTTTAGGTGTTGTCGGCGGCCTCGGCGACTGCTTCTGCGGTGCGACGCAGGAGGTCGAGGCGACTGCGGGCATCTTGAGGTGACGGTGAGGCTGCGAGGCCGCAGGCGGGGGTGATGACGACCTTCTTCAGGAGCTCGGGGTCGAGGCCCAGCTCTCGCCAGCGGCGGATCAGCGGGCCTGCGGCCTGCTCGGGGTTG
Organism: Kribbella sp. NPDC002412; assembly: GCF_053592935.1. Classification (NCBI taxonomy): domain Bacteria; kingdom Bacillati; phylum Actinomycetota; class Actinomycetes; order Propionibacteriales; family Kribbellaceae; genus Kribbella; species Kribbella sp. NPDC002412. Next base: position 136,249 of record NZ_JBSFBL010000002.1, read on the forward strand.
GGGAGTGGGCCTGTGGTGGCGACGAGGCCCGCGTAGATGGTGGTGCCGGCTTCGGCCGCCAGGGCCAACTGCTCCCAGCCGGGCTCCGTCAGGAGCGATACGTCGACGGCGACCCCGGTGGCACCGGCTTTGGTGAAGACCTCGATGGGCGGCCGGGCAGCGCAGCAGTGGACCACAGTGGATGCTGCACCCGTCACCAGGCTCAGCAGCTCCACAGCCCCCGGACCGTCCACCGACCGGTGCTTGCTCCACCCAGAGGCCGTAGGAACAGCACCAGCGAGTACGGCGGGCAGACCCGGCTCATCCACCTGTACGACGAGCTCAGCCCCAGGCACCCGCCGCCGTACCTCGGCCACATGGTCACCAAGCCCCAGCGCCAAGGCCTCAGCCAAGTCCCGCCGGGCGCCGTGATCCGCCAGCACCTTGTCGCCCCGCGGCAGCTCGACAGTCGCCGCCAGCGTCCACGGCCCAGTCAACTGCAACTTCAGTGGCCCGGTGTAACCGTCCGCTAGCTCTTCGAGCACATCCAGATCCTCGGCAAGCAGCGAACGCGCCCGCCGCTGGTCCAGACTGGCCCGCGGATCGCTCCCACCCGTCAGCCGCCACCCAGCCGGCTGCAGGTCAGCAGCCAGCTCGGTCAGTACGGCGATCGCCCGGCTCACCATGTCGCCGTACGGACGCACCGGAAGCTCAGCCAGGAACGGGATGTCCACAGCCTCGAGCAGCACCTTCGTCCACTCGCGAATGTCGTCCCCCGGCAGCGACCCGAGGCCCGTTGTCGTCATGCGTGTTGCGCCGCCACCCGTGAGACGGTGTCGATTGTCGCCGAGCCGATCACGCGCGTGCCGTCGTACAGGACGACCGCCTGACCGGGGGCGACCGCTGACGCCGGCTCGTCGAAGTCGACCACGACCTGGTCGCCCTCGACGCGCGCGGTGACCGCGACCTCCTCGCCGTGCGCTCGCAACTGCGCCTTCACGTGCAGCGTGGTGGTCGGCGCCGGGCCGCACCACCGCGGCTTGGAAGCAACGAGTCGGGATGCCGCGAGCTCCTCGCGCGATCCGACGGTCACCGTGCGGTCGACCGGGCTGATGTCCAGGACGAACCGCGGCTTGCCGTCGGCGGCCGGCGTACCGATCTTCAGGCCCTTGCGCTGCCCGACGGTGAACCCGTGCGTGCCCTTGTGCTCGCCCAGCTTGTTGCCCTGCGCGTCGACGATGTCACCGGGCGCCTCGCCGAGGTGCTTGCTGAGGAAGCCCGGAGTGTTGCCGTCGGCAATGAAGCAGATGTCGTGGCTGTCCGGCTTGGCCGCCACCGACAGCCCCAGTCGCTCGGCCTCGGCCCGGACCTCGGTCTTCGGCGTGTCCCCCAGCGGGAAGAACGCGTGCTGCAGCTGCTCCTGCGTGAGGACGCCGAGCACGTACGACTGGTCCTTGGCCGGGTCGACCGCCCGGTGCAGCTCGCGGGCGCCGTCCGGCGTGTCCACGATCCGCGCGTAGTGCCCGGTCGCGACCGCGTCGAAGTCCAGCGCCAGCGCCCGCTCCAGTACGGCGCTGAACTTGACCTTCTCGTTGCAGCGCAGGCACGGGTTCGGCGTGCGGCCGGCGGCGTACTCGCTGACGAAGTCCTCGACTACGTCGGCGTGGAACCGCTCGGCCAGGTCCCAGACGTAGAACGGGATGCCGATCACGTCCGCGGCCCGGCGGGCGTCCCGGGAGTCCTCGATCGTGCAACAGCCGCGGGCGCCGCTGCGGTACGACTGCGGGTTCCGGCTCAGGGCCAGGTGCACGCCGACCACGTCGTGCCCGGCCTCGGCCATCCGCGCCGCCGCGACGGCGGAGTCGACTCCGCCGGACATGGCTGCGAGTACCCGCATCAGGTGTTCCTTCCCACGTTCTGCAGCCCGGCGGACTTGGCCCGCTCCACGACCGGCACGATGTTCTCCAGTACGGCGTCGATGTCCGCCCGGGTGCTGGTGTGCCCCAGGGTGAACCGAAGCGAGCCGCGCGCCCGCTGGTCGTCGTACCCCATCGCCAGCAGGACATGACTCGGCTCGGCGACGCCGGCGTTGCACGCGGACCCGGTGGAGACCTCGATGCCGCGTGCGTCGAGCAGCAGCAACAGCGAGTCGCCCTCGCAGCCGCTGAAGGACAAGTGTGCATTGTTGGGCAAGCGGTCCGTCGGATCACCGGACAGCTGCGCACCCTCGACGGCGCTCACGACGCCGCCGATCAGGGCGTCCCGGAGCTCGGTCAGCCGGCTGGCCTCGTCGGCCTGGTGCTTGATCGCGTGCTCCGCCGCGACCGCGAACCCGGCCGTCGCGGGCGCGTCGAGCGTGCCCGACCGCACATCGCGCTCCTGGCCGCCACCGTGCAGCACCGGGGTCAGCTTCGTCTCCTTGTGGACCACGAGCGCGCCGATGCCGTAGGGGCCGCCGAGCTTGTGGGCGGACACGGTCATCGCGTCGACGCCGAGCTCGGCGAAGTCAACCGGCACCTGCCCGATCGCCTGCACCGCGTCGGTGTGCACGGGGATCTCGTACTCACCGGCCAGCGCGGCGATCTCGCGGACCGGCTGGATCGTTCCGACCTCGTTGTTCGCCATCATCAACGTGACGAAAGACACGCTCTCCGGGTCCTGCTCGACGGCCCGCCGTACGTCGTCCGGCTGCACCCGGCCGAGCTCGTCGACCGGCAGCCACTCGATCTGGGCGCCCTCGTGCCGCGCCAGCCAGATGGCCGGGTCCAGCACGGCGTGGTGCTCGATGCCACTGAGCAGGATCCGGCGGCGGCGCGGGTCCTCGGCCAGGCGGGCCCACCACAGGCCCTTCAGGGCGAGGTTGTCGGCCTCCGTGCCACCTGACGTGAACACGACCTCGCTGGGCTGCGCGCCGAGCGCGGCGGCGATCGTCTCGCGGGACTCCTCGACCGTCCGGCGGGCAGCGCGACCGGAGCCGTGCAGGGACGACGCATTGCCGGTCCGCGCGAGGTGATGGCTCATCGCCTCGATCGCCGCCGGCAACATCGGAGTCGTCGCCGCGTGGTCCAGGTACACCGTGCGACGGTCGGAAGCAGTCATATCGGATTCAAGGGTATGTCCGCGGCGGTTGTTCCCGCTCCTCGGGCCTCAGCGGTGGGACGGCAGCCGTCAGCGGCGGGACAGCAGTTCCAGCGTGTGGGCGTGCTCGAACCGCGCCCCGATCCGCTCGAACCGCTCGGCCGCCTGCTCCAGCGGCGCCCGCTCACCGGTCAGTCGCCCCCTGGCCCGCAGCAGTACGGCGTCCGACCAGGCGTTCTCGCTCACGGCCCGCTCGAGGTACTGATCGGCGTCCGGGTAGCGGAGTGCAGCCGCCAGCTCCGCCCCGGAGGCCCACGCGTACGGCGCCCACCACGGCTCAGGAAAGTCCGCGAACGCCTGCTCGACCGATGCGGCCAACGTGGCCGTCAACTGCCCGGCGTCGAGCCGGTGCAGGGCCAGCCGGGCGTCGACGAAGGCCGCACTCGCCATGAGGCTTGGCGAATCGGATGCAGTAGAGACCTGGGCGATCTCCAGGGCGCGGGCCTGCCAGACGCCGTCCTGGCCGGTGCCAAGCAGCCCGTGGGCCAAGGCTGCACAGGTAGCGGCTGAGGCCATCCACGCCCGAGGCGGGCAACCCGCCGCGTTCCAACCGTTCCACATGACGTCCGCGGCCTGCACTGCCTCGTTGAACAGGCCGCTGAGGGCGAAGGCACGGATCTTGCGCGGGGCGGTGATGTACGGGTGCCCGTGCACGGGGTCGTCCGTCAGCCGGGCGAGCCGGACGGCCTCCGGCAGGTCGCCGACCGCTACGGCCGTCGTGGACGCGACATGGAACGCGTCGGTGATCTCCGCGACCGCCCGCGGCTCGTGGTCCGGCAGTGTGGCGGCGAGCTCGAGCCGCTCCTCGGCGGATCGCCGTGCATCGCCGAGGCGGCCTGCGGTCGCGACTGCGACGCCGTACGCGTCCAGTGCGTTCATCAGGTCGAGCGGATCGCCGGCCTTGCGCGCTGCGTCGAGTGCTGCCTCTGCTGGGCCGACCTCCTGGTTGGACGCCCACGCCCGTGCGATCAGGACTGGCACGGTGTCCGCATTCGTTGGGAGCAGGCCGACCCCGCGGTCCGGTGGGAGCGGCAGTGCCTCGTAGCGGTTGAGGATGGTGACTGCGTAGGCCAGTGCGTCCTGGTGGTTGTTCTCCGCGGCCGACCGCATCATCAGCTGGTAGGCGTGTGCACCGTCGGCCACAGCCAGTGCGGCGTCGGCTGCGTCGCGGAGGTCGTCGTACAGCTGAGTGGCATCAGAGGCGTGCGCTGCGGCGGTCAGGTAGTGCTCGCGGGCCTCGACGAACCGCTTGCGGGCAAAGGTCAGGTGCGCGAGTCGGCGCGCCAACCGCCGTACGTCGGTGTCGGACCGGCTCACCGCTGCCCGCAGGTCGGCGGTCACCTGGTCGAACTCACCCTGCCAGTCCTCGTGGTGCTCCAGCCGCTCCTCCAGCCGGGCGGCGGCGCTGTCGGCCCAAGCAAGGTGCAGTACGGCGACGGCGTCGTACTCACCGCATCCCTTGAGCTCGTCCAGCGCGAAGGCGCGGACCGTCTCGAGCATGCGCCACCTGCTCGTGCCGGCGAGCTGACTGCGGTGCAGCAGGCTCTTGTCGGTCAACCGACCGAGCAGATCACTGACCGCACCGCGACTGCTGCCCGGACTGATCGCTTCTGCCGCGCTGAGGTCGAAGCCGCCAACGAAGACGCCCAACCGTCGGAAGAGCGCTCTTTCGGCATCGTCGAGGAGGTCGTAGCTCCACCCGATGACCTGCGCCAGCGAGTGATGCCGCTCGTTAGGCCCGCGTCCGCCCGCCGCCAGCCTCAGCCGGTCGTCCAGCGCGGCCAGCAACCCGTCCGGGCCCAGCGAGCCGGCACGGGCGGCAGCAAGCTCAATGGCCAGCGGTACGCCGTCCAGACCAGCGCACAGCTGCGCCGCCACCTCGTCGTCGACGGCGAACTCCGGCGCCACTCGATCCCGGAACAGCTGCTCTGCCTCGGACCCGAGCGCCAGCGGCCCCAACTGCACCGAACGCTCCCCCGTCACCCCGATCCGCTCCCGACTGGTCACCAGTACGGCGGTCGGCGGCGCCTGAGCCAGGATGCGGGCGACCAGGTCGCCGACGTCCAGCACCAGGTGCTCGCAGTTGTCGAGGACGAGCAGAGTCCGCCCGCGCCGCAGTCGGTCGAGCAGTGCGTCGAGGAGGGTGTGCGGAGGTTGCTCACGTACGCCGAGCGCCTCGGCGACCGCCGCCACGACGAAACCCGGCCGGACCGGGACCAGGTCGACGAAGGCACCGCCGTACGGATAGTTGCCGGCGGCGTCGGCTGCGACGCGCAGGGCCAGCCGCGTCTTGCCGACACCACCTGGGCCCAGCAGGCTGACCAATCTGTTGGTCTCCAGCGCAGCCAGCAGATCGGCCTGCTCCTGCTCACGGCCGACGAACGTGGTCCCCGGACCGGCCAGGGTGGTGAACTCGCGGCTCTCCTCCGCCAGCTCGGCAAGACCCGCCAGCTCGTGGCGATCGGACACGCCGTACTTGCGCAGCAACGAGGAGACGTGGCTCTCGACCGTGCGGACGCTGATGTGGAGCTGCCGCGCGATCTGGGCGTTCGAGCGACCGCCGGCGAGCGCGGCCAGCACCTCGGCCTCGCGGGCGGACACCTCTGGCGCACGGGTCACGGGCCCATCATGCCCGCTGCCCGGCCCGTCAGTGGTGGTTCCGTGGCGAGCACGGATGACATTCGGTGCGGGGAGCTCGCAGGCTGGACGACGTACCCGAAAGGAGCTGACATGGCACAGGAGATCCTCGACCAGCGCGCGACCGCGGTCATCGAAGCGAACAAGTACATGACGCTGGCAACCGTCGACGCGGACGGCCGGCCGTGGGTGACGCCGGTGTACTTCACCCCGGACGGGCACACCGACTTCTACTGGGTGTCGTCACCGGAGGCCGAGCACTCGCTGAACATCGCGCGGAATCCGGACGTGAGTATCGCCATCTACGACTCGAGCGTCGCGGTCGGCCAGGCGTCGGCTGTCTATCTGCGCGCCAGCGCCGAACTCGTCCCCGACGACGAGCTCGAGCACTACGCGTCGTTCTACTCGGGCCGCCTCGCCGGGTTGCGCAGCTTCACCGCCGACGAGCTCCGTGCGCCCGCCGACCTGCGCCTCTACCGAGCCCGCGCCACCGACCACTGGCTCCTGATCCGAGGCCGTGACCCCGAGTACGGCACCGGCATCGACTCCCGCCGCCCGGTCTGGATCTGATCCGCCTGCTACTCAGGCCGATCGTTGTTTGTCGGCTGCTCGCGCCAGCGGCTGTGGTGGGTCCAGCCGATGACGTCCGCGGCTCGGCGGGAGTTGTAGAGGCAGGCGGTCGCGGGGAGGTCGGTGCGGATCTCGGTGTCGGGGAGGTACTGGGCGAGGAGGTCGGTGGTGGGCTGGAGCATGCCGGTGTCCTCGGCTGCGATCAGCAACGCGGCGTAGCGCTCGGACTCCGGGCGGGGGTTGAGGGACAGTACGCAGGCACGGGCCGCCTCGGCGAGGTCGACGTACCCCCAAAGGTTGCGGCGGTTGTCCTCGGGTGGCGCGCTGGTGATGTAGCGGCGTACTTCGTCGGGTGTGAGGATCCAGTGGAAGCGCAAGGCGGTGACCTGCATGCCGCGGCGGGCGTACATCTCGCCGGTGCGCTCCAGGACATCCTTCGTCAGCGCGTAGGGATCGACGTACCGCAGTGGAGTCTCCTCGTCGATCGGCACGGCCGGCACGGGCAGCTCCTCCGGCGACCAAGCCGTCCCGTAGATCGACCCGCTGGACGCGAGCACCGCGGTCCGGATCCCCTGCTTCCACGCCTCCTCCAGCGCGTTGAACGTGGTGATCGCGTTGATCCGCAGCAACTCCGCCGGCTCGATGTTCTCCGGACTGGCGATCCCCGCACAGTGCACGACCGCGTCCACCCCACCCAACGACCCCGCCACAACCTCCCGATCCAGCAAATCAACGGGACCCGCCCCACCCGCGTGAGCGGACCCCGACCCACTCGCGTCAGCTCGCGATCGCGGCGTCGGCGTCACCGGCCCCGATCCCGGCTCGACGACGTCGGCTTCGACGACCTCGTGTCCGGCAGTAGACAGCTGCCGGCAGACCTCGCTGCCGAGCTTGCCTCTCGCACCACTCACCCAGATCCGCACCCCGCGGATGCTAGCCGCCGGCGGCCGAACCTCGGCGCGGTACGGCGCAGATGGCCGGACGCGCCGGCACGCGCGTCGGCCCGGCTCGGGAGGGGATCCGAGCCGGGCCGTTGCGAGTCCCGGAGGTCGAGGGGTTACCTCCGGGCGTGACCGGCTCCCAGGAGGAAGGCTCCGGTCAGGCGACCAGCTCCCAAGGGCTCCGGTCAGGCGACCAGCTCCCAGGGGCTCCGGTCAGGCGACCGGCTCCCAGGAGGAAGGCTCCGGTCGGGTGACCGGGTCCTGGTGAGGGGCTGGTCGGGGTGGCTGGGTCCCCCGGGGGTGGGGACCCAGCGCAGGGTCAGGACTTGCGGGTGGTGATTTCTTGGGTGGCTGCGGGGAGGACCTTGTGGAGGTCGCCGACCACGCCGAAGTCGACCAGCTCGAAGATCGGGGCTTCCTCGTCCTTGTTGACGGCCACGATCGTCTTCGAGGTCTGCATACCGGCCCGGTGCTGGATCGCACCGGAGATACCGGCCGCCACGTACAGCTGGGGCGACACGGTCTTGCCGGTCTGGCCCACCTGGTAGGCGTGCGGGTACCAGCCCGAGTCCACCGCCGCACGGGACGCACCCACCGCGGCGCCAAGCGAGTCAGCGAACGCCTCGACCGGACCGAAGTCACCACCGGTCCCACGACCACCCGACACGATGATCGCGGCCTCGGTCAGCTCCGGACGACCGGTCGCCTCCCGCGGCTTGGACTCGGTGATCCGCGCGGTCTTCGCGGCGTCGGAGATCGACACGTCGAATTCCTCGACCTCCGGCGAAGTCTCGGCCGCCTCCGGGGTGGCCGCATTCGGCTTGACCGTGATGATCGGCGTGCCGTGGGTGACCTTGGCCTGCACCGAGAAGTTGCCTGCGAACACCGACTGCGTGGTCACCGGACCACCGTCGCCGGCGGTCACGTCGACGGCGTCGGTGATCAGGCCGGAGTCGAGCTTGACCGCCAGCCGGGCGGCGATCTCCTTGCCCTCGGCATTCGACGAGATCAGGATCGCGGACGGCTCGATCTTGGCCGCGACCTGCTGCAGCGCCTCAGCCTTCGGGGCCACCAGGAACTGGGTCAGCTCCGGGTTGGACAGTGCGATCACCTTGGTCGCGCCGTACTGCCCCAGCGCCGGCAGCGCGTCCTGCACGCCGTCGCCGACGTAGACCGCGACCGGCTCGCCGAGGCGGCGGGCGATGGTGAGGAGCTCAGCCGTGGTCTTGCGGACCTTGCCGGCGGTGTGGTCGACGAGAACCAGAACGTTGGACATGAACTGATCGCCCCTCAGAGGAACTTGTTGGTGGACAGGAACTCGACGAGCTGGGTAGCGCCGCTACCGTCCTCGTCGGTGACGATCGTGCCGGCGGTGCGCGGCGGACGGGCGGTCACCTCGACCACCTCGGTCCAGGCCGCGGAGCCGCCCACCTGGTCCGCCGAGAGCTCCAGGTCGGCCAGCGACCAGGTCTGCACCGGCTTCTTCTTCGCGGCCATGATGCCCTTGAACGACGGGTACCGCGGCTCGTTGGCCTGGTCGGACACGCTCAGCACCAGGGGCAGCGTGCCCTCGATCGTGTCGCTCGCGGTGTCGCCGTCGCGGCGGATCCGCACGGTCTGACCGTCGACGGTGACCTCGGAGCCCAGCGTCACGGCCGGCAGCCCGAGCCGCTCCGACACCATCGCCGGCACCACACCCATCGACCCGTCGGTCGAGCCCATCCCGAACACGACCAGGTCGGCCTCGAGCTTGGCCAGCGCCTTCGACAAGATCAGCGAGGTGGCCACCGCGTCGGAACCGTGGATCGCGTCGTCGAGCACGTGGACGCCGGCGTCGGCGCCCATCTGCAGACCCTTCTTGACCGCGTCGGCGGCCTGCTCCGGGCCGACCGTGAGAACGGTCACCTCGGCGTCACCGGCTTCCTTCACGGTCAGCGCGGTCTCGACGGCATATTCGTCCAGCTCGGACAGCAGCCCGTCGACACCGGCGCGGTCCACCGTGTTGTCCTCCGGGCGGAAGCGGCGGTCCGCGGTGGCATCCGGCACGAACTTCGCGCAGACGACGATCTTCATAGCGTGTGGGACCCCTTCTGGTTAACGGTCTCTCCCAAGCCTGCCACGGATGTTACTCACGAGAAACATAATCCCGTGCGAGTCCCATCACACCGTGCTTATCCGAGCCCGGGGCACAGGACAAGTGGACACGGCTGTGACGTGGAAACAGACACTAGGCTGACTCAGGTGACCGAGACGTTACCGCTCACCGGCGAGAGAACAGCGCCCGGGATCTGGCACGAGAACTACTGGTTCGCGCGCCACGACACCGCCTACCGCTGGATCACGGCCAACCTGTCGGCGACCGGTCGCGTCCTCGACGCCGGCTGCGGCGAGGGCTACGGCGCGGAGTTGCTCCGTCTGGCGGGTGCGGACTCCGTGACCGGTCTCGACTATGAAGATACGACTCTTCGGCACGTCCGCCGGGTTTATCCACAGATCAATGTGGTGCGGGGCAACCTCGTCCAGACCGGCTTCACCGACGCCACCTTCGACCTCATCACGTCGCTGCAGACGATCGAGCACCTGTGGGAGCAGCCGCGGTTCGTCACCGAGTGCGCGCGCATCCTGAAGCCGACCGGCGTCCTGGTCCTGAGTACGCCGAACCGGCTGACGTTCCCGAGCGGGAACTGGTACCACACCCGCGAGCTGACGGCCGCAGAGTTCACCGAGCTGCTCGAGCCGCACTTCGAGATCACGCACGCGCTCGGACTTCACCACGGCGCCACGCTGCGCGAGTGGGAGCAGCAGCACGGCCCGTGCGTCGACGCACAACTGGCCACCGGGCACGACGATTGGGCACCGGACCTGAAGCACCTGGTGACCAGCACCACGCACGAGGATTTCGAGATTCGCCCAGGGGACCTGGACGAATCTCTCGATCTGGTGCTTGTCGCGAAAGCTAAGGGCGCACGAAGCGTTCGATGATCTTGCCGGCGATCAGGTAGACCAGCGCCGCGATCCCCCAGTTCACCAGCAGGGTGTTCTTGGCGGTCTCCAGCCGGAACAGGTCCTTGAACGGGCCCACCAGGTCGTGCCCGCGCTCCAGCACCCAGCGCACGATCTCGTTGCTCTGGTTCGTCTGATCCAAGGCCGTGAACAGCGCGCCGAGCGCCAGTACGGCGGCCGCGAGCACCGCTGCCAGCCAGATCAGCGAGGCGATCAGGTTCCGCAGCCTCCGCACTCCGGAGCCCACCGAGCTCAGCGCCTGCTTGCCCTTACCTGAAGAGGAAGCCGCTTTGTTGCCCGCAGCACCAGTCTTGGCCGGAGCCGAGGCGGAAGCGGCGGTCGCAGCCGGAACCTTCGTCACCGGGCTGGTCACAGCGGTCTCCGCCGGATCCTTGGCGCCGGCGTCCTGCTCGGCGGCACTCTCGGCCGCAGCCTTCTCCCGGGCCCGCTGCTCGGCGACGATCTCCGCCGCGGTCTTCGGCCGGGCCGGCTTGGTCGCCGTCGCGGTCGACCCGCGGCCACTCGCCTCGCCGGCGTCGCCGCTGCTGCCCGCTGCGTCCTCCGGCGGTTTCACCGCCTTCTCCGCGTCCGCCGCCTTCTCGTCGTGCGTACCCACGTCGTCCATCTCCTCAGCCGGGGTCGGTTCCTCGTCCGCCGCCGTCGCGGTCGTCGTGGCCGGCGGTCTCCTGCGCCGGCTGACCGGGACCGGGCGGGGCGACAGCCTGCGCCGGGCGCCCGCGAGCGGGGCCGGTGCCGCCGTCCTGCCGTCCACTGCCTGCACTTCCGGGTCCAGCCTTCGGTTCACACCCACGTCCCGAACCGCCGCCGGCGATCCAGCGCTCGTTTCAAGCGCTGGTTCCAACGTAGCGCTGCCGGGTTCCGCCACGATCGGCACCGGGTCGACGGCGCGGGTGCGCGCCCGCGTGATCGAGTCGTCGGCGGCCGCCTGGTCGAGCAGCGACGGCGCCGGCTGCCCGCTCCCGGTCTGGTCAGCCACGCTGAATCTCCTCTCCGACGGTCAACCGGTCGGCCTCCGGCCGAACGTGGGGGACATAGTGCCCGACTGGTGAGTAACTTGAGAACCCCTCGTCGCCAACTCCCTCACCAGCCGCACCGTCGCCATCACCCTCAGCTTCCCCCGGTACGCCGTTCCTACTCGGCGGCACCGGATCGCCGCCGGCGAGCAACCGGGCCGCGGTGCGGTCGTTCGCCGCGGCCAGCCCGGCCAGGTAGGCCCGGCGGGCCGCGTCGGCGGCGTACCGGGCGGTGCGGTCGGCGACCACCACGGCCGGCACCCCGGCGGCGACGGCGTACGAAGGAATGTTGCCACGGGCAACGCTGTTCGCGCCGATCACCACGCCGCGGCCGATGTCGGTTCCGCGGGTCACGGTGACCTTGGTGGCCAGCCAGCAGTCCGGGCCGATCCGGACCGGCGACTTCACCAGGCCCTGGTCCTTGATCGGCAGGTGCAGGTCCTCGGTCTTGTGGTCGAAGTCGCAGATGTAGGTCCAGTCCGCGATCAGCGTGGACGCGCCGATCTCGACGTCCAGGTAGCAGTTCACCGTGACCTCGCGGGCGAACACCACCTTGTCGCCGATCCGCAGCGTGCCCTCGTGCGCGCGCAGCCGGGTCTCGTCACCCAGGTGCACCCACTTGCCGAGGATGATCCGGCCGTGCCCGGGCCGCGCCACGATCTCCAGCTTCTTGCCCAGGAAGACGAATCCCTCGGTGATCACGCCGGGGTGACGCAGCTTGAACCAGGCGAACCGCAAGTAGCGCTTCAGGTAGTACGGCGTCCAAGCCCGATGGCGCACCACCCAGCGCAGATTCGCCGCGGTCAGCAACCGCATCCAGTCACCCTACTGCGCGCGTCCAGTGATCGAGACGTTGTAGTACAGCTCGTCAGGCACGACCGCCGACAGCGCCTTGTCCACCTTCGACAGCTGCAGCCACGACTTGTACGCGAACATCCGCCACCCGAACCCGAGCTTCTGCTCCGGTACGGCGGCCTCGAACGTCCGGATCGGCCACCCGACCCATGCCGCCAGCAGCTCCTCGGTGACCGTTCGTACGTCGGCAGCGCCCGCACGGGACGCCATCCGGGCCAGCGTGTCCGGGTCGAACGTGTGCAGGTCGACCACTGCCTCCAGCGCGGCGGCCCGAGAGGACTCGTCGAGCTCCGACTGCGGCCGGCGCCACTCGGCCAGGGCCGGCAGCTTGGTCAGGTTCGTGGTCGCCCACCAGGTGAAGCGCGACAACCGCCGGGCCACGTAGTCGCCGTACCGGGTGGGTTCGCCGCAGATGACGAACCGGCCGCCCGGCTTGAGTACGCGCAGCATCTCGCGGAAGGCGAGCTCGACGTCCGGGATGTGGTGGATGACCGCGTGCCCGATGACCAGGTCGAAGGTGTCGTCGTCGTACGGCAGCTTCTCGGCGTCGGCGACCTTGCCCTCGATCGCGAACCCGAGCGTCTTCGCGTTCTTCTTGGCCGCCTCGACCATGCCCGGCGACAGGTCGGTCACGTGCGCCTCGTCCAGGACGCCGGCCAGCTTGAGGTTCAGCGTGAAGAAGCCGGTGCCGGCGCCGATCTCGAGCGTCTTGCCGTACGGCCAGCCGTCCGGTCCGGCGATCGCGACGAAGCGGTCGCGGGCGTAGCTGACGCAGCGTTCGTCGTACGAGATCGACCACTTCTCGTCGTACGTCGACGCCTCCCAGTCGTGGTAGAGCACCTGGGCGAGCTTGTTGTCGTTCCAGGCCGCCTCCACCTCTTCGGCGGTGGCGGCGGGCTTCTCAGCGGAGGTGGTCATCAGATTCCCTTGAACTCGGCCTTGCCCGGGCCGTTCTCGACGAAGGACTTCATCCCGATGGAGCGGTCCTCGGTGCCGAACAGCGCGGCGAACTGCTGCCGCTCGATCTCCAGCCCGGTGTGCAGGTCGACCCCGAGCCCGGCGTCGATCGCCTCCTTGGCGGCCCGCAGCGCCAGCGCGGCGCCGTTGGCGAACTGCGACGCCCACGCGACCGCCGCGTCGTACACCTCGGCCGCCGGGACGACCTTGTCGACCAGGCCGATCGCCAGCGACTCGGCGGCGTCCACGAACCGGCCGGTGTAGATCAGGTCCTTGGCCTTGGACGGGCCGACCAGCCGGGACAGCCGCTGCGTGCCGCCGGCGCCGGGGATGATGCCGAGCAGGATCTCCGGCTGGCCGAGCTTGGCATCCTCGGCGGCGATCCGGTAGTCCGCGCACAGCGCCAGCTCGCAGCCACCACCGAGGGCGTACCCGGTGATGGCCGCGACCGTCGGCTTCGGGATGGCGGCGACCGCGGACAGCGAGGACTGCAGCGGACCGGAGCGCTTGACCATGTCGGCGTACGACATGTCGGCCATCTCCTTGATGTCCGCGCCGGCCGCGAACACCCGTTCGCCGCCGTAGATCACCACCGCGCGTACCTCGTCGGACGCCGTGGCCTCCAGCGCCGCGGCCCGGATCTCCTCCTGGACCTGGACGTTCAGCGCGTTCATCTTCGGCCGGTCCAGCCGGATCGTGCCGACACCGTCACTGACGGTGAGGTTGACGAACTCGCCCATCGTCTCGCTCCTAACATCCAGGTCCTACCCGCCGGTCACATCCCCGGAACCGTACCGGACCACCGCGCGCACTTGTACTGCGGGGAGGCTACAGATCGACCGGTTGACCCGAGACCGCGGACCGCCGCGCGGCGTCGACGATCCGCAGTGTCCGCAGGCCGACCGCGCCGTCGGGCTGCGGTACGACGGCCGGCGTCGCACCCCGCACCGCCGGGCCCGACTCGCGGACCGCGTGCAGGAACGTATGCAGCATCGACTCGTCCAGGTTGGTGCCGATCGGCAGGAACACCTCACCCGACGCGTCCGTCCCGCCGACGTGCGGGAGGAACGGCTCGATCTCCACCGACCCGTTGGTCCCGGTCACCTGCAACGACACACCACCCCAGGTCGGACCGTTGTCCGGCACGCTCCAGGAGCAGTCGATCGTTGCCAGGAGCCCGTTGTCGTAGGTGATCGTGACCAGACCACCCGTCTCCACCTTGACGCCCTTGTCCTGGTGCAGGACGTGGTTCGCGGCCGCGTAGACCCGGGTGGCGGACGCACCACCGGTCAGCCCGTCGATCAGGTCCGCACAGTGCACGGTGTGGTCGACCAGCGCTCCCCCACCGGCCAGCTCGGCGTCGGTGAACCACTGCCGCTGGTCATACGGGATCTTCCCGTTGTTCGTCCCCAGTACGGCGAACACGTCGCCGAGCAGCCCGGCCTCGACCGAGGCACGCAGCCGCAGGTACGACGGCGCGAAGCGGACCGGGTACGCGATCATCAGGATCACCCCGGCCTCGGAGCACGCGGCCAGCATCGCCTCACCGTCGGCGACCTCAGTGGCCAGTGGCTTCTCGCAGAGCACGTGCGCGCCGACGGCCGCGGCGCGCTCGACCAGCTCGCGGTGGTAGGCGTTCTCGCTGGTCACCACGACGGCATCGGGGCCCCAGGCGAACAGTTCGTCGTACGAGTCGACGTACGCGACTCCGTGCTTCTCGGCGAACTCCGCGCCACGCGGTCCGGCGTCCGGTGCGGACGCGCCGTCCGGGTCGGCCGTCAGTACGTCGACGTCCGGCATCGCACCGAGCAAGGACGCGTACGACGAGGCGTGCGTGTGCGCGAACGAGGCGATAGCGACCTTCATGCCACTGCTCCCGAGGGGTCGAAGGTTGTCATGTCGATGGTGCGGCCGGTCGCCATGGACGAGCGGGCCGCCTCGGCCAGGTAGACCGCGGTCGCGCCGTCAGAGGCCAGCACGCGAGGCTCCGGTCCGCCGCGCAGCCCCACAGCGAGCTCGCGAAGCTGTGTCAGGTACGGGCTCTCCCCCAGCGTCGACGCCGGGATCAGCAGGTCGCCACCGATGGCGCCGTCCTGCAGTTCCTCGGCGTAGCCGGAGTCGGCCTCGGACGTGTACTTCAGTACGCCGGTCGAGCCCGCCACCTGGAACCCGGACTGGAACTTGGTCCCGGTCGCACCCCAGGTCGCACGGCAGTGGCTGATCGAACCGCTCTCGTGGGTGAGGGTGACGTGCGCGGCCACGTTGACCGGGCTGATCCCGTCCACGGTCGGCGGGTTCTGTACGGCGTACACGCTGGTGACCTCGCCGCACAGCCAACGGGCCTGGTCGAGGTCGTGGACCATCAGGTCCATGATCACGCCGCCGGAGCGGGCCACGTCGCGGTACCAGCCCGCACCGGCCGGCGACGACGCCTGGCGGAAGAACCGGGCCACCGCGACGGCACCGATCCGGCCGGCGCGGACCGCGTCGTACGCCGCGCTGTAGGCCGGGAAGTACCGCACGACGTGGGCCGGGTAGACCTTCACGCCGGCCGCGGCAGCGGCCGCGATCACCTCGTGCGAGTCAGCCGCGGTCAGGGTCAGCGGCTTCTCGCAGATCACGTTCCGGCCGGCCTTGATCGCGGCCAGCGCGATCTCCTTGTGCGTCGGCGACGGTGTCACGATGTCGACGAACTCGACCTGCTGCAGCACGCTGTCCAGCGACGGCGCGACCTCCAGCCCGTACTGCTCGGCGAGCTCGGCCGCACCGGCCTCGGAGTACACCAGGACGCGTGCGCCGAGTGCCTTCCAGGCCGACACGTGCACGTGCGCGATGTTGCCCGCGCCGATCAGGCCGACGGTCAGATCGGCCAACTGTTCCGACATGAGGTCCCTTACTTGAGTCCGGAGAATGCGATGCCTTCGACCACGCGACGCTGCAGGAGGACGAAGATGATCAGGACAGGTGCCATCGCCATCAGCGCCGCTGCCATCATCACACCAGGCGAAATACTGCCTTGGTAGCCGCTGAGCGTGGCCAGGCCGACCGCGAGCGGCATCTCCTCGGGCGAGGAGGTGACCACCAGCGGCCAGAGCAGGTCCGCCCACGAGGTCAGCACGGTGATGATCGCCAGCGAGATCAGGCCCGGCTTGGCGACCGGCAGCACGACCCTCCAGAAGGTCTGCCACGGGTTGCAGCCGTCCAGCCGGGCGGCCTCCTCGAGCTCGGCCGGGATCGAGCGGAAGAACTGCATCATCAGGAACGTGCCGAACGCACTGAAGATGCCGGGGGCAACGATGCCGTGGATGGAGTTCAGCCAGCCGAGCTGCTGGATGATCTGGTACTGCGGGATCAGGTAGACCTGGCTGGGCACCATCAGGATGGACAGGATCAGCGCCAGCAGCACGCCCTTGCCCGGGAACCGCATCCGGGCGAACGCGTAGCCGGCCATCGAGCACAGCACCAGCTGCCCGGCCGTGCGGCCGACGGTGACCGCCACCGACACCCAGAACTGGTCCAGGAACGGCAGCCGCTGGAACACCTCGGTGAAGTTGCGCCACTCCAGGCCCTTCGGCAGCAGGTCCGGCGGGATCGCCTGGATCTCGGCCTGCGTCGAGACCGCCATCTTGAGCTGCCACAGGAACGGGAACATCATCACCAGGCTGCCCAGCGCGAGCACCACGTGCGCGACCCGGTTGCTTCCCACTCGAGCGTTCTTAGTCATAGTTCACCCACCGGCGCTGCAGACGGAACTGGACGACGGTCAGCAGGCCGACGATCGCGAGGATCAGGACCGCGATGGCCGCGCCGTACCCGCGCTCGTTGTCGACGAACGCGGCGTCGTAGAACAGGAAGACCAGCGACTGCGTCTTCGGCATCACCGGGTTCGTCGGGCCGAGCAGCGCGTACAGCTGGTCGAACAGCTGGAACCCGGCGATCGTGGTGATCACGGACAGGAAGAAGATCGACGGCGTCAGCAGCGGCACGGTGATCGAGCGGAACTGCTGCACCGAGCCGGCGCCGTCGAGCGACGCCGCCTCGTACAGCTCGCCCGGGATGCCCTTCAGGCCGGCCGACAGCACGATCATGTTGAACCCGATCGACAGCCACAGGCCGAGCAGCGCCACCGCCACGAGCGCGAACCACGGCTCGGTGATCCACGACGGCCCGTCGATCCCGATCACGCCGAGCGCCTGGTTCAGGACGCCGTAGTCCTTGTTGTAGATCAGCCGCCAGACCAGCGAGATCGCGGTCGGCATCGCGACGTACGGCAGGAAGAACAGCGTCCGGTAGACCATCGCGCCGCGCAGGCCGGGACGGTTCAGCAAGCTGGCGAACAGCACCGCGAGCGGGATGCCGAGCAGCACGATCCCGGTGTAGACGACGGTGTTCAGGATCGCCCGGTAGACCTCGCCGTCCCCGACCAGAGTGCTGTAGTTCTCCGCGCCGACCCAGGTGCTGCCGCCGAACGGGCCGGTCTCGGTGAAGCTGTCGTACAGCGTCTTGACCAGCGGCCACAGGTAGAAGACCAGGACGCCGAGGAACGTCGGCAGCACGAACACCCAGGGCCAGCCGCCGTCACCCGGCCGGCGCCGCCGCGGGCTCACCGCCGGCCCGGGACGCTCGGTCCCGGGCCGGCGCTGCGTTGTGGTCGCCGAGCTCACTGCTCTTTGCCCAGCGCCTCGTCCATCTTGGTCGCGACGTCCTTGGCGACGTCCGCGATCGGTTTGTCACCGCCGATCGCCGGGGTGAGCTCGTTGATCTCGAGGTTGTTCCAGACCGCGGTGTCCTTCGACACCGGGTACGGCTCGGAGTACTGCTCGGCCGCCTCGATGTAGGTCTTCAGGTTGTACTGCGGCGCCGAGTTCACGAAGTCGGTCTGGGTGCCGGTGAAGGCCGGGTTGGCCGCCCCGAGCTTGGCCTGGATCAGCGCGGCGTCCTTGGTGCCGAGGAAGGCCAGGAACGCGGCCGCGGCCTGCGGGTTCTTGGTCTTCGCGCTCATCACGTTGCCGATGCCGTGGATCACGGTCTTGCGCTCGCCGTTCGGCGCCTTCGGGATCGGCACCACGGTGAAGTCGTTCTTGTACGGCGACTTCAGCGCCGCCGACACCACCCAGTTGCCGTTCCACATCATCGCGGCCTTGCCGTCGAAGAACCGGTCCTGGCTCTTGGTCTCGGCGTTCTGCGCCGCGGTCGGGGTGTAGCCGTTCTTCACCATGTCGGACCAGAACTGCAGCGCCTCGACCGACTTCGGGTCGCCGTACCCGGACTTGCCGTCCTTGACCACGTAGCCGCCGTTGCTGAGCATCGCCGGGTAGAAGTCGGCCTGGGTGCCGAGGGTGTCACCGGTGGCCCAGATGTTCTTCGGGCCGAGCGCGGCCTTCAGCTTGACCGCGGCGGCCTTGTAGTCGTCCCAGGTCCAGTCCGCGGTCGGCGGCGCCACCTTGGCCTCGGTGAACAGGCGCTTGTTGTACCACAGCGCGATCGTGTCGAAGTCCTTCGGAATGCCGTACTGCTTGCCGTCCAGCGAGTACAGCTCGTTCAGCGCCTTCGGGTAGTTGGCCGGGTCGACCTGCTTCGCCTCGGTGAGGCCCTCCAGGGTCGCGAGCTGCTTGTTCGCGGCGAACAGCTGGAAGTTCGGGCCGTTCATCCAGAACACGTCCGGCAGGTTGTCCGAGGAGCCCTGCGTCTTCAGCTTGGTGAAGTACTGGTCGAAGGTGGCCAGCGAGATCGAGACCTTGACGTTCGGGTACTTCTGGTTGAACGCCTTGACGATCTCCTGCATCGCGGGCTGCTGGTTGACGTCCCAGATCGCGTAGGTGATGTCGCCCTGCACCTGCGCCGGGTCGTCGGGGACCTTCGCGTCGGATCCGGCACCGGATCCTCCGTTGTCTCCACAGGCGGCCAACGAGGTGGCCAGTACGGCGGCGGCCAGCACGCCGGCCAGGAGTGGGGGCCGGCCACCGAATCACCTGCAGAGGGTTTCGTCAGGTAACTTAGTAACGGTTCTTGCGTTTGTATCATTGCGCAGAGTCGTTCGCAACTACCCTCTCATGAGCACAACCAACATTGTTATCGATAACTCACCCCGCACCCGCGACGGTTTGAGAGGTCTTGTGCAGAATGTGCCGGTGACCGAAGCGACCGCCGCCCCGAGTGCTCTCGACACCGGGCTCCAGCTGGGGGCAGTGGTCCAGACCGATGGCACGACCTTCACCCTGTGGGCCCCCGCCGCCGAGCGCGTCGAGCTGGCGCTGATCGCCGACGACGGCAGCCAGCGGAACCTGGATCTGGCCCATACCGGTGAGTTCTGGACCGGCTTCGTGCCCGGAGTGGGCCATGGGCAACGGTACGGCTACCGGGTGCACGGTCCGTTCGACCCGTCCCACGGGCTGCGGTTCAACCCGTCCAAGCTGCTGCTCGACCCGTACGCGCGGGCCATCGACGGATCGCTCGACTACTCCAGTCCGCTGATCTACGACTCCTCCGACGGCGACTCGGCCGGCCACGTCCCGGTCGGCGTGGTCGTTGCCGGGTCGGAGCCGCCGCCGCCGATCAGCCGACCGGTGCACTGGGGCGAGACGGTCATCTACGAGCTGCACACCAAGGGGTTCACGAAGCTGCACCCCGACGTACCCGAGCACCAGCGCGGCACGTACGCCGGGCTCGCGCATCCGTCCGTGATCGCGTACCTCACCGACCTCGGGGTCACGTCGGTCGAGTTGCTGCCGATCCACCACTTCCTCACCGAGCCGGCGATCGCGGCCCGCGGGCTGCCGAACTACTGGGGGTACAACAGCCTCGGGTACTTCGCGCCGCACGCGCCGTACTCGTCGTCCGGAACCCGCGGTGAGCAGGTCGCGGAGTTCAAGGCGATGGTGGCCGCGTTCCATGCCGCCGGCATCGAAGTGATCCTCGACGTGGTCTACAACCACACCGCCGAGGGCGGTTTCGACGGGCCGACGCTGAGCTTCCGCGGGATCGACAACCGGGCGTACTACCGGCTCGGGCACGGCGGGACGATGTACGACGTCACCGGCACCGGCAACTCGGTCGACACCTCGCACCCGCAGGTCCGGCGGCTGATGATGGACTCGCTGCGGTACTGGGTCGAGGAGATGGGCGTCGACGGGTTCCGGTTCGACCTGGCGGTGACGCTGATCCGCAACGAGCGGCACGAGGTGGACACTGTCGACCATCCCTTTCTGGCCGAGGTCGCGGCGGATCCGGTGCTCGGCCGGGTCAAGCTGATCTCCGAGCCTTGGGACATCGGCCCGTTCGGCTACCAGGTCGGCAACTTCGGCACGCCGTGGTCGGAGTGGAACGGCAAGTTCCGCGACAGCGTGCGCGACGTCTGGCGGAACACTTCCGACGGCGTCAAGGACCTCGCGTACCGGCTGTCCGGATCCAGCGACCTGTACGGCGACGACGGGCGCTACCCGTACGCGTCGATCAACTTCATCACCGCCCACGACGGCTTCACCCTGCGCGACCTGGTCAGCTACGACCACAAGCACAACGAGGCCAACCACGAGGACAACCGGGACGGCACCGACGACAACCGGTCCTGGAACTGCGGGGTCGAGGGCGAGACCGCGGACCGGGCCGTGATCGCGTTGCGCAAGCGGCAGATGGCGAACCTGATGTCCACGCTGATCCTGTCGACCGGCGTGCCGATGCTGACCGCCGGTGACGAGTGCGGGCGGACGCAGCACGGCAACAACAACGCGTACTGCCAGGACAACGAGCTCTCCTGGTTCGACTGGTCCTTGCCTGAGACCTGGTCCGACCACCTCGAGCTGACGAAGAAGCTGATCGCGTTGCGGGCGGCGCATCCGGTGCTGCGGCAATGGCACTACTTCTCCGGGCAGCCGGTGATGGAGGGCGGCGGCCGCAAGGACCTGTCCTGGATCGCACCGCACGGCGGCGAGATGACCGAGGCCGACTGGTACGACGGCAACCTCCGGACGATCGGGATGTTCCTGGCCGGCGACGCCCTCCGCGCCACCGACGCCGCAGGCAACGCGCTGACCGACAACTCGTTCCTCCTCGCCCTGAACGCGACCCCCGAGACCCGGCAGGTCGTCGTGCCGGATGCTTCCTGGGCCCCGGCGTACGAGGTCGTCCTCGACACCAGCAACTCGATGGTGACCGAGGTGGAAGCCGGCGCCACCGTCCCCCTGGCCCCTCGCTGCCTGGTGCTGCTGCGCGCGCTCTGAGGGTCGTTAACCTTCCTCCAGTACATTCGTTGGTCACCTTCTGTTCACGTCTGGGGGGACCGATGTTTTTGCTGCGTCGTGGGCCGGTTCGCGAACGGACGACGCCGATCGGCGTGCTGCATCGAGCCGTGACTCGGTGGGGCGAGGCCGAGCGGACGAGCTCGCGCTACGCCTTTCAGAAGTGGGTCGACGGGGTGGCGCTGCTCGACGTGCAGGCGCGGACCTACGCGGACTTCTGGCGGCGGCAGAACGAGCAGGCCCTCGCAGCCGACGGGCCGCTGTGGGTCGTGCTCGGCGACTCGACCGCACAGGGGCTCGGCGCGTCGTCGCCACTGCACGGGTACGTCGGGCAGGTGCTCAACGCACTGCGCCGGACGGGCAGTCCGTGGCGCGTGGTCAACCTGTCGCGATCGGGTGCGCAGACTCGGCACGTGCTGGATGACCAGCTCCCGCTGATCGAAGGGCTGCGCGCCGATCTGGTCACCTGTGGGATCGGGAACAACGACATCCTCGCCACGCCGCCGCGGCGGTTCCGGACGCATCTGCGCTCGGTGATCGACCGGCTGCCGTCGTCGTCGGTGGTGATGGACCTGACGGTGCCGGACCGGTTCTGGCGGGTCGGCGGGGTGTGCAGCCCGTACGTCACCGGGATCAACCAGTTCATCAGCACCACCGCCACCGGGCGCGGCCTGCGCGTTGCCGAGGTCTCCCGGCACGCGCGTCCGCCGTGGCGCGGCCTGCTGGCCGCGGACAGCTTCCACCCCAACAACCTCGGCTACCGCCGGCACGCCGACGCCCTGCTCGCTGCCCTGCCCGCGAACACACTTGGCTAATACTACGGATCCGGATAATCTGGATCCGTGGAAGATGCGTTGTTGCTGGTGTTGCTGCAGCGGGCCACGCACGTGACGCTGCAGGTGCTGGGGACGGAGCTGGCGGACCTGGGACTGACGGCTTCCGAGGTGAACGTGCTGGCGAACCTGGCCGACGGTCGCGGGCGGACCGTGACGGAGCTGGGCGCTGCTGCCGGAGTGCGGCCGACGACGCTGACCGGCGTACTGGATCGGCTGGAGCAGAAGGGGCACATCCAGCGAGCGCCGCGGCCGGGTGACCGGCGGGCGGTGGAGATCTCGCTGACCTCGGTCGGTGTGGAGAGCGCGGGGCGGGTGCAGCAGGCCTTCGCGGAGTTGGAGGAACGGGCGCTGGCTGGGGTCGCGACCGGTTCGGTGAAACAGGCACGGCGGGTGCTGACGGCATTGGGGGCGGTATGAGCGAGTTCGACGAGTTGATGGGTGAAGTGATGGCCGGCGCGGAGCGCTTCGGTCACCGGGAGCACGTGCAGCTGACGTGGCTCGCCGTACGGCGGTGTGGGACCGCGGCTGCGGTCGCGCTGATCAGCGATGGGATCCAGCAGACGGCGCGGTATGCCGGGGTGCCGCAGAAGTACAACGCCACAGTGAGCCGCGCTTGGGTCGAACTGACGGCCTACCACATGGCCGAAGCCCCGGGCGAGTCCTTCGACCAACTGTTGACCCGCAACCCCGGTCTGCTGGACAAACGCCTACTGACCCGCTTCTACCACTCCCGCACCCTGGCCTCACCCGCCGCACGCCGCGGCTGGGTCGAGCCGGACTTGCACGCATTCCCCACCTGATTTCTTTACTTTGCCCCTGGGGCAGGGGGTTTGATGGGCGCGTGTTGACGATCAGCGAGTTCGGGCGCCGTACCGGGCTGTCTCACAAGGCCCTGCGGTTGTACGACGTGTCCGGGCTGCTGCCACCCGCGCAGGTCGACCCGTCCAACGGGTATCGGCTGTACAGCGTGGAGCAGCTCGAGCGGGCACGCCGGATCAGCGTGCTGCGGCAGCTCGACATGCCGCTCACCACGATCGCCGAAGTACTCGCGGGATCGGACGAGGAAGGCCTGATCCGCCTGGACCGCTGGTGGGCGGCCGAGGAGGCGACCACCGCAGCCCGGCGCGCCACGCTCGAGTACATCCGGGATCGTCTCGCGCGGTCGGGTTCGCCCGGTCTGTCACCCCGGCCGGTGCTGACCCGCGCCGTACCGGAGACGAAGATCGCGACAATCCGGGACGACACCGACCAGCAGTCGCTGATCGGCGTGATCGTCACCTCGACCGACACCATCCGCCGGTACCTCACCGACGCCGGCGCGACGCTGACCGGCGGGTCGTGGGTGATCTACCACGGCGCGGTGACACCGGAGGCCGAGGCGACCGTCGAGGTGTGCGTGCCGTTCGAGGGGCTCGTGGATCCGTCCGGGTCGATCGCGATCCGGGTCGAGCCGGCCCATCGGGAGGCGTACTGCACGATCACCATGGACGAGTGCGCGTACCCGCGGATCATGCTCGCCTACGACCTGGTCACCGACTGGGTCCGTACGTCGCGGGCCGCGACCGCCGGTCCGCCGCGTGAGGTGTACCGGCCCGACTGCCACCTGATTCCGCGCGACCAGCCGGCCGTCGACATCGCCCAGCCCATTCTCTGAGGGAGCTTTGATGGACTACGCCGTACAGACCTCGTACAGCGACCCGGGTGCGCACGCGCACCTGTACGACGCTTTGCCGGACGACGTCGCCGGGATCGCCGCGGTGGTCCGCAACCTGGTGATCCACTACCGCGGCAGCGGGATCGAGTTCACCGGCGAGCGGCTCGCCGAGATCGACCACCGGTGGGTCTCGTCGATGCTGACCACCGACCAGAAGCGCAACGGCACCGCGCTCGCCGAGCCGCGCGAGCCGTTCGACCGGATCGTCGGCTGCTGCCGCGACTTCACCCTGCTGACCGTGTCGGCCCTTCGGCACAAGGGGATTCCGGCCCGCAGCCGCATCGGGTTCGGGGACTACTTCCGCGACGGCTACCACCACGACCACGTCGTGGCCGAGTACTGGAACGGCGACCGCTGGGTGATGATCGACGCCCAGCTCGACCCGGCCGGCGACCACACGTTCGACCTGCAGGACATGCCGCGCGGCCCGTTCCTGAAGGAGCCACGCGGGCCGTTCCTGTCCGCCGCGGAGGTGTGGCTCGGGGTGCGCTCCGGCGACCTCGACGACTCGCTGTTCGGCATCGGCCCGGAATCGCCCATCGGCGGCGGCTGGTTCGTCCGCAACTACGTCCACTACCAACTGGCCCACCTGCAAGGCGACGAGCTCCTGCTCTGGGACAACTGGGGCACGATGACCGACACACTCGACGGCGCCGACGTCGCCCTCACCGACCAGATCGCCACCCTCTTGATTGCCTCCGACAACGGGGACGAATCCGCCACCAAGGAGTTGGCCGAGCGCTACCAAGCCGACCCGGACCTGCGCCCCACCGGCCGCTCCTACATCACCTCCCCCACCGGCGCCCCACACGCGTGGGTCGACCTGGTACGCCCAGCGGCGTAGGTCCGGGGGCCGCTGGGACGACGGTCGGGAGTGACCACCTTCTGGGGACCGGAGACAGGTTGTGACCTGTTCGGTCACCCCAGTAGGTGTTCAAGCCCACGCCTGATGACCTGCACCTCGGTGGCAGTACGTCGTCTGTCGTACGCCGGATGCCTCCGCCGAGCCGACGCGCGGTGTGGGCCCTGTCGCTCAGGATCTAGGTAAGTGATCCGAGCTGACGGGAGAGGGAGATGAGTAGCGCGACGTTGCAGGGCTCGACTGCGGCGATGCAGCCGTGGCGATTGGGCGGCAGGACCCGAAAGGCCGTGCTGGTGCTGCACATCGCGTCTGTCGGGTCATGGCTGGGCATCGACGTGGTGATGGCAGTCCTGACCTTCACCGCCCTCGGCACCGATGACGAGAGCACGAAGGTTCTGTGCTTCCGGGTGCTGGAACTGGTGACGGTGTGGCCGATGACGGTGTCCGGGCTGACGTGTCTGGTGACCGGGGTGCTGCTGGCGGTCGGCAGCAAGTACGGCCTGACGAAGTACTGGTGGGTCGTCGTGAAGCTGTTCCTCAACTTGCTTCTGAGCACGCTGGTGCTGGTCTCACTACGCCCAGGCGTGGCGGAGATCGCCGACCGCGCGGAGGCAGGCGACGTCGGCATCCCACTCGGCGACATGATCTACCCACCGATCGTCTCGCCGACGTTGCTGATGGTCGCGGTAGTCCTGTCAGTCTTCAAACCGTGGGGGCTGTTGCGAAAGAAGAGCAAATAGCAGGCAAGCACACCTGGTACGGCGGCCGCCCCGGAGCACCTCGCCCACGGGGCGCTCCGGGACAACCAAGTGGCACGACCAGCGTGCCCAAGCGGAACCGCCCGCTCCTCACAGTGCAGCAGTCGCGAGCACGCGACGTAGGAGCGGGCGTAGCTGTGCGTGGGAAAGAAACAGGCCCCGCCTGGTGAGGCAGGCGGGGCCCTTGGGGGTTAGAACTCGGAGCCGGCGGGCAGGTCCGGGGTGGAGGGGTCTTCCGGGTCGGAGGGGCCGGCGGCGAGGCCTAGTTCGGCTGGGCTTGCCAGTCCCTTGTGCTTCGGGACGACGCGGACCGTGTAGCCGAACGGCCCGGTGCGGTCCAGCTTCAGCTCGCCTTCGTAGCGGTGCCGGTTGCCGTCGTACGTCTCCGCGAGCGAGAGCGAGGCCCGGACCGGGTCCTTGATCTCGTCGTTGGAGTCGACCCGGCCGTGCAGCACCTCGACGTCGATGTCCTCCGGCGCCAGGTCACCCAACGCGGCGAAGGCGCGGATCCCGACGGTCGTCCCGAGCTGCGGTACGTCGCCCAGGCCCTGCAGCTCCACGTGGTCGACGCGGATCTGCGGCCAGGCGGTCCGGACCTTCTTCTTCCACGCCGCCAGCTCGCGCGCACCGTCGTACGTCGCGTTCAGCGAGCGCGAGGACAGCGCGGACGGGACGTACAGCCGCTCGACGTAGTCGCGGACCATCCGGGTGGCGAGCACCTTCGGGCCGAGCTCCTTGATCGTATGCCGCAGCATCTCGATCCAGCGGCTCGGCACGTCGCCGTCGTAGAAGCGCGGCGCGACCTGCTTCTCGATCAGGTCGTACAGCGCGTGCGCCTCGAGGTCGTCACGCCGGTCGGTGTCCTCGATCCCCTCGGCGGACGGGATCGCCCAGCCGAACTCGTCGTCGTACCACTCGTCCCACCACCCGTCGCGGATCGACAGGTTCAGGGCGCCGTTCAGCGCCGCCTTCATGCCGGACGTGCCGCACGCCTCGTACGGGCGGAGCGGGTTGTTCAGCCAGACGTCGCAACCCGGGTACATCGGCTGGGCCAGCGCGATGTCGTAGTCGGGCACGAACACGATCCGGTGCCGGACCTCCGGGTCGTCGGCGAACCGGACCATCTCCTGGATGAGCTTCTTGCCGCCCTCGTCGTGCGGGTGCGCCTTGCCCGCGATGACGATCTGGATCGGCCGCTCCGGGTGCGTCAGCAGCGCCTTCAGCCGGGCCGGGTCGCTCAGCATCAGCGTCAGCCGCTTGTACGACGGAACGCGCCGCGCGAACCCGACGGTCAGCACGTCGGGGTCGAGGATCGAGTCGACCCAGCCGAGCTCGGCCTCGGAGGCGCCGCGGTTCAGCCAGGACTGCCGGACCCGGGCCCGGGTGTCGTCGATGAACCGCTGCCGCAGCAGCCGCTTGGTCTCCCAGATCTGCGCGTCGGTGGTCTTGTCCAGCCCGGCGAAGATCCCGTCGGTGTCCGCGGTGTCGGTGGTCGCCAGCGTGAGGTCGTTGATCTCGCGCGCCACCCAGGTCGGCGCGTGCACGCCGTTGGTGATCGAGGTGATCGGTACGTCGGACGCGTCGAAGCTCGGCCACAGTCCGGCGAACATCCCCCGGCTGACCACGCCGTGCAGCTTGGACACGCCGTTGGCGCGCTGGGCGAGCCGCAGGCCCATGATCGCCATGTTGAAGACGCCGGAGTCGCCGCCCTCGAAGTCCTCGGCGCCGAGCTCGAGGATCCGCTCGACCGGGACTCCCTCGCCGAACGCGTCCGGCGAGAAGTGCTGCTGGATCAGCTCGACCGGGAACCGGTCGATACCGGCCGGCACCGGGGTGTGGGTGGTGAACACGGTGCCGCCGCGGGCCACCTCGAGCGCGGTGTCGAAGTCGAGGCCCTCGTTGGCGGCGAGCTCGCGGATCCGCTCGATGCCGAGGAAGCCGGCGTGGCCCTCGTTGGTGTGGAACACCTCGGGCGCCGGGTGGCCGGTGATCCGGCAGAAGGTGCGGACGGCGCGGACACCGCCGACGCCGAGGAGCAGCTCCTGGAGCAGCCGGTGCTCGGTCGTGCCGCCGTACAGCCGGTCGGTCACCTCGCGCTCGGCGGGCTCGTTCTCCTCCATGTCGGAGTCGAGCATCAGCAGCGGCACCCGGCCGACCTGGGCCACCCAGATCTGGGCGTGCAGCTGCCGGTTGCCGGGCAGGGTCAGGGTGACGGTCGCGGGCGCGTCACCGTCGCGGAGCAGGCTGATCGGCAGCCCGTCCGGGTCCACCAGCGGGTACCGCTCCTGCTGCCAGCCCTCGCGGTTCAGCGACTGGGCGAAGTACCCGTGCCGGTAGAGCAGGCCGACACCGATCAGCGGCACGGCGAGGTCGCTGGCCGCCTTGAGGTGGTCACCGGCCAGGATGCCGAGGCCGCCGGAGTACTGCGGCAGCACGTGGGTGATGCCGAACTCCGGGGAGAAGTAGGCCACCGAGCTGACCGGGGAGCCGGCTTCGGTCTGGAACCAGCGGTCGTCGGTCACGTAGCCGTTCAGGTCGGCTACGGCCAGCTCCAGCCGGCGCAGGAAGGCGTTGTCGTTGGCCAGCTCGTCGAGCCGGGCCGCCGGGACCTCACCGAGAAGCTTGACCGGGTCACCGCCGGTGCTCCGCCACAGCTGCGGGTCGACGGCCTCGAAGACGTCCTGCGTCTCCGGGTGCCAGGCCCAGCGGAGGTTGTTCACCAGGGTGCCCAGCCCGGTCAGCGGCTCGGGCAGGACAGGGCGGACGGAGAATCGTCGTATCGCTCGCACCGGGACACCGTACAAGCCCTGCGCCGGCACGGCACGTCCGGCATGCATCGATCTTGCAACGCGAGCAAGATTTTGCAGACGCTTTTCAAAGGCTGGTCACTCAGGTTCCACGCTGTGGACCGAACCGTGACCACTACATGTCACAGAGTTGGGTACGGAGCAGATAACGTTCCTCAGGTACGCCGCCTCACCCACCCACCGAATCCGCACATCGGAAAGCGAAGGTTCGTCAACGCCATGACTGGGCGCATCCCGATCACCGACGTCACCCCGACCGTCGACGCCGGAGCGTATCCGGCCAAGGCAGCGGTAGGCGAGACGTTCACCATCGCGGCAACGGTCTTCCGCGAGGGCCATGACGCGGTGAACGCGAACGTCGTGCTGACCTCGCCGAGTGGGCAGACCAGACGGATGCTGATGACCCCGGTCGGCCAGGGCAGCGACCGCTGGACCGTCGACGTGACGCTGCAGGAGCAGGGCGCGTGGACGTTCGCGGTCGAGGGCTGGAGCGACCCGTACGGGACCTGGCGGCACAACGCCGAGATCAAGGTGCCGGCCGGTCTGGACGTCGACCTGATGTTCGCCGAGGGAGCCGCGTTCTTCGACCGGGCGGCCGCCGGCGTGCCCCCCGCCGTACGCGCCGACCGGGCCACGCTGGGCGACGCCGCGCAGGCCCTGGCCAACGGCGCGTTGCCGCCGGAGGCGCGGCTGGCCGCGGGTATCTCGCCGCAGGTCCGGGCCGCGCTCGGGCGCTACCCGGTGCGTGAGCTGATCACCTCGTCGGAGACGTTCCCGGTGTGGGTCGACCGGCAGCGCGCGCTGTTCGGCAGCTGGTACGAGTTCTTCCCGCGGTCGGAGGGAGCGACGTACAACGAGGAGACCGGGCAGTGGAGGTCCGGCACCTTCCGTACGGCGGCCAAGCGGCTGGACGCGGTCGCCGGGATGGGCTTCGACATCCTCTACGTGCCGCCGATCCACCCGATCGGCCACTCGTTCCGCAAGGGCCCGAACAACACCCTCGACCCCAAGCCGGGTGACCCCGGCTCGCCGTGGGCGATCGGCTCCGAGGAGGGCGGCCACGACGCGATCCACCCCGAGCTCGGCACCTTCGAGGACTTCGAGTACTTCGTCGGCCGGGCCCGCGAGGTCGGTCTCGAGGTCGCTATCGACCTGGCCCTGCAGGCCTCGCCGGACCACCCGTGGGTGAAGGACCACCCGAAGTGGTTCAGCGTCCGCGCCGACGGCTCGATCGCGTACGCCGAGAACCCGCCGAAGAAGTACCAGGACATCTACCCGATCAACTTCGACAACGACCCCGAAGGCATCTACGCCGAGGTGCTGCGGATCGTGAAGCTGTGGATCTCCCACGGCGTGACGGTGTTCCGGGTCGACAACCCGCACACCAAGCCGGTCAACTTCTGGGAGTACCTGCTCGGCGAGATCCGCAAGACCGACCCGGACGTGGTGTTCCTGTCCGAGGCGTTCACTCGGCGGCCGATGATGCGCGAGCTGGCCAAGGTCGGCTTCCACCAGTCCTACACCTACTTCACCTGGCGCAACGAGAAGTGGGAGCTGGAGGAGTACCTGCAGGAGCTGACCCAGGAGACCGCGCACTACCTGCGGCCGAACTTCTTCGTCAACACGCCGGACATCCTCACTGCCTACCTGCAGTACGGCGGCCCGGGCGCGTTCAAGATCCGGGCGGCGATCGCGGCGACGTCGTCACCGACCTGGGGTGTGTACGCCGGCTTCGAGCTGTTCGAGCACGTCGCGCTGCGGCCGGGCTCGGAGGAGTACCTGGACACCGAGAAGTTCCAGCTCCGGCCGCGGGACTGGGACGCCGCTGCCGCCGAGGGGCGCACGCTGGCGCCGTACCTGACCCTGCTGAACAACATCCGCCGCCGGCACCCGGCCCTGCAGCAACTGCGCAACCTGTCGCTGCACTCGGTCGAGGACGACGCGATCATGTGCTACTCCAAGCGGGTCACCGCGCCGGACGGGCACAGCGACACGGTCATCGTGGTGGTGAACACCGACCCGCACTCGGTCCGCGAGTCCATGGTCCACCTCGACATGGCCGCCCTCGGCATGCGCCCCGAGGACACCTTCACCGTGTACGACGAGATCAGCGGCGCCACCTGGCGCTGGGGCCAGCAGAACTACATCAAGCTGGACCCCAACGGCGAGCCAGCCCACATCCTCGCCGTCCGCCGCGGCCAGGCCTGATCCACCTGGTGTGAGATCCTCGCCCCGACAACGAAGGGGGCGAGGATGTCGGTTCTGGACCGGGTAACGGCGGAAACCCGCCGCAGGACAGGGTGGATCCTGCCGGTGGCCATCAGCGCGCTGGTCAGCGCGCTGCTACCGGAAACCGCGGAGCGGGCGATCAGCCAGTCGGAGCGGCTCTGGACAGGCGGGATGGCGTTGGCCGGGTTCGCGGCCGGGCTGCTGTGGCAGTGGTACAGCCCGCGAGACCTCGTCGAGCGCCTCCGCTATCCGGCCGCCGGAGCGATGGCACTCGCCGTGATCTTGATGGTGCCCGGAGAGTGGTCCAGCGACTCGCCGGCTTTCGGGCTCTGGTTTCCGCTCGGCATCATCGCCGGGCTGGTGGTCATGACGTCGGTGCAACGCGACCGCGCCGCGGACGACGAGGTCACAGCGGGACGGTCTCCGGGTACTTGATGCCGGTGCCGGTGTTGAGGGCAACGACCTGGTCGTCCTCCTGGATCCAGCCTGAGGCGCGGAGGTGGCGTACGGCGGCGAAGGTGGCGGCGCCTTCGGGGCAGATGAAGGCGCCTTCGAGCCGGGCGAGGCGGTGCTGCTCGGCCAGGATGGACTCGTCGTCGACGGCAACGGCACAGCCGCCGGTGTCCGCGATCGCTTGCAGGACGAGGAAATCGCCGAGCGCCTTCGGGACGGTGATGCCAAAGGCAATGGTCTGCGCGTCCGGCCACGGCTCGCTCTCGGGCAGACCTTTCTCGAAGGCTTGGACGATCGGCGCACAGCCCGTCGACTGTACGGCGACCAGCCGCGGCAACGGCCCGTC
Organism: Kribbella sp. NPDC002412; assembly: GCF_053592935.1. Lineage (NCBI taxonomy): Bacteria > Bacillati > Actinomycetota > Actinomycetes > Propionibacteriales > Kribbellaceae > Kribbella > Kribbella sp. NPDC002412. The sequence continues at coordinate 167,605 of NZ_JBSFBL010000002.1, forward strand.
CACCCAGCCGAGCTCGCGAAGCTCGACCAGCGCCTTCCAGATGCCGATGATGCCGACCCCGCCACCGGTCGGGTACAGGATGACGTCGGGCATCCGCCAGCCGAGCTGCTCGGCGATCTCCAGGCCCATCGTCTTCTTGCCCTCGATCCGGTAAGGCTCCTTCAGCGTCGAGACGTCGAAGTACCCCTCCTGCTCGCGGATGTACGCCGCCGCGTCCCCGATCAGCCCGTCGACCAGGTGCAGCCGCGCGCCGACCACCTTCACCTCGCGCCGGCAGATCTCGGGAGCCGCGACCGGCATCGCGATCAACGCCTCCATCCCCGCGCGAGCGGCGTACGCGGCCCACGACGAGCCCGCGTTCCCGTTGGTCGGCATCGCGATCCGCCGTACGCCGACCTCGTACGCGCGAGACACACCAACCGCCGCGCCACGCGCCTTGAAGGTGCCGGTCGGGATCAGCCCCTCGTCCTTCATCAGCAACCGGTCGACGCCGACCTCGCGCCCGTACCGCGGCAGCGGCAGCAGCGGCGTCATCCCCTCCCCCAGGGTCACCACGTTCTCCGGCGCCCGCACCGGAAGCAGCTCGTGGTACCGCCACAGATCCGGCGGCCGCGCGGCCAGCTCGTCCTTGGTCAGCGTCACCGCAGGTACGTCGTACCGCGCCAGCAAAGGTGATCCGCACGGGCACAGCCCGATCACCTGGTCGGCGTCGTGCACGGTTCCGCATCGCGGGCATTCGAGGTGGCTCAGCGCTGAGAACGTCACAGCTGCAGAAACTACCCCGCCCGCAGGTTGGTGACCGTCGGCCGCTGGTGATCGGTGAGCCGGAACCCGATCCCGCGGACCGCGTCGATGGTGACCGTGGTCCCGAGCTCGTCGAGCTTGCGGCGCAGCCGCTTCACCACCGAGTGGATGTCGGCGGTCCCGCGCAGGTGCCGGTTCCGCCACACGGTCTGGTGCAGGGCGTCGTACGTCCAGACCCGCAGCGGCGCCGACATCAGCCGGCTGAGCAGGTCGTGCTCGAGCTCGGTGAGCTGCACCTCCTGGTCGCGCCACCGGGCGACCGAGCGCAGCCGGTCGATGGTCAGCACGTCGGCGTCGGGATCGCCGTCCGTCGCCTTGGCGGATGTCGAGTCGACCTCGGCGGGCTCCGGCGGTTCGGGTTGCTCGGGGGCGGGCGGTGGTTGCCGGCCGGGGACCAGCAGCCGGCGCAGTTCGTCCAGGCTGGACACGAGGAGCAGCGGCGCGACGTCGTCGACACGTTCGGCGAGCCGGACACGGTCCTCCGGTGAGGCCGCCACCGCGATCAGCAGTGGGAACGCCTTCCGGTCGGTCGTGGTCAGATCGACGTCCGCTGGGGCGGGGACACGGGCGGTGACCATCTGATCACGATGTCAACCTCTGCCTTGGATCGTCAACGAACTGCCAACGTTTGACCACTTTGCCCGGATCGGTGCGACGGCTAGTCACATGTTGCTCACGAAGTGTGCTTGTTACCACGTTGTTCTGACACATAAGGTCCACGTCAGGCTCTCGGTGTCACATGCCGCGACCTGGGGGGCACGCAGCGTTCGCACCACGGACCAACCGCCCGTGTGGACCCGCCTGCACCTCTGCACCAGATGACTCGGGGGAGTCAACTCGGGGTCGTTACCAGTGAGGGGCTGCAGAGATGTCACATCAACGAAGAAGGGGCCTTGCCAGATCCCTGGTGGGCGCCCTGGCGACGGTGGCCGTCGTCGCGACCGGGATGGCCGCCGCCGGCCAGGCCCAGGCCGCACCGCCCACCAAGCCCGAACAAGCGGCGAGCAAGATCAAGCCGGACCTGATGGCCAAGCTGGACGGCAAGGACGCCAAGGCCGCGACCGACTACTGGGTCCGGTTCGCCGCCAAGGCCGACCTGACCGCCGCCAGCCGGATCACCGACTGGAACGAGCGCGGCACCGCAGTCGCGGCGGCGCTGAAGAAGACCGCGGCCGACAGCCAGGTCAAGGTTCGCGCCGAGCTGGACGCGCAGAAGGTCAAGTACCAGTCGTTCTGGGGCACCAACGCGATCCGGATCAACAGCGGCACGCTCGAGCTGGCCCAGAAGCTGGCCGGCCACGCCGAGGTCGAGGGTCTGTACAACCCGGTCGCCATCGAGGTGCCGCCGGTCACGCCGGGCCAGCAGAACCACGAGATCAACGCGGTCGAGTGGGGTATCGCCAACATCAACGCCGACGACGTCTGGTCGCAGTACGGCGACAAGGGCGCGGGCATCGTCATCGCCAACATCGACACCGGGGTGCAGTACGACCACCCGGCGCTGGTGAACAGCTACCGCGGCAAGAAGGCCGACGGGACGTTCGACCACAACTACAACTGGTTCGACGCGGCCGGCACCTCGCCGACCGCACCGTCGGACGGCAACGGCCACGGCACCCACACGATGGGCACCATGGTCGGCGACGACGGCGCGAGCAACCAGATCGGCGTCGCTCCGGCGGTCAAGTGGATCGCCGCGAACGGCTGCTGCCCGAGCGACGCGGCCCTGATCAACTCCGGTCAGTGGATGCTCGAGCCGACCGACCTGAACGGGCAGAACCCGGACGCGAGCAAGCGGCCGGACATCATCAACAACTCGTGGGGTTCGCAGCTGCCCTCCAACGACCCGTTCATGGAGGACATCACCAACGCCTGGAAGGCGTCCGGCATCTTCGGCGCGTGGGCGAACGGCAACAGCGGTTCGCTCGGCTGCCAGAGCAGCGGGTCGCCGGGCTCCCTGGCCAGCAACTACTCGGTCGGGGCCTACGACATCAACAACAACATCGCGTCGTTCTCCGGCCGTGGTGTCGGCCAGAACAACACGATCAAGCCGAACATCTCGGCCCCGGGTGTGAACGTCCGGTCCAGCCTGCCGGGCAGCACCTACGGCAACTTCAACGGCACGTCGATGGCCACTCCGCACCTCGCGGGCGCCGTTGCCCTGCTGTGGTCGGCCGCGCCGGCGCTGAAGAGCGACGTCGACGCGACCCGCGCGTTGCTGAACAGCACCGCGATCGACAAGGCCGACGCCCAGTGCGGTGGCACGGCGGAGAACAACAACGTCTACGGCCAAGGCCGTCTGGACGCGCTGGCTCTGCTGAACGCCGCTCCGATCGGTGACACCGGCACCCTGGCCGGCACGGTCACCGCGGCGACCGGCGGCTCCCCGCTGGCCGGCGCGAGTGTGACGGTGAAGGCGGACGGCCAGCCCGACCGCGTCCTCACCACCAGCAGCACCGGCGCCTTCTCGTCGGTTCTTCCGGCCGGCAGCTACAACCTGACCGTGGCGTCGTTCGGGTACGTGACCCAGACCGACACCGCCACGATCACCACCGGCGCCACCACCACGAAGAACTACGCCCTGGCCAGCGCTCCGCAGGTCAACGTCGGCGGCACCATCTCGGACGGCTCCGGCCACGGCTGGCCGCTGTACGCGAAGGTGAGCGTCGAGGGTCCGGGCGGAGTGTTCGACTACACCACCCCGACCAACGGCCGCTTCAGCCTGAAGGTGCCGTCCAGCGCGGCGTACACGCTGAAGGTCGAGGCGCAGTACCCCGGTTACCAGACGGTCAGTGAGCCGATCACGGTCGGCACCGGCAACCTGACCAAGAACATCGCGGTCCCGGTCCGCACCGACGCCTGCAGCACGGCGCCCGGCTACCGGTACGGCTCCGACGGCGTCTACGAGACGTTCGAGTCCGGCGCCGCGCCGAGTGGCTGGACCGTCGTCGACAACAAGGGCAACGGCCAGGTCTGGAAGTTCGACGACCCGGGCAACCGGGGCAACCTGTCCGGCGGCAGCGGCAAGTTCGCGGTCGTCGACAGCGACGAGTACGGCGGCGGTGGCCAGCAGGACACCTCGCTGGTCAGCCCGGTCGTGGACCTGACCTCGGTCACCGCTCCGGTGATCCGGTTCAACCAGGACCTGAACTACCTCAGTGGCGAGAAGGCCGACGTCGACCTGTCGATCGACGGTGGCGCCACCTGGACCAACGTGCTCGCCCAGGCCGCGGACCTCCGCGGTGTCAAGGAGATCGCGATTCCGCAGGCGGCCGGCAAGTCCGCCGTGCAGGTCCGGTTCCACTACTACGACGCGCAGTACGAGTGGTGGTGGATCGTCGACAACGTGCTGATCGGCAGCCAGATCACCTGTGAGCCGACCGGCGGCGGCATCGTCGTCGGCAACGTGAAGGACGCCAACACCAACGGCGCCGTGAACGGTGCGGTCGTCACCCGCGACGGCAACGCCGCGGAGACCGCCACCACCGTGGCGACGCCGGAGGACACGGGCCTGGCCGACGGCTTCTACTGGCTGTACTCCTCGGAGTCCGGCGCGCAGGGCTTCACCGCCAAGGCCGGCAACTACGTCAGCTCGCAGCAGAGCGTGGACGTGGAGGCCGACTGGACCACCGCGGCCGACTACACGCTGGCAGCCGGCAAGCTCTCCGTCGCTCCGGGCAGCATCAGCGGCAACCTGAAGCTGCCGACCGGCAAGGTGACCAAGTCGTTCACCGTCACCAACACCGGCGGCGCGCCGGTCGAGGTGAAGTTCGGTGAGCGCGACGGCGGCTTCGTGCTGCAGAACGCGAACGGCACCACCACCAGCAAGACCCAGGTGCTGAACAGCACCGGCGCCCCGCTGCAGCGGCTCGAGGTCCCGACCTCGTTCGGCAGCAGGCTGTCGGGCAAGATGGCCGGCTCGCCGGCTGTCGCGAAGCCGCTCGCGGCTCCGTGGACCGACATCGCCGACTACCCGTCGACCGTGATGGACAACCGGGTGGTCAACCTCGAGGGCAAGATCTACTCGATTGCCGGTGGCAACGGTAGTGCGTCGACCGGGAACAGCTACGTGTACGACCCGGCCACGCTCGCCTGGACCGCCATCGCCCCGCTGCCGGGTGCTCGCAACGCCATCACCGTCGGCGTCGTGGGCGGCAAGATCATCGCCAGCTCCGGCTGGGGCGCCTCCGGTCCGGCCGCGGACACCTGGTCGTACGACCCGGGCGCCAACGCCTGGACCGCAGTCGCTCCGAACCCGGCTCCGCGGGCCGCGGCCGGTCAGGCTGTCGTCGACGGCAAGCTGTACGCCGTCGGTGGCTGCACGACCTCCGGCTGCCTCCCGATGAGCAACAGCGTCGTGCGGTACGACGCGACGGCGAACAGCTGGGAGACGCTGCCGAACTACCCGAAGTCGGTCGCCTTCGCGTCCTGTGGCGCCATCGACGGCAAGCTGTACTGCGCCGGCGGCAACGACGGCACCACCTCGGAGAAGTCGGCGTACGTCTACGACCCGGGCACCAACGCCTGGTCCCCGATCGCCCAGGCCCCGGCTGACCACTGGGCGGCGTCGTACGCCGTCGCCGGTGGCAAGCTGCTGGTCGTCGGCGGTGTCCAGGCCGGCGCGGTGACCAACGCCGGTATGGCGTACGACCCGGCGGCCGACGCCTGGTCGGCGCTGCCGAACTCCAACCTGCCGCGGTACCGCGGTGGCGCGGCGTGCGGCTTCTACAAGGTCGGCGGTTCCTCCGGTGGCTTCACCGCCACGGTGGACAGCGAGGCTCTGCCGGGTCTCGAGGACTGCGCCGAGTCGTCGGCGGACGTGAGCTGGCTGTCCATCGACAAGACCGAGGCCACGCTGGCCCCGGGCGCGTCGACGACGGTCAAGGTCACGCTCACCGCGAGTGTCGACCAGCCGGGTACCTACAGCGGGTCGGTCACAATCGGCGAGAACACGCCGTACCAGGTCGCCCCGGTGGGCGTGACGATGAACGTCACCCCGCCGACCACCTGGAGCAAGCTGCAGGGCACCGTCACGGGCGTCAGCTCGACCGGTGTCACGGCTCCGCTCCCGGGGGCGATCGTGCAGGTCGACTCGTGGGCCCAGTCCTACACCTTCATCACCGATGACGACGGCAAGTACGCCTACTGGCTGGACCGTCGCAACAACCCGCTCACCCTGATCGCCGCCAAGGACGGCTACAAGCCCCAAACCCGCACCACCCGCCTGCTCGCAGGCGAGCCGGTGACGGAGGACTTCGCGCTGAAGTCCATCAGGTAGTCCGGTAACGCAAGGACCGGCCCCACCCGGAAGTTCCGGGTGGGGCCGGTTCTTTGTGCCTCAGGTGGTGGGGAGGAGGTGGAAGCCGACGCCACGGACGGCGTGGATGGTGACGGTGGCGCCCAGGTTGGCCAGCTTCTGGCGGAGGCGCTTGACGACCGAGTGGATGTGGGAGCCGTGGCCCAGGTGCTCGTTGCCCCAGACGGCGTGGTGCAGGCGCTGGTAGGTCCAGACCCGGCCGGGCTCCTCGACCAGGCAGTGCAGGAAGTCGTGCTCCAGCCGGGTCAGCGGCACCTCCCGGTCCTTCCACCGCACGACCCGCCGGTCCACGTCCAGGTACAGCTCGGTCTCGGCCGCAGCCGGGCGCACTGCCTCGATCTGGGCAACGGAGGCAGTCGCAGAGACAGGCACTGAGACAGGCACGGCTGCCGGCTCGGCTCCGGGCAGCACAGCCGGAGTCAGTACGACGGGTCCCGCGGGTGACTCGAGCGCGGTGAGCTCGAGGAACGCCCGCGCCTGGTCCGCGCTCGACACCAGCAACAACGCCTCCGCACCCCCGAGCAGCCGGACGAGTTGCACCCGCTCGGCCGTGGACGTGGCCACCCCGATGATCAACGACGAATCCGACGACCTCTCCATCAGAGTCCCCTCCTGGTCAAACGCCAGGCACAAGTACCTTTTACGACGCGAAGTAAGTCAAGGGATTCCCCGCACCCTGGGCTGGCACAAATGCGACCTGTCCGAGACAGGACAAACGCAAGAGTGCGTCCGGGGCCGCCGCGGGGAACGGCGCGGCGGACCCGGACGCAGTACTGGGAGGGTCAGCCGACCGTCTTGACCGCGCTGATCAGGGTGCCGTTCGAGGTGTCACCGGACAGCTCCCAGAAGAAGGCGCCGCCCAGTCCCTGCTGGTTCGCGTACGTCATCTTGCTGCGGATCGTGGCGGGGGTGTCGTACCCCCACCACTGGCCGTTGCAGAACGCGTACGCCGTACCGCCGACGGTCCCGGTCGACGGGCAGCGGGTCGAGATCAGCTTGTAGTCCTCGATGCCGGCCTCGTACTTCCCCGGCGCCGCGCCGGTGGCCCGGCCGCCTGGTGCGGCCTGGGTGACCCCGGTCCAGCCGCGGCCGTAGAACCCGATCCCGAGCAGCAGCTTCGAGGCCGGGATGCCCTTCGACTTCAGCTTCTGGATCGCCGCGTCGCTGTGGAACCCGGCGGTCGGGATCCCGTTGTACGACGTCAGCGGCGAGTGCGGCGCGGTCGGGCCCTGCGGGCTGAAGGCGCCGAAGTAGTCGTACGTCATCGGCATCAGCCAGTCGAGCTTGCCGGCCGCGGCGGCGTAGTTCGTCGCGTCGATCTTGCCGCCGTTGGTGCCGTCGGCGGTGATCGCCGCGGTGACCAGGGCGGACGAGCCGAACCGGTTGCGCAGCGCGGTGACCACGTTGTTGAACGCGTTCGGCCCGGACGTGTCGCAGGTCAGTCCACAAGCGTTCGGGTACTCCCAGTCGATGTCGATCCCGTCGAACACGTCGGCCCAGCGCGGGTCCTCGACCAGGCTGTGGCAGGAGTTGGCGAACGCGGCCGGGTTCTTGGCCGCCTCGGTGAACCCGCCGGACCAGGTCCAGCCGCCGAACGACCAGACCACCTTGATGTTCGGGAACTCGCGCTTCAGCTTGCGCAACTGGTTGAAGTTGCCGCGCAGCGCGCCGGTGTCCCAGGTGTCGGCCACGCCGTCGACCGACGACGCCGCGTCGTAGAACTTGTCGTACGCCGCGTACGAGTCGCCGACCGCGCACCGGCCGCCGGCGGTGTTGCCGAACGCGTACACGATCGTGGTCAGCTTGGCCGCCGACCCGCTCGTCCTGATGTTCTTCACGTGGTAGTTGCGGTCGTAGACACCCCACTCGGTGAAGTAGCCGACCACGCGCTTGCCGGCCGTCACGGCCTGGGTGTCACTCGGTGCGGACGACCGGGCGGCGGCCGGCACGGCGCCCGCGCCCAGCAGGGCCATCGCGGCGGCGACGGCCAGGATCCGGATTCTCATGTGCGTGCCTCCATGGGGGCGGAAGAGGAACTGTCCGCACACTACCGAGCACGTCGGGTTAAGAAAAGAAGAAACCTGAATAAAAATGATCCCGTGATCATCACGACGCTCCCTGGACCGGCGTGCAGACTGCGCGCCGCGCGGAGTAATGTCCTCGCGCACGGTCATTCTTGACCGCATCCGACGGAGGAACAGTGCCCGGACTCGTTCGGCGGCCGATCGTCGTCTGGCTGCTCGCGGCCCTCGCCGTACCCGTGCTGCTGACAGCTGTGCTCATTCCGGCCAAGGCGGGCACCACCGAGGACGACCTCCGGGACCGGTCGGTCGCGGCGCTGCAGGCGCGCGGGATCAACGGCGCCGAGGTCGACGTGGACGGCCGGGACGCGACGGTCGCCGTACCGGCCGGTGTCGATCCGGGGCTGGTCGAGCAAGTGGTCGGAAGCGTCGAGGGCGTCCGCGCCGTCCGGGTCGAGGGTGGTACGCCGTCGCCGTCGCCAACGGCCACCGAGGCGCCGGTCGAGGAGTCCGCGGTGGGGCCGTTCGAGGTGGGCCGGACCGACAACTCGATCCGGGTCCGGGCCGCGGTCAAGGACCAGAACGTCAAGGACGCGATCGCCGCGCAGGTCGACAAGGTACTCGGCGCGGACCGCGAGTTCGACGACCGGACCACGATCGACCCGGCGACCGGGCTCGCCGACGCAACCGCGCTGGGGGCGCTCATCCACGCGCTCGCGATCGGGACCGGCGACGCGTCCGTGCGGTACGACGGCACCACGATCACGCTGACCGGGAAGGTGCCGGACCAGGCCACCAAGGCCACCGTCGCGCGGGCGGCGGCGAAAGCGGTCCCGGGTGCGGTGATCGCGAACCAGCTGCAGACGCCGGCGCCGCCGAAGACCGAGCTCAGCGAAGCGTGCCGGACGTTCCAGAGCCGGCTGTCGGAGTTCGGCCGGCAGCACACGATCATCTTCCTGTCCGGGACGTCGATCGTGAACAACGCCTCCAAGCCGACGGTCGTCAAGGCCGCTGCGCTGCTGAAGTCCTGTCCGACCGCGCGGGTCGAGATCGCCGGCCACACCGACAACCTCGGCTCCCCCGCCAGCAGCCTGCCGCTGTCCGAGCGGCGCGCGGCGGCGGTCAAGGCGACGCTGGTGCGACTTGGGGTCCCCCAGCGCCGGCTGCTCGCGCACGGGTACGGCGAGGCCTTCCCGGTCGCCTCCAACAGCACCCCGGACGGCCGGATCGCCAACCGCCGGGTGGAGCTACGAGTACTGCAAGGGAACTCATGAGTTGGCTGATCGCACAGACCTGGATCCTGCTGCTGGTCGCGTTCGTGCTCGGCAGCGCGAGCGCGTGGCTCCTGCACCGCCTGGTCTCGAGAGGGGCGCGCTGATGAGCTGGCTGCTGCGCCACAACTGGCTGTGGTCCCTGCTCGCCTTCCTGCTCGGCGCGGCGATCACCTGGTTCCTGCTGGTACGGCGCGAGCAACCTGCGCCGGCCGTGGTCGAGGAGCCGGCGGAGGAGAAGGAAGAGGTCTTGGTCGGCGCGAGCGTCGGCGCGGACACGGCGGCGGACACCAGGCCGGACACCAGGTCGGGCACCGCGTCGGACACCAGGTCGGGCACCGCGTCGGACACCAGGCCGGGCACCGCGTCGGACACCGTGTCGGATACCGGGTCGGCGCCCGTTGCCGACGTACGGCCCGAACCGGGGCCCACGTTCAGCCGGCGGATGGACGCCGAGCGGGTGGCCGAGCCGACTCTGTTCGACGACGAGCCGGCCGACACAGACGCGACCGAGCCGCAGCTGCCGGACGCCGTACCGCCTGGACGGTACGGTGAGGGCTCGGCCGATGCGGTGCCGCACCAGGGGCCGCCGGACGGGTTCACCATCAAGGGCAACGCCCAGTCGATGCTGTTCCACACCCCCGACTCGCCGTACTACGGCCGGACCAAACCCCAGGTCTGGTTCCGCACCGAGTCCGACGCCGAACGCGCCGGCTTCACCAAATACACCCGCCGCCCCCGCAAGTCAGCCAACCCCCACGACTGACCCCTGAGGAGACGCGCCGCCCGGCTTCACGTCCCGTCCGTGGTCGAGCAGGACGAGGACCCCGAGCGTGACTACGATCGCCCGAACACAGAGTAACCAGGAGGCGTGGTGCAGCGCGATATCACAGTTCCTTTCGTCATCACAGAGGACACCGTCGACGGCGGCTGGACCGCCTCCGCGGCGCTGACGCCGGATGCGTTCGCCAACGGTGAAGGTGAGACCCGAGAGGCGGCCATCGAGGACCTCAAGGCCGCGATTGCCTTGCTGGCCGAAGAGGTCGGCGTGCCCGAACAGCTCGTCGTGACTGTCGAGGTCCCGTAGTGGCGAAGAAGTTCCGCGACGCCGAAAGAGAGTCGAAGAAGGCAGGATTCAGGCCGGCCTGAACAACCCCAGCAGGACAGTGCGCAGCAGGCGCGGCGGCTGGCCAACGAAGGCGTAGCCCGCCCGGGCGGCGGGCAAGGCCGCAGCGGCTCCGGCGCACAAAACCGCCAGTCCGGCAAACAACAATCCCGAGGCAGACGCACCGGCCGAGACGGCCGAAGCTGACTGCCCGACGAAGAGGAGTACCGGCCAGTGCAGCAGGACGTAACCGTCCCCTACACCGTCGAGCAGGACGAGAACGGCGTCTGGTGCGCGTATGCCCTGCTGAAGCACGACGCCGGGGCGAACGGTGAGGGCGCGACGCCGGACGAGGCCGTGGACGATCTCCGCGAGGCGCTGACCGGGCTGATCGAGGTCGTCGGCGTCCCCGAGACGATCACCGTCACCGTCGAGACGCCCTGATGGGATCCGAAGGGGCGCTCGAGGGCGGCGAGGACAGTCGCCCGCAGTCGGCCGAGGACGTGCAGAAGAAGTCGCCGGCGCCGGCCGCTGACCTGGAGAAAAGCGTCGACGCCGCCCGGACCGGGATGGCTGACGCGCGCGGGGCGACAGGCGCGAGAGGGGTCCGCGGACGGGCTGGTGGGCGGCGGCGTGCGACGTCTGCTGCCCGGGAGAACAAGGGGCGGACGCCGCGCTGACGCGGCGGCTCGGGCAGTGCCGGATAGGGCGATGAGGCCCCTATTTGCTTGTACTGGCAAACGGGCGTCAGACTGAGCGCAACGCCTGGCCGGAGCCGCCCACCCCATGGCGTCACCACATCACCCGGACGACAACCGGACACATCGTGCGGTCCTCCCAATTCGACTGCGACCGAGTACGAACCCCGAGACGGGGTATGGGAGACCAGTGCACGCCCGGGAAAGTCCACCCACGCTGCCGCCACGGTCCGTGGCGGCAGGCCGCAGTACCGCTAGGTTTGGAGACACCCGATGGAGGTGAGCGTGACCGACATGCTGCCGGAGCAGCACCACGGACTGACGAAGAGTGACCCGCTGTGGTTCAAGCGGGCCGTCTTCTACGAGGTCCTCGTGCGGTCCTTCAAGGACTCGAACGCCGACGGCATCGGCGACCTGCAGGGCCTGACCGAGAAACTCGACTACCTCGAGTGGCTCGGTGTGGACTGTCTCTGGTTACCCCCGTTCTACCCGTCGCCGCTGCGCGACGGCGGCTACGACATCTCCGACTACACCGGAGTGATGCCCGAGGTCGGCACGATCGCCGACTTCGCCGCGTTCATGGAGGCCGCGCACGCGCGCGGGATCCGGATCATCGTCGACTTCGTGATGAACCACACCTCCGACCAGCACCCCTGGTTCCAGGCCTCCCGGGAGGACCCGGACGGCCCGTACGGCGACTTCTACGTGTGGTCCGACACCGACGACAAGTACTCCGACGCCCGGATCATCTTCGTCGACACCGAGTCGTCGAACTGGACCTGGGACCCGGTCCGCGGCCAGTACTTCTGGCACCGGTTCTACTCCAACCAGCCCGACCTGAACTTCGAGAACCCGGCCGTCGGCGACGCGATGATCGAGGCGCTGAAGTTCTGGCTCGACCTCGGCGTGGACGGCTTCCGGCTGGACGCGGTGCCGTACCTGTTCGAGACCGAGGGCACCAACTGCGAGAACCTGCCGCGCACCCACGAGTTCCTCAAGCGGGTCCGCAAGGAGGTGGACGCGAACTACACCGACCGCGTCCTGCTCTGCGAGGCGAACCAGTGGCCGGCCGACGTGGTGGAGTACTTCGGGGACCGGTCCTCCGGCGGTGACGAGTGCCAGATGGCGTTTCACTTCCCGGTGATGCCGCGCATCTTCATGGGGGTACGGCGCGAGTCGCGGTTCCCGATCTCGGAGATCCTGGCCCAGACCCCGGAGATCCCGGACACCTGCCAGTGGGGCATCTTCCTGCGCAACCACGACGAGCTCACGCTCGAGATGGTCAGCGACGAGGACCGCGACTACATGTGGGGCGAGTACGCGCAGGACCCGCGGATGAAGGCCAACATCGGCATCCGCCGCCGGCTGGCCCCGCTGCTGGACAACGACGTGAACAAGATGGAGCTGTTCACCGCGCTGCTGCTCAGCCTGCCCGGCTCGCCGATCCTGTACTACGGCGACGAGATCGGGATGGGCGACAACATCTGGCTCGGCGACCGCGACGGCGTCCGGACCCCGATGCAGTGGTCGCCGGACCGCAACGCGTCGTTCTCCACCGCGACGCCGGGCAAGCTCAGCCTGCCGGTCATCATGGACCCGGTCTACGGCTACCAGGCGGTCAACGTCGAGGCCGAGATGGAGAACGCCTCGTCGCTGCTGCACTGGACCCGGCGGATGATCCAGACCCGCAAGCAGCACCCGTGTTTCGGCATGGGTACCTTCACAGACCTGGGGGGCTCCAACCCCAGCGTGCTGTCGTACGTCCGCGAGTTCGGTGACGACGTGGTGCTGTGCGTGAACAATCTGTCGAGGTTCCCGCAGCCGATCGAGCTGGACCTGCGGCAGTGGCAGGGCGTGGAGCCGGTCGAGCTGCTCGGCGGGGTGCACTTCCCGACCATCGGGGAGTTGCCCTACCTTTTGACGCTCGGAGCGCACGGTTTCTACTGGTTCCGGCTGCCGGTGCACAAGCCGGCTGACCACGAGGAGAGCATGTAGTGACTTCCCATCTGGACCAGGTCCAGTCCTTCTGCGCGAGCCAGCGGTGGTTCGGTGAGAAGGGACACGACGTCCATGTCGACGCGATGGCCACCTCGGTGTGGCTGTCCGCCGAGGACGCCTGGCCCGCGGTCCGGATCGGTTTCGTCTACTGTTCCGGTCCGCCCGGGTCGGACATCCCGATCCGGGTGTACCAGCTGCCGCTCAGCTACCACCGCGAACCGGTCGAGAACCTCGGCCACGCGCTGGTCGGCGAGTGGGTCGAGCAGGACCTCGGCGACGCCGAGGTCTGGGTGTACGACGCCCTGCACGACAAGGAGGCCACGCCGTACTGGCTGGAGGGTCTCACGCACGGACGGCAGCTGGACGGGCTGGAGTTCCATCCCGTCCACGCTCCGGAGCACGCGACCGTCGTTCCGGAGGACGCGCGGTCGCTGGTGCTGACGGTGGAGCAGAGCAACACGTCGCTGGTGTTCGGCGACGTGGCGCTGCTGAAGGTGTTCCGCCGGCTCGAGCCGGGCAGCAACCCCGGGGTCGAGATCGAGTCGGCGCTCACCGAGGCGGGGTCGGAGCTCGTCCCGGAGGTGCTCGGGTCCGCGCGGGGCAGCTGGCCGCGTGCGGGCGGCGGGACCGACTCCGGCGAGCTGGCGATGATGACGGCGTTCCAGAAGAACGCGACCGACGGCTGGTCGTTCGCGACCTCGTCGGTGCGGGACCTGTACGCCGAGGCGGACCTGCACGCCGAGGAGGTCGGCGGTGACTTCGCGGCCGAGTCGCACCGGCTCGGCGCGAGCACGGCGCAGGTGCACTCGGAGCTGGCCAAGGCGCTCGGGACCGACATCTGGGAGCCCGCGAAGCTGGTCGAGCACGCCGCGGCGATGCGGCGCCGGCTCGACGCGGCGGCCGCGGCGATCCCTGAGCTGACGCCGTACGCGCCTGGTCTGGCCCGGGCGTTCGACGCGCTCGCGGCGTACGACCAGCCGGTCACGGTGCAGCGGATCCACGGTGACTTCCACCTGGGCCAGGTGCTGCGCACGATCGACGGCTGGAAGCTGATCGACTTCGAGGGTGAACCGGCCAAGTCGCTGGTCGAGCGGAGGGCGCTGGACACCCCGATCAAGGACATCTCCGGAATGCTGCGGTCGTTCGACTACGCGGCCCGGTCGCTGCTGGCCGACCACATGGGCGACCAGCAGATCGCGTACCGGGCAGCCGAGTGGGCGAGCCGGAACCAGCAGGCCTTCTGCGACGGGTACGCCGAGGTCGCGGGCACGGATCCGCGGCAGCAAGGGGTGCTGCTGAGCGCGTTCCTGGCCGACAAGCTGGTCTACGAAACGCTGTACGAGGCCCGCAACCGGCCGTCCTGGCTGCCGATCCCCCTGGCCGCGGCCGCGCAGCTGGCCGAACAGTGATACCCCCGCTGCGCTGAGAGTTACAGAGCGTGGGCGAGCGACGACTGCAACACTTGCCGGTCTGGACACCGCGGCGATGGAGCTGCGGCGGCTCCGGCAGGACCCGAACTTGTTGCTCCCGGCCCCTTCCTCGACCCCGCCCGCTCCGCAGCCGTCCGGACAGCGCTCACGGGCTGACTTTGTGTACGTCGGGCATCGACGGGTACGGGGGTGCGGTAGATGGCCGAGTGATCGGGCAGGATGGGGTTCATGGGATCGAGTGAGCGGAATGCCGGACCGGCGGTGGAAGCTTTCGAGCAGCCGGTGGTCGCGGCGGACAAGCCTGTGGTGACAGCGGTTCCGGTCGATCGGGCCGCGCTGGAGCGGCTGGTCGGCGGGACGTTCCACGATCCGCACCAGGTGCTCGGGCCGCATCTCGGCGAGAGCGGTGTCACAGTCCGGGTGCTGCGGCCGTTCGCCCAGTCCGTCACTGTGCTGTACGACGACCAGCGCCAGGAGCTGCGGCACGAGTTCGAGGGCGTCTGGGTCGGCGTGCTCGACCTCGACAAGGTGCCCGACTACCGCCTCGAGGTGCGCTACACCGACGGCCCGGCGATCGAGCTCGACGACCCGTACCGCTACCTGCCGTCGCTCGGCGAGGTCGACCTGCACCTGATCGGCGAAGGCCGGCACGAGCAGCTGTGGACCGTGCTCGGCGCGCACGTTCGCCGGTACGAAGGCCCGTCCGGCGCCATCACGGGGACGTCGTTCGCCGTCTGGGCGCCGAACGCGCAAGGCATCCGGCTCACCGCGGACTTCAACTTCTGGGACGGCCGGGCGCATCCGCTGCGGTCGCTGGGTTCGTCCGGCGTGTGGGAGCTGTTCGTGCCGGGCGTCGGCCCGGGCACGCGGTACAAGTTCGACATCTGCGGCCGTGACGGCGTCTGGCGGCAGAAGGCCGACCCGATGGCGAACCTGGCCGAGACTCCCCCGGCGAACGCGTCCGTCGTGCACGAGTCGTCGTACGAGTGGGACGACGCCGCGTGGATCGAGCGGCGCGCCGCCTCGCACGCCTACGCCGAGCCGATGAGCGTCTACGAGGTGCACCTCGGCTCCTGGCGCAAGGGCAGGTCCTACCGGGAGCTGGCCGACGAGCTCGTTGCCTACGTCAACGAGATGGGTTTCACCCACGTCGAGCTGATGCCGGTGATGGAGCACCCGTTCGGCGGCTCGTGGGGCTACCAGGTGACGTCGTACTTCGCCCCGACCTCGCGGTTCGGCGACCCGGACGAGTTCCGCTTCCTGGTCGACAAGCTGCACCAGGCCGGGATCGGCGTGATCGTCGACTGGGTGCCGGCGCACTTCCCGAAGGACGCCTGGGCGCTGGCCCGCTTCGACGGCACCCCGCTGTACGAGCACCCGGACCCGCGGCGCGGCGAGCAGCCGGACTGGGGCACGCTGGTGTTCGACTTCGGCCGGCCGCAGGTGCGCAACTTCCTGGTCGCGAACGCGATCTACTGGGCCGAGGAGTTCCACATCGACGGCCTCCGGGTGGACGCGGTCGCGTCGATGCTCTACCTCGACTACTCCCGCAACGAGGGCGAGTGGGTGCCGAACCAGTACGGCGGCCGCGAGAACCTGGAGGCGGTCTCGTTCCTCCAGGAGATGAACGCGACGCTGTACAAGCGGGTCCCCGGCGTGATCACGGTGGCCGAGGAGTCCACCTCGTGGCCCGGTGTCACCCGCGCGACGCACCTGGGCGGGCTCGGCTTCGGGTTCAAGTGGAACATGGGCTGGATGAACGACTCGCTGCGCTACCTCGAGCACGAGCCGATCCACCGGCAGTACCACCACCACGAGCTGACGTTCTCGATGATGTACGCCTACTCGGAGAACTTCGTGCTCCCGCTGTCGCACGACGAAGTTGTCCACGGCAAGGGTTCGCTGCTGCGGAAGATGCCCGGCGACCGCTGGCAGCAGCTGGCGAACCTGCGCGCGTACCTGGCGATGATGTGGGCGCACCCGGGCAAGCAGCTGCTGTTCATGGGCTGTGAGTTCGGCCAGGAGTCGGAATGGTCCGAGAAGGGCGAGCTCGACTGGTGGCTGCTGGACCACGCCGACCACCGCGGCCTGCAGCAGCTGGTCCGCGACCTGAACGGCGTCTACCGCGACACCGCGGCGCTGTGGCGCACCGACCACGCGCCGGAGAAGTTCACCTGGATCGACGCCAACGACGCCGGCAACAACGTGTTCTCCTTCGTCCGGTACGGCGACGAGGGCGAGCCGACGATCGCGTGCGTCGCCAACTTCTCCGCGGTCCCGCACCACGGCTACCGCCTGGGCCTCCCGTACGGCGGCGAGTGGCAGGAGGCGGTGAACACCGACGCCGACGTGTACGGCGGTTCCGGGGTCGGCAACTTCGGCAGCGTCACCGCCGACGGGCCCAGCTGGCACGGCATGGAGACCAGCACCGAGCTGACCGTCCCACCCCTGGCGACGGTGTACTTGCGCCACACCGGGTAGCGTTCAGGGGTGACCGCCGTTTCCCCACTGACCGATGGTGAGTTGACGCTGCGCGTGTCGCGGCAGAACCAGCAGACGGTGACCTTCGACGTCGAGCACGACGGCCCGGTGGGCACTGTCGAGGTACGGCGGACTACGCAGGGTGTCGGCCTGGTCACCTGGGCGATGGACGGCGGCCCCGAGACCGCCCAGCGCGCGGTCCGGCTGGTGTCCGAGTACGCCTTCGACGAGCTCGGCCTGGAGCGGTTGCAGGTCGAGGTGGATCCGGAGATCCACGCGTCGGCGCGGGTCGCGATCCGGTCCGGCTTCCGGCGCGAGGGGATCCTGCGCGGCGCCGCCCTGGTCGAGGACGAGCGCCGCGACGTGGCCGTCTACGGGATGCGCAAGGACGACCCGCGCCCGGACACGCTGACCGGCTGGACGGCTCTGATGGACTCCGCGCTGCCGAAGAAGCGGGTCATCGCGCATGTGGTCGTGCGGGACACCGCCGGCCGGGTGCTGCTGTGCCAGGTCAGCTACAAGAAGGACCTGGAGCTGCCCGGTGGTGTGGTCGAGCCGGACGAGGATCCGGCGACCGGGGCGTTGCGGGAGATGGAGGAGGAGGTCGGAGTCGCGCTGCCGCTGGTCGGCGTACTCGCGATCGACTGGCTGCCGCGCTGGGAGGGCTGGGGCGACGCCATCGAGATCCTGTACGACGGCGGCGTCCACGACCCGTCGCTGATCGACACCCTGCAGCCGGACGGCTTCGAGATCCGCAGCGTGGCCTGGCACGAGCCGGACGCCCTGGCAGGGCTGGTGTCCCCGCTGAACGCGCGCCGGCTGCCGCTCGTCCTCGCCAAGCCGACGATCCTGCACAACCTGCGCGACGGGAACCCGATCAGCCAGCCAGCCGGTTGAGGTTGCCGACGCACCAGGCGTAGTGGCCGTCGCCGGCGTCGGCGTCGTAGATGGTCGCGGTGGTGATGGCGTACGCCGCCCGGTACAGGTACATCCGTTCCCGGTCGTGCCCGAGTGCCTCGAAGCGGTCGAGCAGCAGGTTGTCGAGCCGCTGCGCGTCCGGGCCGTACATGTCGAAGAACCCGGCGGCCAGCGCGGCGTCGAAGGTGTTGTCACCGGCCGTCGAGTAGAAGCCCCAGTCCAGTACGGCGGCTGTCCGCGGACCGTCCATCAGCAGGTTCGGCGGGCAGATGTCACCGTGGACGACACTCAGCCGATCCGGCTCGATCGTTGCCAGGCGGGTCGTGAGGCGTTCCAGACGCTCGTCGAAGTCGGGGACGTCGCGCTTGAGGTGGTGGTGAGACTCGGCGGCGCGACGCCGTACCAGAGCTGCCAGCGCCTCGCCCCAGGACAGGTCGGCGCGCCAGAACGGCTGGTTGAGCACGGGCAGCGCCTTGCTCGCCGGGCCGGCTGTGGTCGTGCCGAGCGCCTCGACCACGGCGACGAACGCGTCGAGCGCCTGCTGCTCGGTGAGTCCGGCGTCCTGGAGCGCCGTACCGGTCAGCTTGTCCTCGACGCTGACGGCCAGCCCCTCGTCGTCCGCGCTGATCTCGCGGAGCCGCGGCGTACGGAACGGGAGCGGCGGCAACTCGTCGAGAAACGCCTGCAGCGGGCGTACGTCGTCCGGCCGCCGGTCGAACCAGGTCTTGCGCACCCGTCCGTCACCGAGGTCGTAGACGGCGCCTTCCATCCCCTGGCCGATCAGCTCCACCTGGGGCACTCTGCCAAACCCGAGGCGGCCGGGCCAACTGGATTAGCGCACCAGGCGGATCGTCAGCGGGTAGCGGTACTCCCGTCCGCTGGACGCGGCCATGGTGGCCAGGACGATCACCACCAGCGCCGCGACCGCGCCGATCAGCACCAGCGGGATGATGATCAGCACGCCCAGGCCGAACGTGATCAGGATCAGCACCACCGCGACCGCGGTGTAGATCAGCAACGACAGCTGGAAGTTCAGCGACTCCAGCGCGTGCCGCCGGACGAAGTCGGACCGGTACCGGTACACCAGCCAGATCACCAGCGGGCACAGGAATCCCATCGCGAACCAGGCCGCGACCAACACCCCGACGTGGGCCACCATCCCCCACGTCCGCTCTTCCGAGGCCGACAGCGGCGGCCCGGCTCCAGGCGCACTCATACTCCAGTCAAACACGCCTGACAACGCCGGTCACCGATTCCTTTCCGGCCGCACGCCGGTCTGTATGCCGAACGGTTTGTCGACGGAAGGGCGGCGAGGATGCCGAGCAAGGAGTCGGAAGCGGTACGGCGGCACTGGGAGGCGGCCCGCGTCACGCAGGCGTCGGACCGGGAGGCGGGCGACCACGCGTGGGCGGGCCTGACCAGCGAGCCGCCGGGGGTGGACTACCTCGCGGTGGACGACCTGCCTGCGCTGTGGGCCGTGCCGAAGGACGCACCACCGGACCGGGTGCTGCTGTGCATGCACGGCGGCGGGTTCGTCGGCGGGTCTCGGTACTCGCACCGGAAGCTGTTCGGGCACCTGGCTCGGGCGGTCGGGGCGCGGGCGCTGGTCTTCGACTACCGGCTGGCGCCTGAGCACGTGCATCCGGCGCAGGTCGAGGATGCGGTCGCTGCGTATCAGTGGCTGCTGGAGCAGGGCGTCGAGGCGGTCGCGTTCTGCGGCGACTCGTGCGGTGGCGGCCTGGCGATCACCACGCAACTGCGAGCCCGGGAGCTCGGGCTGCCACTGCCGGTTGCCACGCTGGCGATCTCTCCGTGGGTGGACATGGAGGTGAGTGGTTCGTCGTACGACGCCAACCGGGAGCGGGACGCGTTCTTCCACCGGGAGCTCGTGCTGGGGCTGGTGGACACGTTCCTCGGGCCGGACGGGGATCCGCGGGATCCGCTGGCCAACCCGCTGTACGGGAAGCTGGCCGGGTTCGGGCCGATCTACATCCAGGTGGGCGGGGACGAGGTGCTGGTGGACGATGCTCGGCTGCTTGCCTCGCACGCCCGCGCGGCCGGGGTCGACGTACGGCTGGATGTGTTTCCGGACATGCAGCACACCTTCCAGATGGCGGCCGGGCGGGCGCCGGAGGCCGACGACGCGATTCACCGGCTGGCCGAGTGGGTTCGGCCGCGCTTGCTGTACACAGGGAAGCGTGATGACGGGCAGGTCTGAGTTCGAGCGCCGTACCGAGCCGTTCCGGAAGGAGCTGCTGGCGCACTGCTACCGGATGCTCGCGTCGGTCGACGAGGCCGAGGATCTCGTCCAGGAGACCTATCTGCGCGCGTGGCGCTCGTACTCGTCCTTCGAGGGGCGGTCGTCGCTGCGGGTCTGGCTGTACCGGATCGCGACCAACGCCTGCCTGACCGCGCTCGAGCAGCGCGGCAGGCGGGCGCTCCCGTCCGGCCTCGGGGCGCCGGGTCACGACCCCACCGGTCCCGCGTCGCCGACGGACGTCGCGTGGGTCGATCCGCTTCCGGACTCGCTGGCGTCCCTTGATCCCGAGACCGTCGTGACCACGCGGGAGAGCCTCCGGCTGGCACTCATCGCGGCGCTGCAACACCTCGCGCCGAAGCAGCGCGCCGTACTGATCCTGCGCGAGGTGCTCGCCTTCCCGGCCGCGGAGGTCGCGGTCATGCTCGACACCACGGTCGCGGCCGTGAAGAGCACCCTGCAACGAGCCCGCGCCCGCCTGGACGAGGCCGCACCGGACCGCTCGTCGGTCATCGAGCCCACCGACCCGCGGGCCCGTGCGCTGCTCGACACCTACATCGAGGGCTTCGAGAAGGCCGATGTCGCCGCGCTTGAACGCGCCCTCCGCGTGGACGCAGCCATCGAGCTGGTCGGCACCAGCACCTGGTTCGCCGGCCGCGTAACCTGCCTGCGCTTGCTGGAACAGGCAGTCGGCTCCCCCGGCGACTGGCGCATGATCGGTACGACGGCCAACGGCCAGCCGGCCGCGGCTGCCTATGTCCGGGACGCCGATGGGGTCCATCAGGCCTTCGGTCTCGCCGTCCTCACACCCACGCCCACGGGTCTGACGCACATCTACGTCTTCAGCGCGCCTGAACTCGTGACCAGGTTCGGCCTGCCGCTTCAGCTGTCGTCGGCGTGAGTGAGGACAGTCGACTGCGCCCAGGAGGTCGTGCTGAGGATGGCCAGGGCAAGGATTGCGAGACCTAGGACTGCGACCGGCCACCAGACCCGGTGTTCGGCCATCGTGAATGCTTGCGGGCCGGCCGAGGCCGTGGAGCCGATGATCGCGCCCGCGACTGCTACGCCGAAGGTAGTGCCGGTCTGGCGGGCCGCCGAGGCGACGGAGGCGGCCAGGCCGACCATCGAGGTGGGCATGCCGGAGACTGCCGAGTTGGTGATCGGTGGATTGACCGTGCCGAGGAAGATGCCGAAGAGCAGGTAGACGGCGAGCACGATCGGCAGCGGAGTCGTCGCGCCGATCCAGAGCGAGGCGCCGGCGCCGAGGGCGAGCGCCGTACCGGCCACTGCGAGCGGAAGCCGAGGACCTCGGCTGCCCACGATGCGGCCGGTGAACGGCGAGAGCACCATGATCAGCGCTCCGACCGGGAGCAGGCAAAGCCCGGCGGTGAGGGCCGGCAATCCGCGGATGTTCTGCAGGTAAAGCGTGGTGACGAACAGGAACGCGCCGAAACCGCAGAGCGCGAACAGCGCCATCAGGATCGCCGAGCTGAACGGGACACTGCGGAACAGCCGCAACTCCAGCAACGGATCAGCTCTGCGCGCTTCGTAGCCGAGCAGGCTCACCGCCGCGAGTACGGCGAGGCACAGCAGGCCGATGATCACCGGGGACGTCCAGCCCAGACTGCCTGCCTCGATGATCGCGTACACGACGCTGCCAAGGAGCAGTATCACCAGCAACTGGCCGATCGGATCGACGCGGCGTGCGCGGGTCGCGCGGGACTCCGGCACGAACAGGGCGGTGGAGACGATCGCCGCCGCGACGATCGGCAGATTCACCCAGAACACCGCCCGCCACCCGAACCCGTCGACCAGCGCACCACCGAGAATCGGACCCAACGCCAGTGCCAGCCCGGACATCGCGCCGAACACCCCGATCGCCCGAGCCCGCTCCACCCGGTCCGGGAACGTCGTGGCCACGATCGCCATCGCCACCGGATTCAGCATCGTGCCGCCGATCGCCTGCAGCGCCCGTGCCCCGATCAGCCACCCGATCCCCGGCGCCAGCCCACACACCAGCGACCCCAGCCCGAACAACGCCAGCCCGGTCAGGAACACCCGACGCCGCCCGACCCGGTCGGCGGTGGACCCGGCCAGCAACAGAAAGCTCGCCAGCACCAGCGTGTAGGCGTCCACCGTCCACTGCAGCCCGGACATCGAGGCGCCCAGATCACTCCGGATCGACGGCAACGCCACGTTGACGATGGAAATGTCCATCACCACCACGACGATGCTGGCGCAGCAGATCGCCAGCACGCCCCGCCGGCGCCGCCGACTCAGCTCACCGGACGCCGCCAGTTGGACCGCTGGAGCACTCATATCCACGACGCTAGGATTTGGAGCGTGCTCGAAGTCAACCGATCCACATCATCCGAAGCCGGCGTGAGTATTGCCGAGGCGGCTCGGCGGACCGGGGTGAGCGTGCACACCCTGCGGTACTACGAGCGCGCCGGGCTGGTCGTCACCACCGTGGACCGGACGGCCGGCAACCGCCGCCGCTACCGGCAACTCGACCTGGACTGGATCAACGTCTGCACCCGCCTGCGCGCCACCGGCATGCCGATCCGAACGATCCGCGCGTACGCCGACCTCGTGTCCGCCGGCCGGGGCAACGAGAAGGACCGGCTGGAGCTCCTCGAGACCCACCGCGCCGAGGTCCTCGCGAAACTCGCCGAGCTCCAGGACAACCTCGAGCTCATCGACCACAAGATCGACGTCTACCGGGGCCGCCTGCAAGCCGGCACCGCCGACATGCTCTGGGCGGGTCTCAGTCCGGAAGACCAGCCAAGCGGTGGCTGAGGAAGCGCCGTTCAGTCTCGTTCGCCGTCAGCGTGATCGCCAAGTGGTACGCGTCGGCCGCTTCGGCCACCCGGCCGAGGCGAGCGAGGACATCGGCTCGCGCCGCGGGCAGGTACGCGTAGGACTTCAGCGCAGACTCGTTGCTGAGAGCATCTAGCTCGGCCAGGACCTGGTCGAGGTCGGCCCCCGGGACGAGACTGCGCGCGGCAGCCCGGTTGAGCGCGACGATGGGCGTCGGCCAGCTGATCATCATCGCGTCGTACATCCGCACGACCTGGCCCCAGTCCGTCTTCTCCCACGACGGCGCGGTCACGTGCAGTCCCGCCACAGCTGCCTGCAGCGCGAACCTCCCCTGTCCCCGCTCCAGCGCGGCCGTCGCCCGGGACACACCTTCGGCCAGCATCCGGATGTCCCACCGCGACCGGTCCTGGTCCGCCAGCAGCACCAGCTCCCCGTCCTCGCTCACCCGCGCGTCCCCCCGCGCCTCCGTCATCAACAGCAAACCCAGCAACGCCTGCGGCTCCGCCTCGTTCGGCATCAACCGCACCAGCATCCGTGCCAGCTCCACCGCCCGCCCGGTCAGGTCCGTCCGCGTCAACTCGGACCCAGCCGCCACATGCCCAGCCGTGTAGACCAGATGCACCACCGTCAGTACGGCGTCCAGCCGCGCCGGCAACTCCTCGTCGGCCGGGATCCGGTACGGGATCGAGGCCGCCGCGATCTTCTTCTTCGCCCGGGTGATCCGCGCAGCCGCCGTCGGCTCGCTGATCAGCAGGCCGGCCGCCACCTCGCGCGTGGTCAGGCCGCAGATCAGCCGCAACGTCAACGCCACCTGCGAGTCCCGCGCCAGCGCCGGGTGGCAGCAGGTGAACACCAGCCGCAGCGGGTCCGTCGGCTGCTCCACGTCGTCCGGCGCGACCGGATCCTCGACCAGCAACGGAAGCTTCCGCCGCAGGTTCGTCTCCCGCCGCATCCGGTCCAGGGCGAGCCGCCGCGCGACCGTGGTCAGCCAGCCACCTGGGTTGGCGGGGATGCCGTCCGGCCAGGTCCGCAATGCTTGGACGAACGCGTCCTGCGTGCAGTCCTCGGCCAGGTCCAGGTCCCGCGTCAGCCGCACCACCGACACGAGCACCGTGGACCAGCTCTCCCGATGCGCCCGGTCGACTACTCGGGCCACCTCGACCGGCGCAGGCGGGTACGCCGACGGTGGAAGGTCCGTCGGGGCACCCGGCTGCTGCGCCATGTCAGGCCGGTTCTGTCAGGCCGGCGGGGTCAGGCCGGGGGCTCGGCGTCGCCCGAGGTGGGCATCACGGGGCGGACCTCGACGTTCCCCGACGGGCAGATCTTGGCGAGCTCGAGCGCCTGGTCGAGGTCGCGCGCCTCGATCACGTAGAAGCCGCCGAGCGCCTCCTTGGTCTCGATGAACGGCCCGTCGGTGACCAGCGGCTCGGCGCCCTCGCGCTGCCGCACCGTGCTCGCGGTGCTCGACCGCTCCAGCGCCTCGCCACCGAGGATCCGCGCCCCGGCCTTCTCCACTGCCTCGGTGAACGCGCCGTGCAGCTTCATCGCCTGCTGCCAATCCTCCGGCGTGATGTTGTCGTACCACTCTTCGCTGTCGAACAGCAGGAACATGTACTGCGCCATCTCCGGCTCCCTCGTCTAGGGCTTGTACTGAACATCTTGCTGACGATCGGCACCCGGCGGAATCGACAACACCCGACAGGACTTTTCCAATCCTGCCCTTCCCGTACTGTTGACTGGGTACTCAACACGGTGACTCAGGAGGCGGCTCGTGGAGCATCTGGATGTGCTTGTCGTCGGTGCCGGGCTGTCCGGGATCGGGGCCGGGTACCGGATCCAGACGCAGAGTCCGGAGCGCTCGTACGCGATCCTCGAGGCGCGGGACAGCATCGGCGGCACCTGGGACCTGTTCCGCTACCCCGGCGTCCGGTCGGACTCCGACATGTTCACGCTCGGCTTCCCGTTCCACCCCTGGAAGGCGGCCAAGGCGATCGCGGACGGTCCGGCGATCCTCGACTACCTGCACGAGACCGCGGCCGCCTACGGCATCGACAAGCACATCCGGTTCGGCGAGCGCGTCGTACGGGCGTCGTGGTCGTCAGCGGATGCGCGGTGGACCGTGGAGACGACCAAAGCGTCGTACACCTGCTCGTTCCTGTATGTGTGCAGCGGGTACTACGACTACGACTCGGGCTACGTGGTCGACTTCCCCGGGCAGAATGAGTTCCAGGGCCAGGTGGTGCATCCGCAGCACTGGCCGGAGGACCTGGACTACTCGGGGAAGCGAGTAGTCGTGATCGGCAGCGGCGCGACGGCTGTGACACTCGTACCCGCCATGGCGAGTACGGCGGAGCACGTCACGATGCTGCAGCGCTCGCCGAGCTACGTCGCGTCGAGGCCTGCCCATGACGCGTTGTCCGACCGGCTGCGCGCCGTACTGCCGGAGAAGCTTGCGCACCGGCTGATCCGGGGCAAGAACGTTGCCTTCAGCTCAGCGGTCTACAGCGCGTTCCGGCGGTGGCCGGCGCATGCTGCGTGGTTCCTGAACAGCACAGTGGCCAAGCAACTGCCCGCCTCGATCCCAGCGGATCCGCACTTCACCCCGCGCTACAAGCCGTGGGACCAGCGGCTGTGCCTGGTCCCGGACGCCGATCTGTTCAAGGTACTGCGCAAGGGCTCGGCCACTGTGGTCACTGACGAGATCGAGACGTTCACGCCGACCGGTCTGCGACTGCGGTCCGGCCAGGAGCTGGCGGCCGACGTGGTCGTCACCGCGACCGGACTGCGCATGGTTGCCCTGGGCAAGATCCAGCTGACGGTCGACGGTCGCGCTGTGGATCCGCACGACACGTTCGTCTACAAAGGCATGATGCTGAGCGGCGTACCCAACCTTGCTTGGTGCATCGGCTACACCAACAACTCCTGGACGCTCCGCTCGGACCTGACGTCGCAGTACGTCTGCCGTCTGCTCAACCACCTCACCGCCACCGGCACCAGCATCTGTGTGCCCGAGATCGACCAGTCCGAGTACGACGCTCCACGCCGACCGGTCGTCGATCTGTCCTCCGGCTACATCCAGCGCGCCGCGTCGATTCTTCCCCGCCAAGGCGCCCGCGGCCCGTGGCGCCTCCGCCAGAACTACCCCCGCGACCTCGTCCTCCTGCGCTTCGGCCCGATCACCGACGAGGCCATGCGCTTCAAGCCGGCTGCCTGACCGGGGTGGTGCGGCCGCTGGACGACCGCACCAGGCCGGCTACGGCAGCGGATGGGTTACGGGACCGGGCAGGCTACGGGACCGGGGCCGGAGGCTGCGGGCCGACGTACGTGGCGATCGGCCGGATGATCTTGGGGTCGGTGGACTGCTCGAGGATGTTGGCGGACCAGCCGATGACACGGCTGACGGCGAAGGTGGGGGTGAACATCGCGCGCGGCAGGCCGCAGAGCTCCATCACCACGCCGGCGTAGAACTCCACGTTGGCGTAGAGGTTGCGACCCGGCTTGAGCTCGGCGAGTACGTCGACGATTCGCTGCTCGACCGTGGTGGCGAAGTCCACCAGGTCCCCGCCCAGGCCGCGGGCGATGTCCCGCAGCATCAGCGACCGCGGGTCCTCGGTCCGGTAGACCGCGTGCCCGAACCCCATGATCCGGTCCCCCGCCGACACCTTTGCGCGAACCCACGCGTCGATCCGGTCCGGAGTGCCGATCTCGTCCAGGCTGGCCAGGGCCCGGTCCGGTGCGCCGCCGTGCAGCGGACCGGAGAACGCCCCGATCGCACCCGCGATGGCGGATACCACGTCGGCGCCGGTCGACGCGATCACCCGCGCAGTGAACGTCGACGCGTTGAACCCGTGGTCAACGGTGGCGACGAGGTAGTGCTCGATCGCGGCGGCCTGTACGGCGGTGGGCTCGGCGCCGGTCACCAGGTAGAGCCAGTTCGCCGCGGCAGTCAGGTCGGCGCGTGGCTCCAGCGGCTCCTGCCCCTCGCGGAGGCGGTACAGCGCGGCCAGGATTGTCGGCGTCACCGCGCACACCAGCATCGCGTCGGCCTTCCGGCGTACCGGATCCGCGTCCCACAGCGGCGGGAGACGCCGGACGGCGGCCAGGAGCGACAGGGCAGTGCGGAGACCGGCGAGCGGGTTGAACACCGGGCCGGCGGTCGCGATCGCGGGCAGCACGGCGCGGACCTCGTCCGGGAGCACCCGCAGCCGCGCCAGCTCGGCAACGAAGCGGTCCCGCTCGGCCGTGGTCGGGAGCCGGCCCTCGAACATCAGGAACCAGACGTCTTCGAGCGTCTTCGACTTGGCGAGGTCGATCGCCGAGTACTCGCGGTAGTGGTAGAACCCCTCGTCACCGCGGACGTCGCCGAGGGTCGTCTCGGTGACGACGACGTTGCGCAGACCAGGCGGCACATTGATCGTGGTTGACATATCTTCAGAGTTGACAGGCGATCAATGATTGTCAATATTGATCCAGTCAACATGGAGCTCGGAGGAGCGCTGGATGGGCCCGCAGAGTGACGAGAATTACCTGACGACGGCGGAGGTCGCGCGGCGGCTGAAGGTCAAGCCGGAGACGATTTACGCGTACGTGAGCCGCGGTTTGCTGACGAGTGTGCGGGCTCGGGGGCGGCGCGGCAGCTTGTTCGCGGCGGCCGAGGTCGAGCGGCTGGCGAGCAAGTCCGTCGAGCACTCCGGGGTGGTCGAGCAGATCGAGACCGAGCTGACGCTGCTGAACGACGACGAGCTGTACTACCGCGGGCATTCGGTGCGCGAGCTCGCGACCAGCCGGACGGTCGAGTCGGTGGCGCACCTGCTGTGGACCGGTGAGCTTGCCGACCAGCAGCCGTTTCCCGTCACACGCGCCTCCGTCCAGCTGGCCAGGTCGGCGATGAACGTCCTTCCTGACTCTGCACGGCTGACGGACCGTCTCCGGGTCGCGGTCACCGCCCTGGGAGCGGCTGATCCGATGCGGTTCGACCTGACGCCGCAGTCGGTGGTCCTGGCCGCGGAGAACCTGATCGGCGTCCTGGTGGCCGCACTACCCGGGCCCGTAGTAGCCGAGCGGTCGCTCGGCGCCCGGCTGTGGCCGAAGCTGTCACGGCAACCCGACCGGGCCGAGCAGGCCGGCCAGCGGCCGATCGACGGCGCCAGGGTGCTCGAGGCGGCGTTGGTTCTGTTGGCTGATCATGGGCTGGCGGTGTCGACGGTTGCGGCTCGGGTGGCGGCGAGTGCGCGGGCGAACCTGTACGCCGTGGTGTCGGCGGGACTCGGCGCCTTGGACGGGCAGTACCACGGCGCCGCGCCGACGCTGGCGTACGAGTTCCTCGAGAAGGCCCAGAGGGATCCGCTGCAGGCGTTGTCCGACCAGCTCCGGTCGGGCGAGCCGGTGCCCGGCTTCGGCCACCGGATCTACAAAGACCGCGATCCACGCGCCGAGGTGTTGCTCGACCTCCTCGCCGACCACCCGATCGTGGAGACAGTGAAGGTGCTCAGCGCGCGGATGCCGGCCTTCCCGAACAGCGACCTGGCCGTGGCCGCGATGATGCATGCCTTCGAGTTCCGGGCAGATGCCGGCGACGCGTTGTTCGCGCTCGCGCGGATCGTCGGATGGACCGCGCACGCGCTGGAGGAGTACGCGGCGCCGGCTCTGCGGTTCCGGGCTCTCGGCGTCTACACCGGGGTCAGCGGGCTTGAAGCTTGAGCAGGGTGGCGGCGCCGGGTGCCAGCTTGAGCGGGATCGGCGTGACGCCGCGGCCGGCGTAGGTCTGCGTGCGAGGGTCGAAGACGCCGACCGAGGCGACGCCGCCCGGGTTCGGCGTGACCGTGGTTCGAGCTTCGAGAGAGTGCGACCGGTTGGCGACCAGCACCCACCGATCGGCCGAGCCGTCCCGGGCAGCGAAGGTCCCCAGCACGGCAGCTGATCCGGAGACGCCGGAGATCAAGGCAGTCGGCGTGAAGCCCACCGTCCCGTTCGGGAGCGGTGTCTCATTGGCGTGTACGACGGACTCCGACACGAGCGGCTTGAGCTCACGGCCGACCTGGTGCAGCCAGGTGGTGTTGATCGTGCGCGCAGCGGCGTACCGAGGTGTACGGCGGCCGTCGACCGTGATCAACGCCGGCCCGAAGCCCTCACCGCGGGCCGCCTCCGGAGTCCAGTAGGTGAAGTACTGGATGCCCTTCGCGCCGTAGGCCAGGCTGATGTTGACCTGCCAGAGCAGCTCGGCCGCGGTCGGCTCCCGATGGTTGTCGTAGGCAAGGGTCTGGATGAACACCCAGGCCGGGATGTCGCCGTGCAGGGCCGCGTCCCGGACGATCGCCCAGTTGTGGAAGTAGTTCCCGTCCTCACGCCCCTCGGACAGCAGCGGGTACCGGTCGAACGAGATCAGCGACGGCTTCACCACGTCGACGAAGCTGCGGTAGTACGCCGGGTCGTTGGACGGGAACAGGTTGATGTAGGGCAACAGCTGCGGAGCCAGCTCGCGGGACACCGCGACCGCGCGGGCCAGCGTCCCGAACCAGCCGGCGCCCGGCTCGTCGTACAGGTTGAAGCCGGCCAGTGACGAGAACGGTCCGTAGGCGTCCCGGGCGCGGATGTAGAGCGCTCGCGCCTCGTCCGGCGTGACGCTGAGGAAGTCGGCCGGGTTGTCCGAGATCGAGAACCAGCGGGACATGTTCCGGATCTGGATGTCGTCAGAGATCAGCATCTGCAGCCCGGCGGTGCGGGCCAGGCCGAGCTGGTACTGGAAGATGTTGCCGTCGCCGGCGTAGTTGCCGGAGATGATGAAGTCGAAGCCGGCCGCCTTGATCTCGGCGTACCGCTCGGCAGTGCTCGCGTACGGGTGTGGCGGCCAGAACAACCCGATCGGGAACTCCGGCCCACCGGTCAACGGCAGGTCGTCCGGCGACGGCGCCGCAACGGCGGACGTCGAAGCACCAGACACCGAAGCGGCCACAGCCGAGGTGGTCGAGGTGGCGGCGGTCAAGGCGGTGGCCCCGGCGCCGAGCAGCAAGGCGCGACGGCTGGGACCAAGGATGCGGTGGGGGCTCTGCATGATTCTCCTCACGGGCGGGTGGACGGAGCCGGCCGAAGAGCACGGGGCCGGTCAGAAAGCTCAGGGCCGTTTGCGGTGCGACGCGACCGCCTCGGCGGTCGCGTCGAAGGCCTGTTCGGCCAGCGGGTAGTCGCGTTGCGCAACCCCGAGATAGAGGGCGTCGAGCACGAGCATCTGCACATGGCGCGCCGACATCCCGCCGGTGCGGAAGGTGACGTCCCGAGCAGCGGTCAGCAGTACGACGTCCGCGCACAACGCCAGCGGCGACCGCGGATAGTTGGTCACGGCAACGGTCGTCGCACCACCACGACCCGCGCGCTGCAACGGCTCCAGCACCTCGACCGTCTCCCCGCTGTGCGAGATGCCGATCGCAACATCACCGGGCCCGAGCAGCGCCGCGCTCGTCAACGCGTTGTGTACGTCGCTCCACGTGCTGGCCGCGCGGTCGATCCGGTGCAGCCGCAACCGCAGGTCCTCGGCGACCGACGCCGACCCCGACACGGCGTACATGTCGATCCGCCGCGCGTCGGAGATCGCCTGCACCGCCCGGCCGAGGGCGCTCACGTCGATCGACGCGACCGTGTCCTCGAGCGCGCGGGTGTCGGCCTGCAGCAGCGTGCGCAGGACGTCGTCGAGCGAGTCGTCCGGCCCGACCTCGGCACCGGTCCCGCGCTCCCAGCTGCTGCTGGTCCGTCCGGTCTCGGCCGCGAGCGCCAGCCGGAGCTCGGCGTACCCGGACAGTCCTAGGGCCAGGCAGAACCGGGTGACGCTCGGCAGTGAGGTCCCGCAGCGGGCGGCGAGCTGGCCGATCGTGGACGACGCGACGCCGGCCGGGTCCCGCAGTACCTCGGTCGCGATCCGGGCCTGGGCCGGGCTGAGCGCCGGCAGCAGCCCGTTGATCCGGGCTTCCAGGCTGGGTGACGCGACGACCACACTCATGCTCATGTGAATAATTCTCAAACCTGGAGAGCAAGAATTGCAAGAGTTCACACCCGGCCGGGACCGGACACACGAAAAGACCCCCTCGGCCACCAGTTCACCGGGCCGAGGGGGTCGAAAGCGCGTCAGGACCTCAGAAAAGCGCCGCCATCAACCGCCGGCGGGCCTTGACCACGCGCTCGTCGTCGGCGCCGACGACCTCGAAGAGCTCCAGCAGGTGCAGCCGGACGGCGTTGCGCTCGTCGCCGGCGGTCACCTGGATGGTCTTGATCAGCCGGTTGAAGGCGTCCTCGACGTGGCCGCCCATCAGGTCGACGTCGGCGACCAACTGCTGCGCCTCGACGTCCTCGGGGTTGTCGGCCGCGCGGGTCCGCACGTCCGCGGGGACGTCCTGGGTCCGCTTGACCAGCTGGACCCGGGCCAGGCCGGACTTGGCCTCGGCGTCGTTCGGGGTCTCCTTCAGCAACTCTTCGTACGCCGCGATCGCGCCGTCCAGGTCACCGGCGCCGACCGCGTTCTCCGCCTTCTCGTACCGCGGGTTCGGCGCCGGCTCTTCCTCCTCCGGCGCCTCCGCGGCCGGGCCGACCGGCTCGGCGCGCCCGGTGATGCCGTTCGCGACCGCCACTTGGAGCAGCTGGTCGAAGTACTGCCGCACCTCCGCCTCCGCGGGCGCGCCCTGGAACAGCGGGACCACCTGACCCCGCAGTACGGCGATCACCAGCGGAACCGACTGCACACCGACCGCCTGGGCCAGCTGCGGGTTCGCGTCGATGTCGATCCGGGCCAGCAGGAACTTGCCGGCGTACTCGGTGGAGAGCCGGGCCAGCACCTGGCTGAGCGCGGTCGAGCCCTGGGACCGCGGCGACCAGAACTCGACCACCACCGGGACCTGCAGCGACCGCTCGATCACGTCGGCCTGGAAGGTCGGCTCGCTCACGTTCAGCACGTACGAGCCCGCGGCGCCGCCGGCGGGCGGCGCGCCGGCCGGAGCACCGGGCGCGGCGGGAGCCCCGGCGGGACCACCCGGCGCCGGAGGCCTGCGCAGGGACGACAGATCGATCGCCCCGGGACGGGAGAAGTTCGACTGACTCACGACTGCCCTCGCATTCCGTTCACGTTCACGGGTCCATCCTCCCCGACGCGGGTCAGGCGTGGTGTGCCCGGGTCGCCAGGAGCAACCTTGCCAGGCCGCTGCGGGTGCCGGCGACGGCGATTCGGTCGCCTGGGCGGAGCACCTCGCCCTTCACTGCTGGGGACCAGTCCCAAGTGGTCCCGTCCTGGCGGGCCAGTACCCGCAGGCCGCCCGCCTCGTCCAGCTCGCCCAGCCGGAGCCCGCCCGCGACCGACCCCGGCTCGACGGTGACCTCGGTGAGCAGCAGGACCCGGCGACCGGCCGGCACGGTGACCTGGCTGCGCCGGTTGGCGACCGCCGCCGCGATCGCCGGCGCGACCAGCATCGACACCGACCGGCTGTGCCCGAGTCCGAGCCGTCGCTCGACCCGCTGGGCCAGGTCGTGGTCGAACATCCGCATCGTGATCCGCGCCTCCGGGTTCAGGTCGCGGACGACCATCGCGGACTCCAGGTTGGTGATGTCACCGTTGGTGATCGCGAGCACCGACTGCGCCCGCTGGACGCCAGCCGACCGCAGCGTCTCCTCGTTGCTGCTGTCTCCGATCACCACCGGGATCCGCAACCGGTGCGCGGTCTGTACGCCGGGGGCGTCCTCGTCGTGCTCGACCCCGACCACCGCGACGCCACGCTCGGCCAGGATCTCGAGCACGCGCGCACCGACCGTACCGAGACCGCAGACGACGACATGGTTGCGCGGCCGGCCGCGCACGCCACCGATCACCCGCGACAGCCTGGCCCCGATCAACGAGTCGACGACTACCGCGGTCAGCAGCGCCATCAGCACGATGCCGGTCAGCTGCACCAGGACCGCGGCCACCTTGGCCCACGGCTCCGCGCTGGAGAACGCGTCGTCCTCGATCCCGGCCGACGTGACGGCGCCGGCGGCGAGGTACAGCGCACGCCACCAGTCGATGTTCGGGTTCGCGATGTAGTGGGTCAGCACCGTCCCGCTGATCACCAGGAACGCCATCACCGCGGCGATCCGCCGCACCCGGCGATCGAAGACGTCGCGCATCGCCATCAGCCAGCCGGCCCGCCGTACGTCCTTGGTCCGCCAGACGCTGCGGACGCCGGTGCCGAGCACGATGTCGCCGGTCGGGTCGTCGCTGAAGGCCGGCAGCAACTCCGGAGTGG
The DNA here is from genome assembly GCF_053592935.1 of Kribbella sp. NPDC002412. NCBI lineage: Bacteria > Bacillati > Actinomycetota > Actinomycetes > Propionibacteriales > Kribbellaceae > Kribbella > Kribbella sp. NPDC002412. The sequence continues at coordinate 200,981 of NZ_JBSFBL010000002.1, forward strand.
CCGACGAGGTCGTGTCGGCCAGTACGGCGAGATGCGGATCCCGAATCAGATCCGCCTGACCCGCGACCAGCCGACGGCCGCCGAGGTCGAGCCAAGTGAGCTCGTCGTCCTCCAGCGCGTCCGACACGAACGCCGGCGCCGCCAGCGACGGCCCCGAGATCACCACGCAGTCCCCGAGCAGGCTGTGCAACTGCGCACCCAACCGCGGATTGACCATCTGTACGACGATGCGCAGATCCGGATCCATGTCCCGCGCGGTCAGCGCAGTGTGGACGTTGTGGACGTCGTCGTTGTCCAGCAGCACCAGGGCACGCGCGGTCGACGGCTTCCCGTCCTTCGCATCGACACCAGCCCGCCGGAGCAGCGCCTCGCTGATCACGCGGACGCCCAGCACGTTCGCGCCGAGCTCACCGATCCGTTCGTAGTGCCGGGACGCGGGGTTGACGATCGCGGTCACCTGCTCGCCGGAGCCGACCAGTTCGGTGACGACCCGCAGCATGGTGCGGTCCGAACCGCAGACGACCACGCTCCGCTCGTCGAGCGAGGCAGGCGCGGTCGTTGCGGTCGGCTGCGGATCGGTAGTGGATTCTGCCGGTGCCTCGTCAGAAGCGGGCGGGCTCTCGGTACTCGCCCCAGAGTTCCCGAAGAACGTGACAGATTTCCCCCATCGTGGCCTCCGCACGCGCCGCCTCCAGCATGGGTTCGATGAGGTTGCCGGTCCCTCTGGCCGCCTCGACCAGCGCGGCTAGCGTACGACGGACGCGGTCCTCGTCGCGGTGCGCCTTGCGCGCCGCCAGCACCCGGCACTGCTCGATCTCGACCTCGTGGCTGACCCGGAGGATGGACAGCTCACCGGAGACCGTGTCGGTCAGGGTGTTCACCCCGACGATCTTCTTCTCGCCCTTCTCCAGCTTCTGCTGGTACTCGAACGCGGCGTCGGCGATCTCGGCCATGAACCAGCCGTCCTCGATACCGCGCAGGATGCCGCCGGTCATCGAGCCGTCCGGGCTCATCTCCTTGATCCGGGCAAAGATCTCCTCGGCCTCGGCCTCGATCGCGTCGGTGAGCGCCTCGACGTACCAGGAGCCGCCGAGCGGGTCGGCGACGTTGGTGACCCCGATCTCTTCCATCAGCACCGACTGGGTGCGCAACGCGATCTCGGCCGACTCCTCGGTCGGCAGCGCGAGCGTCTCGTCGAGCGCGTTGGTGTGCAGCGAGTTCGTCCCACCCAGCACGGCGGCGAGCGCCTCGACCGCTGTCCGTACGACGTTGTTGTACGGCTGCTGGGCGGTCAGTGACACGCCCGCGGTCTGGGTGTGGAAGCGCAACGACTGCGCCTTCTCGGTGCGCGCGCCGTACACGTCACGCAGCCAGCGGGCCCAGATCCGCCGGGCCGCGCGGAACTTCGCGATCTCCTCGAAGAAGTCCAGGTGGCTGTCGAAGAAGAACGACAGGCCGGGCGCGAACACGTCGACGTCGAGCCCTCGCGACAGGCCGAGCTCGACGTACCCGAACCCGTCGGCGAGCGTGTAGGCCAGCTCCTGCGCGGCCGTCGAGCCGGCCTCGCGGATGTGGTAGCCGGAGACGCTGAGCGGCTTGTACGCCGGGATCGTCGTCGCGCAGTACTCCATCAGGTCGCCGATCAGGCGCAGGTGCGGTTCCGGCGGGAACAGCCACTCCTTCTGCGCGATGTACTCCTTGAAGATGTCGGTCTGCAGCGTCCCGTTCAGCTTGGTCAGGTCGGCGCCCTGCCGCTCGGCCGCGACCAGGTACATCACGAACGCCGGCACGGCGGGGCCGGAGATCGTCATCGAGGTGGTGACGTCCTGCAGCGGGATGTCCTTGAACAGCCGGTCCATGTCGGCGGCGGAGTCGATCGCGACCCCGCAGTGGCCGACCTCGCCGAGCGACTTCGGGTCGTCGGAGTCGCGGCCCATCAGCGTCGGCATGTCGAAGGCGACCGACAGACCGCCGCCACCGCCGTTCAGGATCATCTTGTACCGCTCGTTGGTCTGCTCGGCGTTGCCGAAGCCGGCGAACTGGCGGATCGTCCAGGTCCGGCCGCGGTAGCCGGTCGGGTACAGGCCGCGGGTGAACGGGAACTCCCCCGGCCAGCCGATCCGCTCCATCCGCGGGTCGTCGACCCCCTCGGGCGGTCCGTAGACGGGCGCGACCTCGGTGCCGGAGAGCGTGGTGAAGTCCGCCTCCCGCTTGCGTGCCGCGTCGTACCGCTGCTGCCACCGGCTCCGGCCGGCGGCGATCTGCTCGGCATCCATCAGTCAGACCTCCTCGGGAACTGGTCCCAAAATACTAGGACGTCCAACTATTTCCAACTGCTGCCGGCCGTCCAGGCCATCACAATCGTGCGCCAGGGGCGCACCGCCACGTGACCAGCTGCGCAGCCGGGTTTTGTGATGGCCTGGAGGTCCGGGGTCAACCAGCCAACCGCAGCCCCCGCCGCTGCGCCTGCACCCGCGGGTCCGGGACCGGCGCGGCCTGGAGGAGGCGGGTCGTGTAGGGGTCCTGGGGGCTGCGCAGGACGGACTCCCGGTCGCCCTGCTCGACGAGCGTGCCGCGGCTCATCACGGCGACGCGGTCGCAGACCTGGTCGACCACGGCGAGGTCGTGGCTGATGAACAGGCAGGCGAAGTGCAGACGCTCCTGGATCGAGCGGAACAGCTCCAGCACAGTCGCCTGGACGGAGACGTCGAGCGCCGAGGTCGGCTCGTCGGCGATCAGCAGCGCCGGGTCCAGCGAGATCGCCCGGGCGATCGAGACCCGCTGCCGCTGACCGCCGGACAGCTCGTGCGGGTACCGGCCGGCCCACGCCCGTGGCAGCTCCACACTGTCCAGCAACTCCTCGACCCGACCGCGCAGCTCCGCGCCCCGGACGCCGCGATGGACGGCCAGCGGCTCACCGATCGACTGCCCGATCGTGGCCCGCGGGTTCAGCGACCCGGCCGGGTTCTGGAACACGACCCCGATCCGCGACCGCGTTTGCCGCAGTACGGCGGAAGACGCCGACGACAGCGCCTGCCCGGCAACCCTGACCTCGCCGCTCGTGATCGGAGCGAGTCCGAGCACCGACTTGCCGAGCGTGGACTTCCCCGACCCCGACTCGCCCACCAGGCCGGTGATCTCGCCGGGCGTCAGGACGAGATCCACGTGGTCGACGGCGCGGACCGTGCGGCCCCGGCGACCGCGGTACTCGACGACGAGATCCTCGATCACCAGCGCGGGTACGTCGCGGACGACGTCGACCGGCTTGGCGTCGTCGCGGACCCCGCCCCGCGGGACCGCGTCGAGCAGGGCGCGGGTGTACGGCTGCGCCGGCCGGTCGAACAACTCGTGCACGCCCGCGGTCTCGACCACCGAACCCTTGCGCAGGACAACGACCCGGTCGGCCACGTCGGCGACCACGCCCATGTCGTGGGTGATGATCATGATCGAGCCGGAGATCTTCGACCGCATCGCGAGCAACACGTCGAGCACCTCCTGCTGCACGGTCACATCGAGCGCCGTGGTCGGCTCGTCCGCGATCAGCAGCTCCGGATCGCAGGCGACCGCGATCGCGATCATCACCCGCTGACACTGCCCGCCGGACAGCTGGTGCGGGTAGTACTTCATCCGCGACTCGGGAATCTCGACCAGCTGCAGCAACTCGACGGCCCGCTCACGTGCCTGCGCGCGGGACAACTCCGGCTGGTGTGCCCGGATCATCTCGACCAGCTGCGACCCGATCGTGAACACCGGGTCGAGCGCGCCGACCGGGTCCTGGAAGATCATCGCGATCCGCCGCCCGCGCAACGCGGTCAGCTCGGCCCGCGACATCGACAGCACGTCCTCGCCGCCGAACACGATCCGCCCGCCGACCGTCGCGTTCGACGGCAGCAGCCCGAGCGCGGCCAGCGACGTGACGCTCTTGCCCGACCCCGACTCCCCGACGACCGCGAGCACCTCGCCCGGCCGGACCTCGAAGCTCACCCGGTCCACCGCGCGTTGCGTCGTACCGCCGACGGTGAAGTCGACAGTCAGATCCTCGAAGCGCAAGACGTCATTCACTCGCCCTCCTCCGCGTCCAGCTTGTCGCGGTATTCCTGCCAGTCGGCGAGCATCTTGCGGTGGTACGACGTCAGCCACTCGAAGTAGTTCCGCGCGTACCGCAGCCGCTTCCGCGGACCCGGCATGTCGTCGGGCAGCTCGTCCAGCATGTCCGCGAACAGCTGTTGCTGCTTGCCCAGCGACCGCCGCTCGCCGGCCAGGAAGCTGCCCCAGATGTCGTCCTCGACCTTGAAGTAGTGGTTCCGGTCCCCGGGTACGGCGTGCCGCGCGATGAACCCGAGGTCGATCAGCCGGCGCGTCGTGCTCGAGATCGAGCCGGCGCTCGCCGCCAGCGCCCGGGCCAGCTCGGCCGACGACACGTACGGCTTGTTGCTCACCATCAGGTAGCCGAGCACGCGGCCCTCCATCCGCGGCGAGCCCGCGAGCTCCCGGATCAGGGCGAACTGCTCGACGAAGTCGACCCGCCGCGAGTCCTCTTCCCACGCATCGTCGTCGACCATCACGACCTCCTCGCCAGCTCGTGCACGTCGGCCGCCGCGATCTGCGCCGACCGCCGCGCCCGGAACGCCTCGACCGGCCAGCGGGACACCCCGCCGTACCGGACGTGCGACGGCTGCCCGTCGCTGTCCCAGGTGTACTCCACCTTCTCGCCACTCGAGCCGAAACCGGCGGCAGGCACGACGGCCAGCGTGTTCTCGTCGACGACCTGGAGCTCCTCGTAGCTCTCGACCGGGTCCGGCGCGGCCGGGAAGAACGCGACCAGCCGCCCGCCGAGCAGCGCGATGCTGACCACCCCCATCAGGCTCGCGAACGTCCCGCAGAACCGGCGCCCGTCGATGTCGCTCGGGACCGTCGTGCCCGCCGGAGCCTTCACCGCCAGGTTGAGCAGCTTCACCACGCCGGTCGCGAGCGTTCCGGCCGGTCCGCCGATGCAGTTGGTCAGCACCGACACGACGAGCTGGTCGACCGGATCGATGAACGTGCGGGTGATGTGGCCCGGGTACCCGCCGCTGTGGCCGACCAGCCGCCGGTCGCCGACCTTGACGATGTCCATGCCCAGCCCGTAGCGCCCGAGCTCGTTGCCGTAGGCGTTGATCAGGCTCTCGTCGCGCTGCACCAGCCGCTTGCTCGCGTCGGTCAGCAACTGCTCGGCGCCGAAGTAGTGCGCGGCGCCGTACGTCGTCAGGTCCTCGGCGGTGGAGTAGAAGCCGGTGGCGGCGGCCATAGCGCGGGTGTCGACGTGCGGGATGGTCTCGCGTACGTCGACGCCGTCGAGCAGACCGGTGTGGCCGGCTGCATACTCACTCGCGCGTTGTGGGTCCCACTCGGCGCCGGTGTTGGTCAGGCCGAGCCGGCTGGTGATGTTGGCGTCGACGTAATCGCCGTACGACAGACCGCTCGCGGACTCGATCACCAGGCCGAGCAGCGAGTAGCCGATGTTGGTGTACTTGAAGTGCTCGTTCCGCTCGAACACCTGCCCGTCGGACAGGCACAGAGCGATCAGCGCCTCCCGGTCCGGGAAGTGGTCCATCAGCTGCCAGTAGTCCTTGTCCACGCCGTCGCGGATCACGCCGCCCTGGTGGCCGAGCAGTTCCCGTACGGTGACCGGGCCGAGTGGGCTGCCGGCGAGCTCCGCGACGTACGAGTCGACCGGATCGTCCAGCCGGACCTTGCCCTGCTCGACGAGCTGCAGGATCGAGGTCGCGGTGAAGGTCTTCGAGTGCGAGGCGATCCGGAACAGGTGGTCGGTGCGCAGCGGCGTCCCGGCGACCTCGTCGCTGAAGCCGAGCGCGGTCGACAGCACCACCTCGTTGCCGACGCGGACGGCGGCCTGCACGCCGGGCGTCCGGAGGTAGCGGCGCTGGAACTCGAGCCAGCTCTGCAGAGCAGGTGCCGCTTCGCGGGCGGTGTCGATAGGGAACAAGGCGGCGTCCGTTCTGTGGTGGGTGGTCATTCAGGAGCGTCCCTTCGGGTTCACCGCGTCGCGAAGCACGTCGCCGAGGGTGATCAGGCTCAGTACGGTCGCGGCGAGGAAGATGCCCGGGTAGATCAAAGTGTGCGGTGCCTGCTGGAACCGCGACTGCGCGGTGGCGAGTTGCAGGCCCCAAGAGATCGACGGCGCCCGCAGTCCGAGGCCGAGGAAGGTCAGCGTGGACTCGGCGACGATGACACCGCCCACGGTCAGCGTGGCGACCGCGAGCACCGGGCCGATCGAGTTCGGCAGCACGTAGTGGGTGAGGATCCGGGTGACCGGGAACCCCATTGCCTTCGCGGCCTGGACGTACTCCGCGTCGCGGGTCGCGCGGACCGTCGTACGGACCATCCGGGCCAGCGCCGGCCAGGAGAACAACGCGAGGACGAGCGAGACCGACAGCACCGAGCGCTCGCCCAGACTGTTCAGTACGACGATCGCGCCGAGCAGGAACGGGAATCCGAGGAACACGTCGGTGAGCCGGGCGAGCACCGAGTCCGTCCAGCCACCGACGTACCCGGCGACGGTCCCGATCAGCACGGCGATGACGAGCGCGATCAGCGTGCAGAACAGGCCGACGGCCAACGAGGCGCGGGCGCCATGGACGACGTTCGCATACACGTCGCAACCCTGCAGGTCTTGGCCGAACAGGTGTCCCGGCGACGACGGACGCGCGCTCGCGGAGATGTCGCACGCCCGCGGATCCAGGTGGCTGAACCAGCCGGGGAACAGCGCGAGCAGGATAAGTACGACGAGCACCGTCAGCGGCAGCCAGAACAGCACCCGGCGGCGGACGGTCGCCCAGACGCCGCGACCGGCCAGCGCGTCCTCCTCGACGGTCTGCGCGAGCACCTGGTCAGTCATGGCGGATCCTCGGGTCGAGCAGCGAGTTGAGCAGGTCGACGACCACGCTGGTGACCAGGAAGATCAGGATCAGCGCGGTCGCGATCCCGACCACGGTCGGGCCCTCGTGCACCCGGATCGACTGGAACAACAGCTGGCCGACTCCGGGCAGGTTGAAGATCCCCTCGGTCACCACGGCACCACCGAGCAAGGCGCCGAGGTCGATGGCGAGGTAGGTCAGCACCGGGATCGACGAGTTCCGCAGGACGTGCACACCGATGACACGGCGCCGGGTCAGTCCCTTCGCCCACAGCGCCCGGACGAAGTCCGAGCTCATCGTGTCGACCACGCTCCCCCGGGTCAGCCGGGCGACCGCGGCCAGTCCGTAGATCGCGAGAACCGTTGCCGGCAGCAAGTAGGACCCGGGCCAGCCGTCGTTGACCCCCGCGATCGGGAACAGCGACAGCCGCACGCCGAAGACGAGTTGCGCCGTCACCGCCATCACGAAGATCGGCACCGAGGTGATCAGGATCGTCATGATCAGCACGCCGCGGTCGATCCAGGTGTTCTTCCGCAGCCCGGCGAGCAGCCCGAGGCCGACCCCGAGCACCACCTGGATCACCCACGCGGTCAGCGCCAGCCGGATCGTCACCGGCCAGCGTTCCGCGAGCCGCTCGGCCACCGAGCGGCCGCGGAAGTCGACCCCGAGATCGCCGGTCACCAGGTTGCCGAGGTAGCGCAGGTACTGCGACCAGAGCGGATCGTTCAGGTGGTACAGCTCCCGGATCCGCTCGACCACCGCCGGCGATAACGGCTGGTCGCCACCGAGACTCGAGATCGGGTCACCGGGCAACGCGAAGACGGCGGCGTAGATGGCGAACGTGACGCCGAAGAACACCAGCACGAGCTCGACGAGCCGCCGGACCGTGAAGCGAAGCATCAGCCCGCCTCTCGCCGTACGGCGTTCAGCAGGGCGAGCGTGGCCGCGTACTGAACCCCGACGAGGTGGTTGATCGGGACGGTCCGCAGGTCCTGGTCGAGCGTCGCGGCCTCGTCCTGCCACTCACGGTAGAACTCCCGCAGTCGCCGGCCCAACGGATGCAGCGCCGCGTGCGCACTGCCCCGCGCGATCTCACCGTCGATGGCTCGAACGAGCATCCCGCCGTACCGCAGCCGGAAGGAGCGGTTGACGTCGAACAGGCCGAACACCTCGGCGACGGTCGCGCGCCGTGCCCGGTCGATGTCCTCGGCCCGGCGCCGTTCGCGCTCCGGTCGCTTGAGCAGGTACGGCATGAACGCCGCCACCGCCCGGACCAGCTGGGAGTCGTCCGAGAGGTACGGCCGCGCCGCCTGGAAGACCTCGTCGATCACCAGCAGGTTCTTCTCCAGCTCATCCGCCGCCGCCACGAGCACCTGCTGGTACGGCGAGTCCGTCTGCGTCTCGTCGTCGACCGCCGGGTGCGTCCAGTACGGCAGCTCAGCGACCAGGCTCACCGTGCCGTGGCGTTCCGCGTAGGCGGCCGACGAGCTACCCGACTCGTTCGGCGTCGGCAGCCCCAACTGCTCGGCATAGTCGTACGACGCCTTGGCGGAGATCATCTCGTACACCGCCGGGCCGAGCGGGCGGGCGACCGGGGTCTCGGGCTCGCCCAGGTTGAGGGGCAGGTCGAAGGACGCGGCGATGGCGTGCAACTCGTCGACGAAGCCCTCGAGCTCCCTGGTGACGTAGTAGTACACGCCGCCGAGCTCGGTGTTGTGCAGCGAGGCCGCGATCACCGGTTTCAGCTCGTCGATCACCCGCATCAGCGCGAACGCCTCGGGCATCACCTGGTCGAAGTACGCGTCCTTGTACTGGAACGGGAACGACCACTCGACCTGCTCGGCCGGCGCCGGGCGGTAGAAGTGCTCGCCGTAGTGCACGCGGTTGAACGGACCGTCGAACCAGCCCTCGTTCAGCCGGGTGCCGTCGGGGTCGATGCAGCCGATGATGTTCCAGCGGCACCCGCCGCGCAGGTCCGAGTCGGCGACCAGGTCCTCGGCCAGCTGGATCGCGGTCCAGAAGCCGATCGGCTCGTTCGGGTGCACGCCGGCGTAGACGAGCGCCTGGTCGGCTCCGTCGCCGATCGAGTACATCGTGATCGGCTCGCCGAGTCGCGACGTACCGATCCTGCGCCTGGTCACGAGGTCCGGGTGGTTGCCGGTCAGCTCGTCCAGGCGGTCCGCGATCTCGTCGGCGCCCGGGAAGTGGTCGAGGTCGGGGACGCGGTGGGCCCGCTCCAGGATCTCCTGGAGCGGGCCGCCGTCGGTTGCTGTCATCAACTGTCCGCCAGCGTGGTGTTCTCGAGCTCCACGGCGCCCGCGCCCTCGGCCAGCTTCGCGATCCGGTCCGAGGTGGCGTACGCGTACTTCTCGAAGAACATCGGCGGCGCCGGGAAGTCCTTCAGGATCGCCTTCTGCACCTCGACGTACCCCTCGATCGCCTTCTGCTGGTCGACCTGCGCGTCGGCCTTCGCGAGCAGCTGCTCGACCTCCGGGGTGTAGTACGGGATGCAGTTCGTGCAGCCGCCGGCCTTGGTGTAGAAGGACCGCAGGGTGTTCTGCTGGCTGGCGTAGAGGGCGCCCCAGCGGGAGAAGTACGGGCCGCTGAGCTTCTTCTCGGTGCGCAGCTTCTGGAACTCGGGGAAGTCGGTCGTCGGGGTCGCGGTGACGTCCTTGATCCCGAGGTTCTGCCGGAGCTGGTTCGCGTAGGCGTTGTAGAGGTCGTCGAGGCCGGCGCCGCCCGGGTAGCGGATCTCCATCTTTCCGGAGAAGCCGCCGGCGTCGGCCAGGAGTTGCTTGGCCTTGGCGGGGTTGAAGGTGCACAGCTCACCGCAGAGGCCGGTCGGCGTGCCCGGCTCGCCCGGCGGGGTGAGTGCCGTGGCCGGTTCCCAGATGCCGCCGTAGATCACGTCGCTGACGGCCTTGCGGTCGATCGCCATCGAGATCGCCTGCCGGACCCGGATGTCGGCGTAGCGCTTGTCGTACAGCGGCAGGCCGAGGTAGTTCATGCCGAGGCCCTGGAAGACGTACGCGCGGTCGCCGAAGTCCTTCTTCACCTGCGCCATCCGGCTGGCCGGCACGAACAGGATGTCGGTGTTGCCGGCCTGCACGTCGGTGTAGGCGGTGGTCATGTCGGTGTAGGGCTTGAAGGAGATCTCGTCGACGCTCGGCTTCGGACCCTGGTAGTTCGCGTATGCCTTGACCGTCACCGGCTCGTTCTCCCGGTAGCTGTCCACGATCTCGAACGGGCCGTTGCCGATCGGCTTCTTCCCGAACCCGTCGAGGTCGGTGTACGCCGCCTCGGGCAGCGGGAAGAACCCGGTCTGCGCCTGCGACAGCTGGGTCGGGAACTGGCCGTCGGGGCCCTTCAGCGTGACGGTGAAGGTCAGCTCGTCGACGACCTTCAGGCCGGACAGCTGGGTGGTCGTGGGCTTGCCGCCGGCCGGGTTGAGGGCGTCGTACCCGGCGATGTTGACCAGCTGACCGCTGTTCTCCCAGGCGTTCGGGCCGTAGGCGACTGTGCTCCAGGCCTTCACGTAGCTCTCGGCGGTCACCTTCTCGCCGTTGTGGAAGGTCCAGCCGGGACGCAGCTTGATGGTCCAGTGCACCGCGTCGGTGGACTTCACCGACTCGGCGTTCAGGTAGGTCAGCGAACCGTCGGCCTTGACGAAGGTGAGGCTCGAGAACAGCGCCCTGACCTGCGGGAACGCGATCGTCTGCCGGCCCGGGTTCAGGGTCACCGGGTCGTCGACGGCGTACGAGATCGCTCGGGTCCCGCTCTCGGCCGACCCGCCGGACCCGCCTCCGGAGCAGCCGGTGACCGCGAGGGCGCCGGCGAGCAGAACGGCAGCAGCACGCTTCATGGGGTCCTCCAGGGGACTTCGCGGCCGAGGGGGCCGGCCGGGTTCTCCCGATCCTGGGACACGAAGTGGATGCCTGGCAATAGGGAAGCTTGGGAAGTTTCAGTATCGAATGAACTTTTAGCATGCGCGTAACACAAGGTGTCCGCGGAGTGGACAGCTGTCAGGTGAAGTCGCCGGCGTTGTGGCGCAGCGGCTCGAGGACGGACCAGAGCATCTTGAGCTGCTCGTCGGTCAGGCCGGACAAGGCGAAGTCGGCGGCGACCAGGTCCGCGGTGGCGCGTTCGACCAACTCGCGGCCCTCGGGCGTGATCTCGCACAGCACCGCGCGGCCGTCGTCGGGGTGCGGTTCGCGGGTCACCAGTCCGGCGGCCTCCAGCCGCCGTACGATCGAGGTCACCGAGGTCGGGTGCACCTGCAGCCGCTCGCCCATCTTGCCCAGCGGCAACGACCCGCGCCGGGAGAACGTCAGCAGCACCAGCGCCTCGAACCGGGCGAACGTCAGCCCGTGCTTGCGGAGGATGTCGTCGAGCTCACCGATGACGATCTGCTGGGCCCGCATCAGCGACGTGACGGCCCGCATCTGCTCGACCGCACCCCACCGCCGGCCCCACTGCCGCGACGCCTCGTCAATCGGATCGAACGGCAACGCCCTCTTCCTCGCCATGAGCCGAAGATTAGCTGGACACTAGGCGGACCATGGCGAATCTCAGGGCGAAACTCAGGCATTCGGACTTCCCCGACCTCGGCAACGACTCCCCCGCCGAGCAGCTGATCAGCGTGCGGTTCAACTGGTACTTCCAGCACGCGCGGCAGGCCCGGGTCGCCTACCGCGCACTCGGCACCCTGCAGTTGCTCGCGGCCCTCGTGATCGCGATCTCGGTCGCCATCTCGGCCCCGACCTGGCTGGCACCGGCCCTCGGCGGTCTGATCGCTCTCGCCGAGGGCATCCGCACCTTGTTCGGCTACCGCGACAGCTACCCGACCTACACCCGCACCGCACAGCAACTCCGCAACGAAGCCTGGCTCTACGCCCAGCGCGCCGGCCGGTACGCCAAGACCGAGGACCCGGTCCGGCTGCTCGCCGAGCGCGTGGTCGAGATCAGCCAGGAGGAGACCGCCGACTGGGAGGCCGCGTTCAAGACCCGCACCATCTGATTTCTGTCCGCGGTCGGTGTCATGCTCTGGCGTATGGCATCGGCGGAGTTCTACCTCGAGCAGTTGCGGGCCGAGTCGGCGCGACTCGGTGAGGTCGCGCGGATGGGGCTGGACGCCACGGTGCCGAGTTGCCCGGGATGGACGGTCGAGTCGGTGGTGCGGCACGTCGCCATGGTGTACCTGCACAAGGTGGAGGTGCTGCGCCTCGGTGCGCTGCCGGACCCGTGGCCGCCCGACCTCGGTGCGCGTGACGCGCTCGAGCTGTACGACGAAGCACGCGTGGCGATCGTGGACGCGCTGCTGGCGGCCGGGACCGGGCGGGAGACGTGGACGTTCAACCCAAACGACAAGACCTCCGGGTTCTGGTTCCGGCGGATGGCGCTGGAGAGCGTGGTGCACCGGATCGACGTCGAGCAGGCGCACGACGTGGTCACGCCGATCGACGCCGCGCTGGCGCTCGACGGGATCGACGAGGTGCTCTACCCCAACCTCGGTGGGCCGTGGTGGGAGGAGGGCGACACCGAGCACCCGGTCGATGCCGCCGTACGGATCACTGCCGACGGACGGTCGTGGACGGTGCGCGCGGATGCCACGAGCGTGGCGGTGAGCCAGGACGCCGAGGGTGAGGTGGCGGCTGAGATCTTCGGGACGGCCGATGCCGTGTTCCTGTGGTTGTGGGGGCGGGTGGACGAGTCCGTGATCCGGTCTGCCGGGGATGAAGGCGTCGTCCGCGAGCTCCGGGCCCGGGTCGCGGAGTGCACCACCTGAGCGATGTCCTGTGCCGGGGGTGGCTGTTCGTTCTTTGGGTGAGGGACCAGAGTGGTCCTAGGTGAAGGAGGCCTCCGATGGCGCAGTACCTGGCACTGACCTACACACCGGACGTCGACTGGTGGGCGCCCGAGCAAGCGAGTGAGCTGGCGGAGTATCGGCAGTTCGGCGTGGACCACGAGGGCAGCATCAAGGCGAGTGCCGTGCTGCACCCGACGCCGACGGCAACCGTCGTACGGGTGGAGGGCGCCCGCGGCGGGAAGGTCGTCACGACGGACGGGCCGTACGCCGAGACCAAGGAAGCGCTGACCGGGTACTACCTGATCGAGGCCGACGACCTGGAGCAGGCAGTCGCGATCGCGGCGCAGATCCCGGCCGCGTGGAACGGCGCCGTCGAGGTCCGGCCGGTCATCGCCGCCAAGTAGTTCGGCTGTGTCCGACGACGCGCTCGCCGAGACGATCCGGATCGAGGGCACGCGGATCCTCGCGACCCTGATCCGGACGGTCGGCGACGTCCAGCTCGCCGAGGACGCCGTCCAGGAAGCGACCCTGGCGGCCCTCGGCGCCTGGCCGGTGACCGGCGTGCCGCCCGAGCCGCGCGCCTGGCTGACCGTGACCGCGCGCCGGAAGGCGATCGACATGATCCGCCGCGAGCGAGCCCGTCCCGGCAAGGAACGCGACGGCTTGGAGCTGATGGAGCTCAGCCAGTCGGACGGGTTCGTGCCCGACAGCGTGGTCCAGGACGACCTGCTCCGGCTGATCTTCACCTGCTGCCACCCGACGCTCTCGCCGCCGACCCGAGTCGCCCTCGCCCTGCGCACACTCTGCGGCCTGACGCCCGCGCAGATCGCCGGCGTCCTGCTGACCACCGATGTCGCCACGACCAAGCGCCTCACCCGCGCCCGGCAGAAGATCGCGGCCGCCCGGATCCCGTACCGCGTGCCATCGGAACGCGAGCTACCCGACCGCCTGCCGGCCGTCTGCGCGGTGATCCACAGCCTCTACACCGCCGGCCACGCACCGATCGAGGGCGAGACCGCGTACGACGTCGACGTCTGCGCCGAGGCGATCCGGCTGGCCGAACTGCTGCACGAGCTATTGCCCGAGCAGCCGATGCCCACCGCCGTCCTGGCGCTGCTGCTCCTCACCGAGGCCCGCCGCCCGGCCCGGCTCGACGAGGACGGCGAAGTCGTCACGCTCGACCAGCAGGACCGCACCCGATGGGACAGGGAACTGATCGCTCGCGGCGTCGCGCTGCTCAACGACTCGCTGGAGCGGTCGAACCGCCAGGCCGATCCCTACCAGTTGCAGGCCGCGATCGCCGCCGAGCACGACCGCGTCCCGAGCTACGCGGCCACCGACTGGCGCGAGATCCTCAGGCTCTACGACCTGCTCGTGTCGATCGCTCCGAGCACGTCCGCGCATCTCGCCCAGGCGGTCGCGGCCGCCGAGGCGGACGGCACCGCGGCCGGGCTCGCGATGCTCGACGTACTCCCGCCGAGCCCGCGCTGGCACGCCGTACGCGCCGAGCTCCTCGCTCGCGATCACCGGTACGCCGAAGCCGCTGCAGAGCTCACGCGAGCACTGGAGAGCCCGGCGACGGACCCCGAACGCGCACACCGCGAGCGGCGGCGGCAGATCTTCCTGCGGAAATCCGGCTAGTCGCGGTCCTCGTCGGTCCAGTTGCCGCGCTCGCTGTTGAAGATCGACTTGCTCCCGGAGCCGGCCACTGGACGGGACTGGGACTGATGGGCCGGCGTGGGGGCCACCGTGGTGGTGACCTCCTGCGCGGAGTCCATCCCGATCGGGCCGGTGCCGTCGTCGTCGGAGTCGTCGTCGCCCTGCACCACGTCGACGCTCGCCGACGCGCGCAGACCGGTGCGCTGGATGACTCGCTGGATGGTCAGGTCCCGGTCGTCGGGACGGCTGACCCAGCGGATCTCACGGAAGCCCTGGTCCTGCGCCGCGGACTCGAAGACGAAGTGGCCGTAGCCGAAGATCCGCCCGACGATCGGCTTCTGCAGGGTGATGTCGAGGACTCGCGCGATCGGCGTGGTCGCGACCGTCTGGGAGAAGACGCCGCGGATCCGCATCACCCGCATGTTGGTGACCACGAACCGGTCCCGGTGGTGGGTGAGGAACTGCCAGAAGGCGTGCATGAGCAGGATCAGCACGATCGCCAGCAGCACCTGGGTGCCGCCGATCGAGTTGGTCACCAGCGCCACCAGCAGGGCGGTCGCCAGCACCACCTCGAGCATGGGCACCGTGAAGACCACCCAGTGCTGCCGGACCTCGTCGATGACGACTTCGCCCTCGTCCGAGATCAGATGGCGCCGGACCTTCGGGTCGAAGATCCGGAACAGGCCTATTCCGGCCATCCGCTCACTCCCCTGTCACGCTGTTGTGTGACCCCGTACAGCCAAGTGTCCCGCACGATCGCTCGGCACGGGACACTTGGTCAGCAGATCAGTTGAACAGCGCGGTCAGGAACGTGATCACGCTCCCGAACGCGTCGCCGACGGCTGAGAACGCGCCTCCCACCGCGTCGGCGGCGTTCGCCGGCTGAGTGAACAGATAGAAGCCGGCAAAGGCGATGACCGACCAGATCAACAGCTTCTTCGGCATGTCACCACTCCTCGTTCGCAACCACTCGGTCGACTGTGTTTGGATTTGTATCACGGACCGTCACCAATTGTCACTGACTGAACACAGCCCACCGCACAATGCTCACCAGCTACAAGTCCCATTCTGTAACGGATTCGGGGGCATGGCAGCAACCGGCGCGCCGCCGTGAGACGCGGATCGCGCCGTTGCGGGGAAATCTCCCCGGATCTGCCCGATTTCGGAACTGATGTCACTCCTACCACACCCGACGACACAATGTGACAGAGTGTGGTCGAGTGTTGCAGCTCGCACCCTGATCAGAGCGCCGCGATCAGCTCGTCGGCGGCCGTGTACGGGTCGGTGTTGCCCTCGGCCACCTTCGCGGCCAGCACGTCGAGCCGGGCGTCGCCGTGCAGGTGCGCGAACCGGGACCGCAGGGCCGTCATCGCGATCGCCTCGATCTCGTCCCGGGCCCGGCTCCGGCGGCGCTCGTCCAGGACGCCGTTGGACGCCATCCAGGCCAGCCGGTCCTCGATCGCCGCCACCACCTCGGCGACCCCCTCGTTGCGTGAGGCAACCGTCTTCAGGATCGGCGGCGACCACGCGCCCTCCGGCCGTTCGGCCAGCGCCAGCATCGCCCGCAGGTCGCGGGTGACGGCCTGCACGCCGTCCCGATCGGCCTTGTTCACAACGTAGATGTCGCCGACCTCGAGGATGCCGGCCTTCGCGGCCTGGATGCCGTCACCCATGCCCGGCGCCAGCAGGATCACCGTCGTGTCGGCCATCCCGGCGATCTCCACCTCGGACTGGCCGACCCCGACGGTCTCCACCAGGACGACGTCGAACCCGGCCGCGTCGAGCACTCGCAACGCCTGCGGAGTCGACCACGCCAGCCCGCCGAGATGCCCGCGGGACGCCATCGACCGGATGAACACCCCGGCGTCCGTCGCGTGGTCCTGCATCCGCACCCGGTCGCCCAGCAACGCGCCGCCGGAGAACGGCGACGACGGGTCGACCGCCAGCACGCCGACCCGCTTCCCGGTCTCCCGGTACGCCGACACCAGCGCGGACGTCGACGTGGACTTGCCGACCCCCGGAGAGCCGGTGATCCCGACGATGTGCGCGTTCCCGGCGTACGGCGACAGCGCCGCCATCACCTCGCGGAGCAGCGGCGACTCGTCCTCGACCAGCGAGATCAGCCGGGCGACGGCCCGGGAGTCACCCTCCCGGGCTCGTTCGACCAGCTCGCCGACGGGCGCGGTGCGGCGCGGCATCAGCTCTTCGGTACCCGAACGATCAGTGCGTCACCTTGGCCGCCACCACCGCACAGGGCCGCGGCTCCCACGCCGCCGCCACGGCGCCCGAGCTCCAGCGCCAGGTGCAGCACCAGGCGGGCGCCGGACATGCCGATCGGGTGGCCGAGGGCGATCGCGCCGCCGTTCACGTTGACCTTGTCGACGTCGACCTGGAGCTCGCGCGCGGACGCGATGCCGACCGCCGCGAAGGCCTCGTTGATCTCGATCAGGTCGAGCGCGGACGGCTCGATGCCTTCCTTCTGGCAGGCCTTCACGATCGCGTTCGCCGGCTGGCTCTGCAGCGACGAGTCCGGTCCCGCGACCGAACCGTGCGCGCCGATCTCGGCGATCCAGCTCAGCCCGAGCTCCTCGGCCTTCGCCTTGCTCATCACGACCACGGCACAGCCGCCGTCGGAGATCTGCGAGGCCGAGCCGGCGGTGATCGTGCCGTCCTTGCCGAAGGCCGGCCGCAGCTTGGCCAGCGACTCGACCGAGGTGTCGCTGCGGACACCCTCGTCGCTGTCGACCACGATCGGGTCGCCCTTGCGCTGCGGCACCTCGACCGGGACCACCTCGTCGGCGAACACGCCGTTCTTCCAGCCGGCCGCGGCCAGCTGGTGCGAGCGGGCGCTGAACTCGTCCTGCTCCTCCCGGCTGAGCTTCAGGCCTTCGTTGTTCGCCTGGTCGGTGAGGGCGCCCATCGCCTGGTCGGTGAACGCGTCCCACAGGCCGTCGAACGCCATCGAGTCGACCAGCGGCACATCGCCGTACTTGAAGCCCTCGCGGGACTTCGGCAGCAGGTGCGGGGAGTTCGTCATCGACTCCATGCCGCCGGCCACGACGACCTCGTACTCACCGGCCCGGATCAGCTGGTCGGCCAGGGCGATCGCGTTCAGCCCGGACAGGCAGACCTTGTTGATCGTGATGGCCGGGATGTTCATCGGGATGCCGGCCTTGACCGCTGCCTGGCGGGCGGTGATCTGGCCGCCGCCGGCCTGCAGCACCTGGCCCATGATCACGTACTCGACCTGGTCCGGCGCGACGCCGGCCTTCTCCAGTGCGCCCTTGATCGCGAACCCGCCGAGCTCGGCGCCGGTGAAGCCCTTGAGGCCACCCAGCAGCCGCCCGATCGGGGTCCGCGCGCCGGCGACTATGACGGTTTGGTTCTGCGAGCTGCGAGTGGCGTCAGACATGTTTGTCACGATACCTGCGACGGCACTGGTACGCCCCTGGTCCGACCCTGTCGATCAGGTCACACACGCGGCGCGGGTTTACCGGTCGACGTGATCGGCAGCGTTCGCACGAAGACGATCCGGCGCGGCACCTTCGGCGGGGTCAGCCGGGTGCGCGCGTGGGCCAGCAGTTCCGCCTCCGCCACCGGGTCCTTCCGGACCACGTTGGCTTGCAGCACCGCGCCGTACTCGTCGTGGGGTACGGCGTAGACGCGCGCCTCCGCGACCGCGGGGTGGCTGAGGAGCGCGTCCTCCACCTCGATCGGGAACACGTTCTCCCCGCCCGTGACGATGAGGTCGTCGGCCCGGCCGTCGACGAAGTACCGGCCGGCCGAGTCGCGGTGGCCGAGGTCGCCGGAGTCGGCCATCGACCCCGCCAGCCGGCCGCCGACGCACAGATGACCGACCTCCCCGGCTCCTAGCGGCCTGCCGTCGTCGTCGAGGATCTCGAGGTGTACGCCGGCCGCCGGACGACCGATCGTGCCCGGCGCCTCGCGCAGGTCGGCCGGCGTCGCGAGCGTCGACCACCCCAGCTCGCTCGACCCGTAGAGGTTGAACAGCACCGGCCCGAAGGCTCTCGTCAGGCGGTCCGCTACGACTGGCTGCAACGGCCCGGCGCCACTCACCACTGCTCTTGCCGAGACCACCACCCCGGTCCACGCAACCTTCGCCAGGACTGGAGGTACGCCGGTCAGCACGGCACCCGGGTGGTCGCGCAGGAACGCCGCCACCTCGTCCGCGTCGAAGTGCCGCCCTACGACGACCGGCATGCCGAAGGCCAGCCCCAGCGCGAGGAAGCCCACGCCGAAGCCGTGGAACAGCGGTTGTGTGACGACCAGCGGAACCCCGTGCTGCAAGGGCAAACGCCGTACCAGGGTCGCTACCGGGACGGCCTGAGCGACGGTCACCTTCCGCTCGACGACCTTCGGCGTACCCGTGCTGCCCGACGTCATCACGACCACCTGACCGCGGCGCGCGGCTCGGTGCTTTCCGGCATCGACGGACGGTCCGCGGGGATCGGCCAGGACGACATCCGCGTTGGCTCGCAGGCCGGAGACGACGGCGGCGACGAACGACCGGCCGTTGGGCTCGCGGACCACGATGCGTTCGCCGTCCGTGGGCTCATGGGTCAGTTGTTCGAGCTCGGCGTACGTGAGCGCGCCCTCGTCGTCGATCAGTGCGACATCGCCGGGATGGTTGCGGGCGGCAAGCTTCGTCAGGGTGGCCAGAGTCAGGCCGTGGGCGTGGAAGGCACCGGGCGCGCGCCAGGGCCGCACGGCCGCCAGCAGCCGGCCGAGACCGATGACCGCGTCCCCCGCCACAGCTTCAGTGTCGCATCGGCCACTTTTGGTTGGAATCGCGTGACCGGCTGGGCCACGCTGGCGCTATGGACCACCTCGCCGCCACCAAGACCCTGTTCGAAGCGATCGACCACGTGGGCATCGCCGTGGCCGACTTCGACGAGGCCGTCCGGTACTACGCCGACGTCTTCGGGATGACCGTCGCGCACGAAGAGGTCAACGAGGAGCAGGGCGTCCGCGAGGCGATGCTGTCGGTCGGCGACTCCGGGTCGTCGATCCAGCTGCTGGCGCCGCTGTCGGAGACCTCGCCGATCGCGAAGTTCCTCGACCAGCGCGGGCCGGGCATCCAGCAGCTGGCCTACCGGGTGCGCGACCTCGACGCGGTGTCGGCGACGCTGCGGGAGCGCGGCGCGCGGCTGCTGTACGACGAGCCGAAGCGGGGCACGGCCGGGTCGCGGGTGAACTTCATCCACCCGAAGTCGGCCGGCGGCGTCCTGGTCGAGCTGGTCGAGCCCGCCTGAGGCTTTCCGTCACCACGGCGGCGCTCTCGGTGGTGCCCGGCAAAGCTGAGGAAACCTCACCGTTACCGCTCTTCCACACCGGGTGACGGCGCGCGCCGACACCCTGCCGAGTGGCGTTTCGCGGACTACGCTGTTCGGGTGCTGAGGGACAGCGCCACCGACTCTCTGGACGGTGTGCCGACGGGGTTCCAGCACGGCGCCTTCGTCTACACGACTGACGAGGAGTTCGTGCGGCTCGCGACACCTTTCGTCCGCGACGGCCTGGCAACGGGTGAGGCGATCGTCGCTGCCCTGCCGCCTGCCCGGATCGCCTTGCTGCGCGCGGCGCTCGGGCCCGAGGGCGAGCAGGTCGGCTTCGTCGACATGACCGAGGCCGGCCGCAACCCGGCCCGGCTGATCCCGCTGTGGCGCGACGCGCTGGAGCGGAACCCGGGCCGCCCGGTCCGCGGCCTCGGCGAGCCGGCCTACGCCGGCCGGACCGAGGAGGAGTACGACGAGGCCGTGCTGCACGAGGCGCTGCTGGACGTCGCCTTCGCCGCCGACAAGGGCTTCCGGCTGCTCTGTCCCTACGAAACGTCGGTCGGCATCGACCCCACTGCCACCCACTCGGGCGCGGAAGCCCTTGCGGAGAAGACGTTCCGCACGGCGCTGAGCGACGTACCGGATCGGGCCGAGCGCTGGGAGTTCGGGCTGGCCGACCTCGGGGAGGTCCGGCAGTGGGTGAACGCGCAGGCGTCGTCGTACGGGGTGTCGCGGGACCGGCTGGACGACCTGGCGCTCGCGCTGCACGAGATCTGCACGAACAGCATCCGGTTCGGCGGCGGGCGCGGGACGCTGTCGGTGTGGACCGCGGACGGCACGCTGATCTGCGACGTGGCCGACCGCGGCCGGATCGACGACCTGCTGGTCGGACGGGTGCTGCCGCCGCTCGACGGGCTCGGCGGACGCGGTGTCTGGCTGGCGAACCAGCTCTGCGACCTGGTCCAGTTGCGGTCCGGCGACGATTTCACGCAGGTGCGGCTGCACACGCGTCTTCGGTGATAAGACCACTGACAACGGTGGACTGGAAAAGTGACGGTCGTCTCAACCGTCCCGTCCTGTGTTACACGGCACAGCCAGACGTGCATACTCAGCGGTAAGTTCCGCTCACCCAGACCGCCGCTGCAGGAGGTACGACGTGAAGCAGATCCTCGAAGCGATTCTGTCCGGTGACACCGCTGCCGTCGGCGCGCTCGACGTGCCGGACCATTACCGCGGCATCACCGTGCACGCCGACGAGGCGACCATGTTCGAGGGTCTGGACAGCAAGGAGAAGGACCCGCGCAAGAGCCTGCACCTCGACGACGTGCCGACCCCCGAGCTGGGCCCGGGTGAGGCGCTGGTCGCGGTGATGGCGAGCGCGATCAACTACAACACGGTCTGGACCTCGATCTTCGAGCCGGTCTCGACGTTCTCGTTCCTGAAGCGGTACGGGAAGCTGTCGCCGCTGACCGCCCGGCACGACCTGCCGTACCACGTGGTCGGCTCCGACCTGGCCGGCGTCGTCCTGCGGACCGGGCCTGGCGTGAACGCCTGGAAGCCCGGCGACGAGGTGGTGGCGCACTGCCTGTCGGTCGAGCTGGAGTCGCCGGACGGGCACAACGACACGATGCTCGACTCCGAGCAGCGGATCTGGGGCTTCGAGACCAACTTCGGCGGGCTGGCCGAGCTCGCGCTGGTGAAGTCGAACCAGCTGATGCCGAAGCCGGACCACCTGACCTGGGAGGAGGCCGCGTCCCCGGGGCTGGTGAACAGCACGGCGTACCGGCAACTGGTCTCCTCGAACGGCGCGAACATGAAGCAGGGCGACGTCGTGCTGATCTGGGGCGCGTCCGGCGGGCTCGGCTCCTACGCGACCCAGTTCGCACTGAACGGCGGCGCGATCCCGGTCTGCGTGGTGTCGTCGCCGGAGAAGGCGGAGATCTGCCGCGCGATGGGCGCGTCGCTGATCATCGACCGCTCGGCCGAGGGGTACCGGTTCTGGTCGGACCCGACCACGCAGGACCAGAAGGAGTGGAAGCGGTTCGGGGCCCGGATCCGGGAGCTGACCGGTGGCGACGACCCGGACATCGTGTTCGAGCACCCGGGACGGGAGACGTTCGGGGCGTCGGTGTACGTCGCCCGGCGCGGCGGCACGATCGTCACCTGCGCGTCGACGTCGGGGTTCATGCACGAGTACGACAACCGGTATTTGTGGATGAACCTGAAACGGATCATCGGCTCCCATTTCGCCAACTACCGCGAGGCCTGGGAGGCCAACCGGTTGATTGCCAAGGGCATGGTCCATCCGACCGTCAGCAAGGTGTACCCGCTGGAGGAGACCGCCCAGGCGGCGTACGACGTGCACCGCAACCTGCACCAGGGCAAGGTCGGCGTCCTCACGCTGGCCCCGTCCGAGGGCCTCGGCGTCCGGGACCCGGAACTGCGCGAGAAGCACGCGGCGGCCATTAATCGCTTCCGCAACAGGTAGTTCTGCACAGGCCCCGATTGGCTGGTTACGTCCTTGTTCTGACAGGCTTAAGGTGGGGGATTCACGCTGAGCCGCCAGAAGGGAATCTCGGGAAATGCCTGACGAGTCGAGCCTGCCGTTCTTCGACCGTACGGCGACCGCGGCCGGGGGCTTCCCGGTCAGCCGTCGCGGGTACGACAAGCAGGCCGTGGACGACTACGTCCGCGCGCTGGAAATGCAACTCGTCGAGGCACGCAACCGGGCCGACCAGCTCCAGGCCAGCGTCGCTCCGATGCAACGTCAGCTCGAGGAGACCCGGCGGCAGCTGGAGGCGAGCGCCAACCCGTCGTACGCCGGTCTCGGCGACCGGGCGGCGCAGATCCTCCGGCTCGCCCAGGACCAGGCGTCCGAGGCGCTCGAGGAGGCTCGCCGGGAGGCCGACGAGCTGCGGGCGACCGCGGCCAAGGAGGCGGCGTCGGCCCGGGCGACCGGCGAGCGCGAGGCCGAGGACATCCGCTCCGTGGCGCTGAACGAGGCGGACAGCATGCGCCGGACCGCCGAGGGTGACGCGGCGGAGCTGCGCCGTACCGCGGAGACCGAGGGCGCCGAGGTGCTGCAGACCGCGCGGCGCAAGGCCGAGCAGCTGATGCTGACCGCCGAGTCGCAGGCCAGCACGCTGAAGAACGGCGCCCTGCACGAGGCGGAGAAGATCCGGACCGCGATCCAGCGCGAGTCCGCCGCGCTGCGGGCCCGGCTGGCCGACGAGCGTGAGCAGCAGGCCAAGGAGCTGGCCGACAAGCACCAGCAGATCGCGGCCGACACCGAGAACCTGACCACCCAGATGCGCGAGGCCGCCGAGGCGTCCGAGCGGCGCGTCGCGGAGGCGACCGAGCAGGCCCGCAAGATCCGCGCCGAGGCCGAGGAGTCGGCCGAGCGCACCCTCAGCCGCGCCCGCCGGGAGGCCGAGCAGCTGCTCACCACCGCGCGGACCAGGTCCGAGGCCGAGCTGGCCAACGCCGCCGACGAGGCCGAGCGGTCCCGGACCATCGTCGCCCGGGAGACCGAGCGGCTGGCCAAGCGCCGCGACGGCATCCTCACCCAGATCGCCGGGCTGAACGAGATCGCCAGCAACATCGCCCGCCAGGCCGCCGAGCTCGACTCCGAGACGGCTGCCCCGGCGTACGTGAACCCCTTCAGTCGCCCCGAGACCACTCCCCCGGCATCGCCTGCCGCGCCCGCCTCCCCGGCACCGAGCGGGTTTGCGGCTCCCGCCGAGACGGTGGCCCCGGCCGGCAGCCCCTTCGCGCCCCGGGAGTCCGTGCCGGCGGCCGAGACCGACGTACCGAGCAGCAAGTTCGCGTCCCGGGACGCCGAGCCGGCGGCGCCGAGCAGCCCGTTCGCGCCGAAGGACAGCGCGTTCTCCGCGCCCAGCGGGCGCTTGCCGAAGGCGGACGAGGACGACGCGCCGGCCGACAGCCCGTTCGCGCCGAAGTCTGCTGGCTCGTCGTACGACGACGACGAGGATGAGGTCCCGTTCACGGGGTCCAGCCCGTTCGTAGGCACCGGCGCGGGTGACGCACGGGTCGACGAGACGCGGATCGACGCCGGGCTGCGGGTCGACACCAAGGTCGCCGAGGACCTGGCGAGCAAGTCCGCCGGCGGGCCGATGGCGGACGACGAGGAGCCGGCCGACTCGACCAAGATCGACGAGTTCCGGCTGAGTGACCTCGACGACGAGGAGACTTCGGTGCAGGCGGCGGCATCGCCATCGGACGACGCAGTCGATGACAAGCCCGCCGACGACGAGAAGACCGACGAGGCCGCAGCCGGCTCGCGATCCCCGAAGGACAAGATGTGACGCCACCCGGCGACGAAAACTCCACAGCGACGCCCGACCGGGACCTCGCGGAGGCCACCCGCGAGGCCAAGGCCGCCGCCGCCGAAGCGGAAGCCGCCGCCACCAAGGCCGAGCAGTCCGCCCGCGAAGCCGACGACGCGGCCGAGAAGGCAGACGCCTCCGCCGAGGACGCGGAAGAGTCCGCGAAGTCCGCCGACGAGTCCGAGGCCGAGGCGGAGACCGCCGCACAGTCCGCCGACGAGTCCGAGTCGGATGCTCAGGCTGCCGCGAAGGCGGCGGACGAGTCCGAGGCCGAGGCGGAGACTGCCGCGAGGGCGGCGGACGAGTCCGAAGCTCAGGCGAAGAGCGCGGCTGCGTCGGCCGACTCCGAGGCCGAGGGGGCCGCGGGCAAGCCGGATGACGACCTGGCGGGCGAGCTGCTGATCGAGGAGCGGCACCCGGACGTCGGCATGGGCCTGCCCGGCCCGCCGCTGCGGCGCTCGAACCCGTTCATGTTCGGCTTCTTCGCGGCTCTCGGCGTGCTGGTCGCCTGGGGCCTGTGGAACGCCCTCGGCCAGGCCCGCTCCGTCCTCATCCTGCTGCTGGTCTCGATGTTCATCGCCGTCGGCCTGAACCCACTCGTCGAGTGGTTCATGCGCCGCGGCCTGAGGCGCGGCCTGTCCGTCGGCGTCGTGTTCCTGCTGATGATCCTCGCGGTGGCCGGCGTCGGCTTCGCGATCGTCCCGGTCGTCACCGACCAGATCAACAGCCTGATCAAGAACGCCCCCGAGTGGCTCGACCTGCTGACCAAGTCGAGAACCCTCAACGAGCTCAACGACCGCTACCAGTTCATCCAGAAAGCCCAGGACTACATCCAGGACCCGGCGCTGGCCCAGCGTGCGTTCGGCGGCATCCTCGGCGTCGGCCGGGTGGTCGCGAACGCCCTGTTCTCCGGCTTCACCATCCTGATCCTGACGCTGTACTTCCTGGCCTCGCTGCCGTCGGTCAAGCGGGCGGCGTACAGCCTGGTCCCGGCCACTCGCCGGACCCGCGTGGCCATCCTCGGCGACGAGGTCCTCAGCCGGGTCGGCGGCTACGTCAGCGGCCAGTTCCTGGTCGCCGCGTGCGCCGGGTTCTTCATGTTCGTCTTCCTGCAGGTCGCCGGCCTGCGCGAGTACGCGCTGGCGCTGGCGATCGTGGTGATGTTCACCGCGTTCATCCCGATGGTCGGTGGCCTGATCGGCGTCGTCATCGTCGCCCTGATCGGCTTCACCAGCGGCCTGTGGATCGGCGTCGCCTGCCTGGCGTACGGCATCATCTACCAGCAGATCGAGAACTACGTCATCGCGCCCCGCATCATGCGCCGGGCCGTGGACATCCCCGGCGCCGTCACCGTCATCGCCGCCCTCCTGGGCGGCGCCCTCCTCGGCGTGGTCGGCGCCCTCCTGGCCATCCCCAGCGCCGCCGCCATCCTCCTGATCATCCGAGAAGTCTGGGTCCGCAAAGCCGATGCCTCCTGACCCGCCACCCCCGCCCGCGCGCTCAGCGTGCTGTCGCGCGCGGCGCGGGTTCCTGACCAGCCCGCTTGGCGGGTGAAGTGTCCGGGAATGCGGTGGGGAGGTGGACTGTTACTCGGAGGCCGCCGGTGGGGCGGGGGGTGAGGGTCAGGGTGCCGTCGTGGGCTTGGGTGATGCTTTTGACGATGGCCAGGCCCAGGCCGACGCCGGCGTGGTCGGTGCGGATTCGTTCGGTGCCGCGCTGGAACGGCTCGACCAGCGTGGACAGCAGTTGGGGGCCGAGGTTTTCGCCGGCGTTCTCGACGGTGAGTGCGACGGTGCCGGGGTGAACGCTGGTCGTGACCCACACCGTGCCCTGGGACGGCAGGTTATGGACGATCGCGTTGTGGACGAGGTTCGTGGTCAGCTGCAGCAGGAGCGCGTGCGAGCCGATGGTGGGGGTCAGGTCGCCGGAGGTCTCGATGGTGAGGCCGCGTTTTTCGGCGAGCGGTAGAAGCGTCTCGATGGCTTCTTCCGCCAGCAGGGACAGATCGACGCGCTCTCGGGTGAAGGACCGCCGGTCGGCGCGGCTGAGCAGGAGCAGCGCTTCGGTGAGGTCGATCGCTCGGCTGTTGACGGCGTGCAGGCGCTCGACGAGCTCGTCGGTGTCTCGGTTGCGATCGTTGCGGGCCACGTCGAGCAGTGCCTGCGTGATCGCCAGTGGGGTGCGCAGCTCGTGGGAGGCGTTGGCCGCGAACCTCCGCTGCGCGGCGACGTGTGCCTCGAGCTGCCCGAGCATGCCGTCGAACGCATCGGCGAGTTCGCGGAACTCGTCCTTGTGGCCGTCCAGCTCGATCCGGTGCGCAAGCGATCCGGTCGCCGCCTTGCGAGTGGCTTCGGTGATGCGAGTCAGCGGGGCGAGCATGCGGCCGGCGAGAAGCCACCCGCCGACGAGACCGAACACCAGCAGGATCGCCATCACCGCGGCTGCCCGCGGAGCGAACTCGCGCAGCAGGGTGGACCGGACGGGGAAGACACCAGGGGTGGTGGCGTCAGGGACCACGAGCATCGCCCGGTCGGGGACGTACCGCAGGAGGAACAGCCACACCGCACCGAGCAGCAAGGAGCAGGCGAGCATCAGGAACCCGGCGTAGCTGAGGGTGAGCTTGAGGCGAACGCTCAACCCGGGCTGCCTATCCACGGTCCCCTCCGGTGTCGATGCGGTACCCGACGCCGGCCACGGTGGCGATGATCCAGGGTTCGCCGAGCCGCTTGCGCAGAGCCGAGACAGTGATGCGTACGGCGTTGGTGAACGGATCGGCGTTCTCGTCCCAGGCCCGTTCCAGCAGCTCCTCGGCGCTGACGACCCCGCCTTCGGCAGCGACGAGGACTTCGAGGACGGCGAACTGCTTCCGGGTCAGCGCGACGTACCGGCCGTCGCGGTAGACCTCGCGGCGGAACGGATCCAGGCGCAGGCCCGCGATCTCCCACACCGGCGGCCGGTTGTGGGCGCGCCGCCGGTTGAGTGCCCGGAGCCTGAGCACGAGCTCCTGCAGTGCGAAGGGCTTCGTGAGATAGTCGTCGGCGCCGAGCTCGAACCCGGAGGCCTTGTCGTCGAGCCGGTCGGCGGCGGTGAGCATGAGGATCGGCATACCGCTGCCGGAGGCAACGATCCGCTGGGCGATCTCGTCGCCGGACGGGCCGGGAATGTCCCGGTCGAGTACGGCGATGTCGTACGCGTTGACGCTCAGCAGCTCCAGCGCCGTGTCACCGTCACCGGCGATGTCGGACGCGATCGCTGCCAGGCGCAGGCCAGCATGAATGGCCGCTGCCATGTCGGGTTCGTCCTCGACGACCAACACACGCACGCCACCGATGCTACGGGCCCGCTCATATCGCCCGCATATCGAAAACCTCGTACACGCTGACAACACCACGCTCCCTTGGCTTCAGCCATGCCTGCCACCACCACCCAGCAAGCCAGTCAGCACGCCACCCAGGAAGGCGTGGCCGCCAGCGCGCGGGAGCTGACCAAGACCTACGGCCGAGGCGAAGCCCAGGTGCATGCCTTGCGCGGCGTCGACCTCGACCTCCCCCGCGGCCGATTCACCGCGATCATGGGGCCGAGCGGCTCGGGCAAGTCCACGCTGATGCACTGCCTGGCCGGACTCGACCAGGCCAGCAGCGGCACCGTCGCAGTGGCCGGCACCGACCTCGGATCACTCGACGACGACGCGCTCACGACCTTCCGGCGCGATCATGTCGGCTTCGTGTTCCAGTCGTTCAACCTGCTGCCGATGCTCACCGCTCTCCAGAACATCGTGCTCCCCCTGGAGCTGGGCGGTCGCCGGATCGACGACGCGACGCGGGAGCGGGCACGGGAGCTCGCCGATGCCCTCGGCGTGGCCGACTGGCTGAGCCACCTGCCCGCGGAGCTGTCCGGTGGCCAGCAGCAGCGGGTCGCGATCGCCCGGGCCCTGGTCACGCAGCCGGACCTGCTGTTCGCCGACGAGCCCACCGGAAACCTGGACAGCGCCACGTCGGCGGAGGTGCTGGGTCACCTGCGCCGGTCGGCGGGCGAGCTTGGCCAGACCGTCGTGATGGTCACCCACGATCGGGACGCGGCGACGTACGCCGACGACGTGGTCACCATGCAGGACGGGCGGATCGCCTGATGCACACGGTCTTGCTCGCGTCCCTGCGCACCCACCTTCGCAGGTACGTCGCAGCGGCGATCGCGGTCATCGTCGGAGTTGCTTTCGTCGTCGTGGTCGGCGTACTCACGGCTGGGGCCCGGAGCGGACTCATGGACGGCTTCGGAGCGCCGTTCCGCAACGCCGACCACGTGGTCTCCAAGATCGGCACGAATGCCGCGGTCGAGCTCGCCGAGCGGCACGGCGAGGACGCTTCCGTGATCGGCCGGGCCCTGCTGCTGATGCGCGCGGGCGGCCGGCCGTACCCCGGAACGGCCGTCGGCCCGATCGCTCCCTCGGCGGAGCTGCGCTGGCAGAAGCTCAGCTCGGGCCGCTTCCCGGCGGGCAAGGGCGAGGCGGTCGTGGATGTGTGGGTCGCCCAGGCCCGGGAGATCGCGATCGGCGACCGCATTCGGATCGGCGAGGGCGCCACCGCGGCCGAGTTGGCAGTCGTCGGTCTCGTGGAGTCACCCTCGAGCACTGCCCAGGCCTCGGTGTACGTCACGCTGCCGCAGATGCTGCAGTGGCGCGACCACCAGTCGCTCTCGCTGGGCCGGGTCGCGGTCCGCGGGGAGGTGGGCCCGCTCCCACCAGGCGCGCAGGTGCAGTCGCCGGAGGAGTTCGTCGACGAGGCGCAAACCGAGCTCAACAACGGTGTGGACACCATGTCGTTGCTGCTGCTGTTGTTCGCCGCCGTGGCGCTCTTCGTCTCGGTCCTGGTCATCGCGAACACGTTCTCGATCCTGTTCGCGCAGCGCCTCCGCGACTTCGCGCTGCTGCGCTGCGTCGGCGCGACCCGGCGGCAAGTGGTGCGTTCGGTACGACGGGAGGCCGCCGCCGTCGGCGTACTCTCATCGCTGACCGGGATGCTGGTCGGCGTCGGACTCGGCTATGGGCTGGTCGCCTTGATCAACGCCCTCGCGCCCACCACCCCGATGGGCACCCCCAGGCTGCCCCTGCTCTGGCTGCTGGGCGGGTTCGCCGCCGGCCTGCTGGTCACCATGCTCGCGTCCTGGTTGCCGACCCGGCGTGTAGTGCGGGTGAGCCCACTGGCGGCGCTGCGCCCGGATGCGGCGGTCGACGTACGCACAGCCGCCGGTGTGGTGCGGCTGGCGCTCGCTGCGCTCCTCCTGGTCACCGGGCTGGTCCTGCTCGGGGTTGCGATGAGCCAGCACAGTACGGCGCTCATGGTGGCGGGCGGCGGATCGGTGTTCACCGGCGTACTCCTGTTCGGGCCGGTGCTCGTCCCCCGACTGATCCGGATCGCCGGCGCGGTACTCGGCCCCGCCGGGCGACTGGCCACCACGAACGCTGTGCGCAACCCGCGCCGGACCGCCACCACCACGGCCTCGCTCCTGGTCGGCGTCACGCTGACGACCGCCGTACTCACCGGGCTCGCCACGTGGCGAACGGCGATGGATGAGGAGCGCGGGAGGCGGCACCCCCTCGATGCCGCGCTCACCTCGCCCGAGAAGCCCGTCACCACCGATCTCCTGGACCAGGTACGTCGTACGACCGGTGTGGAGCAAGCCATTTCAGTCGACGGCGCCATGGCCCACGTGGCCGGGCTCCCTGAACCGCTCCTGGTTGTCACCGCGCCGACCGCGGAGGAGGTGGCTCGCGACGGCGGAGCGTTCGCCCGGTTGGAACCCGGGCAGCTCAGACTCGACTACGCGTCCTTTCGCAAAGGTCTGGGCGTCCGGCCCGGTGACCGGGTCACGGTGCGGGTCGGAAAGCGACAGACCCAACTGGAGGTTGCCGCCGGCATCGGCTGGGGCCGGACGGGCGTGGTCGCGCCCACCACGCTGGCGAGCCTCACCGACTCCGCCGAGCCGCATGCCATCTGGATTCGCGCCTCCCCTCATGCCGACCCGGGCCGACTTGTCGGTGACCTGGACGAGCTGGCCGATCCGGTCGGCGCGCGGGTCGACAACGAGTTGCAGGCCCGGGAGACGGAGAACCAGCAATTGAGAGTTCTCACCTGGTCGGTGCTCGGTCTGCTCGGCATCTCCGTGGTGATCGCGCTGATCGGGATCGCGAACACCCTCGGGCTCTCCGTCCTCGAGCGCGCCCGCGAACACGCGATGCTGCGCGCGCTCGGGCTCACCCGCCGGCAGTTGCGGCGGATGCTTGCCGCCGAGGCCGTGCTGATGTCGGTGGTGGCTGCCGTGCTGGGCACGGCGATCGGCGTCGGGTTCGCCTGGGTCGGCTATGAGACGTTCGTGCAGGACGTCCTCAAGGCCGCCACCCTGCGAGTCCCGTGGCTCTCACTCGGCGTCGTCGTACTCCTCGCTGCCGTGGCCGGACTGCTCGCCTGCGTTCTGCCGGCCCGCCGGGCCGCCCGCGTGGCTCCGGCCGCCGGACTGTCACTCGACTGAGTCGTCCATGGCGGCCAGGGGAACCTCGCCGGCGGTTTTGCTGTAGGCGAGTGCTTCGACGACCTGCCCGTCGCGAACCCGAACCAGGTTCACGCCGCGCACGGAGTCTGCCGGAGCGTCTCCGAAGTGGTAGCGCCAGCGGATCGTCGCTTGGTCGCCCGCCACCATCACGTCCTCGACCTCGAACTGCGTGCTGCGGTCCTCGGCCAGCGCCCGCCAGAAGGTCAGGTTCGCCTCGCGGCCTTCGTAGCGGGCACCCTCGGGCGCCGGCTGGATCGCCTCCATCACGCAGTCCTCGGCGACCAGGTCGTCCAGCACGGCGGGGTCGTGGTTGACGAAGGCGTGGTTGAAAAGGTCGATGGTCTCGGCCGTGCTGCGCTGGGTCATCACACTCTCCTTAGATAGATCGATCGGTCTACTCTGACCATATAGACCGGTTGATCTACTGGCAACCCCATGGCACCCTGATTTTCATGGATTCCCGCACCACAAGCCGCCCGCGTGAACGGCTACTGACCGCCGCCAGGGAGCTGACCTACCGGTACGGCGTCGCGGTCGGCGTCGACGCGATCCTCAAGGAGGCCAAAGTCGCCCGGCGATCGCTCTACGAGCACTTCGGCGGGAAGGACGGGCTGATCGCCGAGGTGCTGCGAGAAACGACGGCAGAGGACGTGGAGCTCTACCGCCGGACCATGGAAGCCGCCGGCGACGACCCAGCGGCTCGCCTGCTGGCGATCTTCGACATGCTCGACGGAGTCATCGACGACCCGAGCTTCCGCGGCTGCCGCTACCTCTCCGCGGACCTCGCGCTGGCGGATCCCGACCACCCGGCCCACGCCATCACTCGCCAGTACCGCGAGCACCTCCACGCCCTCTTCGAGGCGGAGCTCGTCAAGCTCGACCACCCACACCCGGCAGCCGCCGCCGACCAGCTCCTGCTACTCGTCGACGGCACCCTCGCAGCCGGCGCAACCCGGCCCGGCACCACCCCCTCACGCCTGGCCCACCAACTGGCCGAACAAATAGTCGGCTCGGTGGTGTCCCCGGCGTGAGTGGTTGTTCGTCGTACTGGGTGAGGAGGTTCGGATGCGGTTCGCGTTGATGATTTACACGGAGCCTGGGTACGACGAAGGGCTGTCCGAGGCGGAGCGGGAGGGCGTGGTCGCGGAGTACTCGATGCTGTTCGGGGAGGGGCAGTGTGTGGCGGCGGCTCGGTTGCAGCCGGTGGAGATGGCCACGTGTGTGCGGGTTGAGGGTGGACGGACGTTGATGACGGACGGGCCGTTTGCCGACACCAAGGAGGTGCTCGGCGGGTTCTGCCTGCTGGACGCGGCGAACCTGGACGAGGCGGTCGAGTTGGCGGCGCGGTTCCCGGCGGTGCGGCTGGGTGGGACCGTCGAGATCAGGCCGGTGGTGCAGGGCTGACCGCGCTGGAGCAGGTCTTTCGGGACGAGTGGGGCCGGGTGCTGGCCACGCTGGTCGGGTTCCTCGGTGACTTCGACCGGGCCGAGGAGGCGGCGCAGGAGGCGTTCGCGCTCGCCGCGCAGCGCTGGCCGGACCACGGTACGCCGGACAACCCGGGCGCCTGGCTGACCACGACGGCCCGCAACCGGGCCATCGACCGGATCCGCCGGGACCGCACGCTGGCCGAGAAGATCCAGTTGCTACCGGCAACCGAGGTCGTGATGGACGAGTACGACGAAACCGTGATCAAGGACGAACGGCTCGAGCTGATCTTCACCTGCTGCCACCCGGCGCTGGCGCTGGAGGGCCAGGTGGCACTCACCTTGCGGGCGCTCGGCGGACTGCAGACCGCGGACATCGCGCGCGCGTTCCTGGTGTCCGAGGAGACCATGAAGCGCAGGCTGACGCGCGCCAAGGCGAAGATCAAGGCGACCGGCATCCCGTTCGCGGTGCCCGCCGAACGTCTGTTGCCCGACCGGCTCGATGCGGTGCTGGCCGTGATCTACCTGATCTACAACGAGGGCTACAGCGGCCGGATCGATCTCGGCGCCGAGGCCATCAGCCTGGGACGCGTGCTGGTCGAGCTGATGCCTGACCAGCCGGAGGCCCACGGCCTGCTCGCGTTGATGATGATCCACCACGCCCGCCGGCAGGCCCGGTACGCCGGAGACGACCTCGTCCTGCTCGAGGATCAGGACCGCTCGCTGTGGGACCAGCACCAGATCGACCAGGGGCGCGCGCTACTCGACCGAGCGATCGCGTTGGGCGGTCGCGGCGCGTACGTCGTACAGGCCGCGATCGCGTCGCTGCAGACGCGCGAGCAGATCGACTGGCCGCAGGTCGCGGAGTTGTACCGGCGACTGGCCGAGCTCACCGGCTCGCTGGTCGTCGAGCTCAACCGGGCCGCCGCTGTCGCACAGGCCGGCGACCCGCTTGCTGCTCTGCGGGCCGTCGACCGCCTGGACCTCGACGGCTACCTCTACTTCCACTCGACCCGCGGGGAGCTCCTCTGGCGGCTCGGACGTGATGCGGACGCGCGGACGGCGTACCTGCGTGCCCTCGACCTGGCCACCTCGACGCCCGAGCGGCGGTTCCTGAAGCGGCGGCTCGAAGAACTCTGAGGCGGGCTGTCCCCACGGCGCGGACTCGTTCGTCGCCTGGATGTGAGCGACCCCTACATCCAGGGAGGAACCATGACCGTCGCGGTCGCAATCCCCAACTACCTGACCGGCACGTGGAAGGTCGACCCGGTCCACTCCGAGGTCGGCTTCAGCGTCCGGCACCTGATGGTCAGCAAGGTGCGCGGCCGGTTCACGACGTACGACGTGACGATCGTGACGGCGCCGGATCCGCTGCAGTCGTCGGTCGAGGCGACCATCGAGCTCGCGTCCGTTGACACCGGCAACGAACTGCGCGACGACCACCTGCGCTCGGCCGACTACTTCGAGACCGAGGCGCATCCGGTGATGACGTATCGGTCGTCCGGGGTACGTCGTACTGCCGAAGGCTGGATCGTGGACGGCGAGCTCACGCTGCACGGCGTCACGCGGCCGGTGCCGCTGGAGGTCGAGGTGGGTGGGTTCGGGCCGGATCCGTTCGGCGGGTACCGGGCCGGGTTCTCGGCGACCGCTCAGGTCAGCCGGCGGGACTTCGGGATCGACCTCAACGTGCCGCTGGACGGCGGCGGGGTCGCGGTCGGCGACAAGGTGACCATCAACCTCGAGATCCAGGCTGTCCTGGAGAAGTAGGAGAATTTCATGTCCACTGCCGCGCGCAACAAGGCGACCTTCCACCGGCTGCACGAGGCGATGAACTCGCGCGACCCGGAACTGATCTCCAAGGCGATCGACGAGGTGATCGCGCCGGACGTGCAGATCAGCACACCACTGCCCGTCGACACGACTGGCGCGGAGGCCCAGAAGCAGGTCTGGGCGATGCTCCTCGGCGCGTTCCCCGACCTCCACGTCGAGGTCGAGGACCTGATCGCCGAAGACGACACGCTGGTCTGCCGCAACACCGTCACCGGCACCCACCTCGGCGAGTACATGGGCGTCCCACCCACCGGCCGCCGGATCACCTGGAACGAGGTCTTCATCTTCCGCTTCACGAACAACCACATCACCGAAACCCACGGCGTAGTCAACGTGGCCACCCAAATGCGCCAACTCGGTCTACTGCCGGGGTAGTCCTTCCCACACGCGTCTGACCCACGCGGAAGTTCAACCACGCGGCGCCGGTGCCGTTCGCCCGACGTATCACGGCAAGCGCGTCCACGTGGCGGTCGATGAAGCGCGATAGCGCGTGTACCGGTTGGGTGGGAGCGGTGGCGGGCGGGCGACGAAGGAGCTCGCGTGGGGCCGCATGGGGAAGATCTACGGGCTGAGTTTGGTGATTTCCGGCGTAGGCGTGCTGTGGAAGGCGCAGGCTCGGGGGTAGCCGGCCAGGCAGCCTCGGGTGGTCATCAGGGCTGTGTAGTAGTCGATGTAGCGGAAGCCGTAGGTTTCGCCGCGGGCGAAGGCCTGGTGGCGGATGGCGGAGATCCAGCGGTAGAAGGCTTCGTCGGGGATCGGGACGTACATCGTGGGCTGGAAGCCTTCCATGTCCTCCCAGTTCTCGGCGTGCAGGAAGGTGCGGACCGAGTGGCGGGCGCCTTCGACTCCCTCCGACGGGTCCATCGGGAGGCCGGCCAGGAAGCGGGCGCGTTCGGTCAGCTTGGCGGCGTGCTCGTGGTTGCGGTGGATGCTGCGCTTCCAGTGCGTGATCAGGGTGTCCGGTTGTTTCTCGCGGATGATCGCAGCTAGCTCGGTCGCGACGTCGTCGGTGTCGGGCAGAAAGCCGTCGCTGTGGTCGAGGACGATGAAGTCGGCTCCGATGGCGGTGGCAAACGCCTCGCCCTCGGCGATCTTCTGCACCTTGTACTCCGACGGCGTCATCCGCGGGTGGCCGCGCTCGCCGGGGGTGAGCGCGATGATGGTCACGTTCGCGCCCTCCAGCACGAGTTTGGCCAGCGTGGGTCCGGCGGTCAGGTCCATGTCGCCGATGTGCGCTCCGACGGCGAGCACTGTTCTGGTCACGAGCAACTCCTCACTTAAGGCCACTCAGTACGACGCCTCGCACGTGGTACTTCTGGAACAACAGGAACACGACCAGCACGGGCAGTGTGCTGACGACCAGGCCGGCCATCACGATCGGCATGGTGCGGTCGGACGACGAGATCAGCAGCGTCCAGATGTCAGTCCTTCCCGTCGGCCGGGACCAGGGGCGCCCGGAGGATGGTGAACGTGCGGGTGATGGTGAATCCGGTCTTCAGATAGAGCTGGCCGGCCGCGGACTGCACGCCGGTCCAGAGGAACCAGGCGCTGTGCGCGCCGAGCCCGGCCATCCGCTCCAGCGTCAGGTGGAGCAGCACCTTGCCGAGCCCGGTGCCGCGCGCCGCCGGCAGTACGCCGAACGGCCCGAACCGGTCGATGACCCCTTCGTAAGTCCCGTGCATCGCCCACCCAAGCAGGCGACCGGCGGGATCACGTGCGACCACGATCCGCTCCAGCGGCAGCCCAGCCACGACGGCTTCCCGGATCGCGCGCGCCCAGTCCGGGTTGAACTCGTCGCCCGCGATCGCGATCAGCGAGGTGAGCTCGTCACCGCTCGGCGTCCCGAAGCTGTAGCCGTCCGCCGTCAACCCGGCGATCTGCGCACGAACCTCAGCAGGGATCTCGTACCCGACCAGGCTCCGGTCCATCGCGACCGCGTCGTACTGCCGCTCGAACCCCAGGGCCGACAGCAACCGCAGAGCACCCGGGTAGCGGGCGGCGTCGAGGCCGGGCAGGAAGTAGTTCGGCGTGTACGACGAGAAGAACGCCTCGGACCGCCCGTGCGACCGGAGCCAGTCCAGCGCCGCCGTCAGCAACGAGCGGCCGAGCCCGCGACCACGATGGTCGGGATGCACGAAGAAGAACGGGATCCACCCAGCCGACGGCTCGAGGTCCGAGCCGGCTGCCGCGACCAGCCGACGTACGGCGTAAGCCGCCCCGACCACCCGGTCGTCGACGACCGCGACCTGCAGCCCGGCCGGATCGAAGTTCCGGTCGAGCAGGAAGAGGTCGCGGAAGCGCTGGTAGCCGATCGGATCCGCCGGCGCCGCCGCGGTCCACGCCGCGGCCAGTGCCGGCCCGTCGCCGACCTGGAAAGACCGGATCATCGCGAGGTCCCTTCGTAGAGCAGTACGCCGGGCCGCACCCAGTCGAGCGTTGCTGCGGGCAACAACGCGAGCGGGTCCTCACCGGCTTCGAGTGCCTTGCGCAACGAGTCCGAGCCCCACAACAGGTCGAGCGACGGGAGCAGCCGCAGGTCGTCCGGGTACAGCTGCCTGACCACCTGGAGCATCTCCAGCGCCGTACGCACCGGCTCGTACGCCGACCGGTCCACGACGTGCAGCTGGACGCCGGGCACCGCCACACCGGCGTACTTGCTGAACGTCGGCTCGAACCAGGTACGGCGGAAGACGACGCCAGGCAACCCGAAGTCGCGCAAGGTCGGGACGAACCGCTCGTCGAGGAACGGAGCCCCGATGGTCGTGAACGGCCGGGTCGTGCCGCGCCCCTCGCTGAGGTTGGTGCCTTCGAACAGCCCGGTGCCCGGGTAGACGAAGGCCGTATCGAGCGTCGGCATGTTCGGCGACGGCGGCACCCAGACCGCGCCGGTCCCGCACGCGTCCCGCGTCCAGCCCTCCATCGCGATGACCTCGGCCGCGCCCAACTGCAGGGCCAGCTCACCGGCGGTCAGCCCGTGCCGAAGCGGGATCGCCGCGCGCCCGACGAAGCTCTCGAAGCCCGGCTGCAGCAGCGGCCCCTCGACGCGCAGCCCGCCGAGCGGATTCGGCCGATCCAGTACGACGAACCGCTTCCCCAGCCGCGTGGCCGCCTGAAGGCAGTCGTACATCGTCCAGATGTAGGTGTAGAACCGCGTGCCGATGTCCTGGATGTCGAACAGCAGTACGTCGACCTCGGCGAACAACTCGTCGAGCGCAGCACCGTGCCGCCCGTAGGTGTCGAAGACCGGCAGCCCGGTGTCGGGGTCGATGCCCTCGGCCTCACTCGCCCCGGCCTGAGCCGTGCCGCGGAGACCGTGCTCCGGGCCGAACAGCGCCGTCAGCCGCAGGCCCGCGTCGAGCAGCGCGACGGCGGTCGGCCGGAGGTCCGGCAGCACGCCGGTGAAGTTCGTGATCAGCCCGAGGCGCCCGTCGCCCACGAGCCCCGGCTCGCCGGCCAGACGCTCCGCGCCGGTCCGGACTGCCATCGCCACCACCACCCAGTTCGTGGATCATGCAGGAGCTGGGTAGAAAACTTACCGAGGCATTCAGGCGATGGTCAACGGATTACAGACAAACGTTTACCCGAGCAGCTCCGATCAGCGTTGCAAAGTGGCGAAGTACTCGGCCACCCGGGCCTGGATCTCCTCCCGGGTGAACTCGCGGGTCTTCAGCTCCTCGAGCCAGCCCGCCATCACCTCGTTCGAGGCGCTGAGCTCCAGCGCGATGTTGTCCGGGTCCCGGAAGTTCAGGTGGGACGCGAACTCCATGTCCCGGATCGGCGTGTAGGTGACGCCGTACTCGTCGAACCGGCGCTCCCACTCGACCAACTCGTCCCGGCTGGCCGCGTTCAGGCCGATGTGGTCCAGGCCGGTGTGCAGCTCGCTGAACGGCTTCGCCGTACCCGCCTCGTGCTTGACCAGCGACTGGATGAAACTGGTCGGCCGGTCGATGTACGTCCGGGCGATCCCGAAGTCCATCAGCGGCATCAGCCCCAGCACCTCGGTGTAGAAGCGCTCACTGCGGTCCAGATCCGTGACCGTCAGGCTGAGATGATCGATCCCTGAAAAGCTCGGCACGATTCTCCCCCTTCCCCCACCACCGACGGTAAGGGATCAACGGGAGGACAAATAGGTCAAGACAGCCATCACCCGGCGGTTGTCGTCCTCCGACGGGGGCAGGTCGAGCTTGGCGAAGATGTTGTTGGTGTGCTTGCTGACCGCCTTCTCGGTGACGAACAGGGCGTTCGCGATCGCGGCGTTCGAGCGGCCTTCGGCCATCAGGCCCAGCACCTCGGCCTCCCGGGGCGTGAGCCGGCCGATCGGCTCGTCCCGGGTGTTGCGAGCCAGCAGCTGGCCGATCACGTCCGGGTCCATCGCGGTCCCGCCGCCGGCCACCCGGCGTACCGAGTCCAGGAACTCGGCGACGTTCGAGACCCGGTCCTTGAGCAGGTAGCCGACCGCGCCGCCACCGCCGGTCAGCAGCTCCCGGGCGTACAGCTGCTCGACGTACTGCGACAGCACCAGGATCGGCAGGCCGGGCACCTGGCGGCGGGCCTCGATCGCGGCCTTCAGGCCCTCGTCGGTGAAGGTGGGTGGCAGCCGTACGTCGACAACGGCCACGTCCGGCCGGTGCTCCACCAGGGCGGGCACCAGCCGGGGACCGTTGTCGACTGCCTCGACGACGTCGAAGTCGTGCGCCTCCAGCAGGCGGATCAGGCCGTCCCGGAGGAGGGCGTGGTCTTCAGCGATGAGGACTCGCAAGGCAGCTCCATGATCACGGTGGTCGGCCCGGCCGTCGGGCTGACCACGGTCAACGTACCGTCGAAGGCGGCCAGCCGCCGCTCGATACCGTACAGACCGCCACCGGGCTTGATCACCGCGCCTCCGATGCCGTCGTCACCGACCAGGATGTGCAGCTTCTCGTCCTCGTGCGTGATCTGGATCCAGGCGTTCGTCGCGGCCGAGTACTTCACCGCGTTCGCGAGCGCCTCGGCCACCGCGAAGTACGCCGCCGACTCGACCGGCGCGGCCGGCCGGCCGGAGACGTCGAAGGTGACGTCGACCTTGAACGGGCAGGACAGGGCCAGCGCCTTGACCGCGCCCTCGAGCCCACGGTCGGCGAGCACCGGCGGGTGGATGCCCCGGACCAGGTCGCGCAGCTCGGACAGCGCCGTACTGGCCGACTGGCGGGCCTCGGTCAGCAGCGCGGCGGCCTGCTCGGGGTCGCGGCTGACCATCTCCTCGGCCATGCCCAGGTTCATGCTGAGCGCGGCCAGCCGGGCCTGGGCGCCGTCGTGCAGGTCGCGCTCGATCCGGCGCAGCTCGGCCGCCTGGGTGTCGACGGTCTCGGCGCGGGACTCGGCCAGCTCCCGGACCCG
The DNA here is from genome assembly GCF_053592935.1 of Kribbella sp. NPDC002412. Lineage (NCBI taxonomy): Bacteria > Bacillati > Actinomycetota > Actinomycetes > Propionibacteriales > Kribbellaceae > Kribbella > Kribbella sp. NPDC002412. Next base: position 240,179 of record NZ_JBSFBL010000002.1, read on the forward strand.
GAGCGCGAGCTTGGCGCTCTCGGTCGGCCCGAGCAGCGAGCGGGCCATGAACGCGTTCGCCTTCAGCAGCCGCTCACCGGCGGCCATCCAGATCAGGAACGCGATCAGCGCGACCGGCATGACCAGGAAGCTGGTCCAGAAGTTCACCGTGAGCAGCCCGCCGAACGGCTCGGTGAAGACGCCCTCCGGAGTCACGCCGACCAGCAGCGGGTAGACCAGGTAGAACAGCGTCGCCAGGAACAGCACGGCGGACAGCAGGTTCAGGGTGAACCCGATGGTCGCGTTCACGATCAGCCAGACGATGTCGCGCCAGGTGGCCGGGTCGGTCAGCGTGGTCCGCAGCCACATCAGGATGCCGGGCATCGGCGGCTTCTTGTACGGGCGCGGGATCCGCTCGCCGGTGAAGCCGGCCAGCATGGTCCGGTGGCAGTTCGCGAACCAGCGGGTGGCCGGGACGAACGCGAGCAGCAGCGGGATCCCGACCCACACCGCGATCAGCGGCACGGCCACCACGTTGAGCACAAAGAAGGCGATCCCGAGCTCGGCCAGGATCGCGAGGAACAGCGCGATCCACGGCTGAGCGAGTTTCGGGTACCGCATCGGCGGCGCCTGGGTGGCAACAGTGGTCATGGCTCCATCATGACTGAGCGTAGGACTGCGCTCAGTGGTGTTAGCTCCACTGTCTTCGGGGCACTGTCTCCCCATCGAGTTCGGGTAATAGCACTCATGTTTTCGGCCGTTAGGGCGACGAGGCTTGATGCCGTACGCTGGCCATGGCTGTACGCCTAGGCCCCCACCGCTCTGAGACGAGGACCTGAATGGCTCAGCCCATGGTTTCCCCTACTGCCGTATCCAAAGGCAGTGACTTCGCTCCCCTGCTGCGCGAGATCAAAGCAGCCGGCCTGCTGGAACGGCGTACGGCGGCCTACGCCATGGCAATCGGGATCAACGTCGCGCTGCTGGCCGCGACCTGGGCCGGAGTGGCGCTCCTGGGTGGCTCGTGGTGGGTGCTGTTCCTGGCGATCCCACTGGCCGTCCTGACCACCAGGGCGGCTTTCTTCGGCCACGACGCCGGCCACCAGCAGATCTCGGGCTCCCGCAAGCTGCACGACTGGATCGGCATGCTGCACGGCAACCTGCTGTGCGGGATGAGCTACGGCTGGTGGAACGACAAGCACAACCGCCACCACGCGAACCCGAACCACACCGACAAGGACCCGGACGTCGGCGAGGGCGTGCTGGTCTGGACGCTCGAGCAGGCCGAGGGCCGGACCGGCCTGTACGGCTGGCTGACCCGCAACCAGGCGCGGATCTTCTTCCCGCTGCTCACCCTGGAAGGCTTCAACCTCAAGGTCTCCAGCATCACGTTCCTGCTCGGCCGCCCACGGCGGGACGCCCGGCTGGAGCTCGGTCTGATCGCCGCCCACCTGGTGTTGTACTTCGGCGCGCTGTTCCTGCTCATGTCGCCGGGCCAGGCGGTGCTGTTCGCGCTGATCCACCACATGCTCTTCGGGCTGCACCTGGGCAGCGTGTTCGCGCCGAACCACAAGGGCATGGAGATGCCCGACGCCGACACGAACTGGGGCCACCTGGAGAAGCAGGTGCTCACCTCGCGCAACGTGCACGGCGGCCTGGTCACCGACTGGATGATGGGCGGGCTCAACTACCAGATCGAGCACCACCTGTTCCCGAGCATGCCGCGCGCCAACCTGCGCGCCGCCCAGCCGATCGTCCGGGCGTACTGCGAACGGGTCGGCGTGTCCTACCTGAGCACCGGCCTGATCGAGTCCTACCGGATGGGCCTGCAGCACATGCACGAGGTGGGCGAGGAACTTCGCGTTCAGCGCTAGGCGACCTGTCGCGGATCGATTACGGTCTGGGGTCTCGGGGCCGCCCACCTTGTGAGGAGACCTGCATGACCGACAGATCCGGTCTGAGTCGCCGTGGACTGCTCGGCGCCGTCGCCGGCGTCACCGCCGCCACCGCCCTCCCCGCCGCACCGGCGTGGGGAGCCGACGACCTGCGGCCCGGTGCGGTGCAGCATCCGAACCTGGACAGGTACGACCGGCAGATCGTCTCCGGCCTGTCCTCGGAGAAGGCGCTGCGCCACCTGCAAGTGCTGTCCGAGCACATCGGGCCGCGGATCGGTGGCACCCAGAGCGAGAAGCGGGCCGCCGACTACATCGCCGGCCAGCTCGACAAGTACGGCTACCACACCCGGCTGGAGCCGTTCCCGGTCGCGGACAAGTTCACGGCGCAGATCGAGGACGTCCGCGGCATCCTGCCGGACGACCTGTGCTGGCAGGCGGGCGCCGCTCCGGCCGGCAAGCTCGACGTCACGGTCGAGGGACCGGTGCGGGACGTCGGTCCGGCGACGGCTCCGGTCTGGCCGGCCGACGTCGCCGGCTCGATCGTGATCGCCGACGACACCGCGGCCGCGCGCCAAGCCGTGGTCACGGAGGCCGCGGCGCGCGGAGCGGTGGCAGTCATGCTGCTGCCGGCCGACCAGGTGTTCCCGCGCCGCGCCGCGGCGTTCTCGCCGTCCACCGGTCTGACCGCGGCCACGATCCCGGTGCTCGGAGTGGCTCAGGTGCAGAAGCGGCTGATCCGCGAGGCGCTCGCCGTGGTGACCTCGCTGCCGCTGCGGATCAGCACCACCTCGCATCGCGGGCTGATCTCGAACAACGTGATCGGCGAACGGCGCGGCAAGGGCGGTGCGAACGCGCCGATCGTGGTGGTCAGCGGTCACTACGACTCGGTCATCGGCGCACCGGGTGCGAACGACGACGGCTCCGGCACCGTGCTCACGATGGAGCTGGCTCGCGTTTTCAGCCGGCTCCCGACCAACGCGACGCTGCGGTTCGCGCTGTGGGGCTCGGAGGAGCAGGGCCTAGTGGGGTCGCGGTACCACGTGGCGCAGCTGGACCAGGCCCAGCGGGACCGGCACGCGGCGGTGTTCCAGAACGACATGGTCGCGACCAGCTGGGACCCGGCGATCACCTACTGGCTGCTGTCCTTCACCGGCCTGGCGAACACGGCGACGGACGCGGTCCGGGCGGCCGGCGCGCGGCTCGGGTACGACCCGCGGATGGTCGGCCCGGTCCAGCGCGGTGCGTCCGACCACCAGTCGTTCCAGGAGGTCGGAATCGCGTCGGCCAACTTCTCCTGGCGCGGCGAGATCTCGCCGGCGTTCCTCGAGCCGCCGTACCACTCGCCGGAGGACACGATCGCGAAGAACGTCAGCCTGGAACGGCTGCAGGTCTCCATGGAGCTGATCGGCACCGCGGCGTACGCCGTAGCGCGCGGCTGACCTGCCTAGCCCCGGGTGACGTAGCTCATACGGCTAGCCTTGAAGGGCTATGTCGCGCCGGAAGCCTTCCAAGTGGCAGCGGCCGGTCACCGACCGGCCGCTGCTCGGTGGTACCCAGGCCCGGGAGGAGCGGTCCGACGGTGAGTGGATCGTCCGCCGCGTGTCCGGGTCCTCGTCGAGCAAGGCGTACCGCTGCCCGGGCTGCGACCAGCTGATCCCGCCGGCCACGCCGCACGTCGTGGTCTGGCCGGAGAACCCCAGCCTGCTCGCCGCGATCGGCGGCGCCCAGTCCCTCGACGAGCGACGCCACTGGCATTCCGCCTGCTGGCAACGCCGCCGCTGATCCCAAGGGTCCTCGATGAAGTTACCGGTGACGTCGTACGGCGAGAGTGGCACGCCGGTCGTGGTCATGCACGGCCTGTTCGGCTCCGGGCGGAACTGGATGACCGCGGCCCGGCGGCTGTCGGGCGAGCATCGCGTGTTCGCGTTCGACCTGCGCAACCACGGCACCTCGCCGCACACGGACACGATGAGCTACCCGGAAATGGCCGACGACGTCCGGGAGACGATCGAGTCCCTCGGCGTCGGACCGGTCGCGCTGGTCGGCCACTCGATGGGCGGCAAGACCGCGATGCTCACCGCACTCGAGCACCCGGCCGTTGTCGAGCGGCTGGTCGTGGTCGACGCGGCGCCGGTGGCCTACCCGCCGGCCTTCGTCGAGTACGCCAAGGCGATGCGTGACGCCGACCTGTCGAACGTGCAGCGCCGCGCCGACGTGGACGCTCAACTGGCCGAGGCGGTGCAGACCCCCGGTACGCGCGCGTTCCTGCTGCAGAACCTGATTCTCGACGACGCCGGCGCTCGCTGGCGCCCGAACCTCCCGGTGATCCAGGCCGCGCTACCGGCGATCTCCGGTTGGCCGGCCGAGGCGGAGGGGCGGAGCTACACAGGCCCGACCCTCTTCATCTACGGCGGCAAGTCCGACTACGTCCAGCAGGACCACCGCGCCACGATCGCCTCGTACTTCCCCAACGTCCAGTACGCCGAGGTCCCCGAGGCCGGCCACTGGGTGCATGCCGAGCGCCTCGACTACTTCCTCGCCGTACTGACGCCGTTCCTGCCCTAGAGCGGTCAGCCGTAGGCCCGGACGACCTCGCGGAGCCAGTGCTCGACGTGCACGACCCAGGCGGCGCACTCGATCTCGTCCGCGTGCTCCAGCAGCCGGTGCCAGGACACCATCCGGTGCACCGCGTGCAGCGGCTCGGCGAGCTCGAGCTCGCGGCGCAGCACGTCGAGCGGCGCGAGCTCCGACCACTCCTCGAGGTACGCCGTCACGATCTCGTCGTCGACGTCCTCCCGCACGCTCCCGATCGTCGCGAACGGATGACCCCACACCGCGTCACCGAAGTCGAAGAACCGGAACGGACCGGCCGGATCGGGCCGGAACACGTTCCGCGCGTGCAGGTCGTTCTGATCGAGAGCCATCGGTACGGCGCCCGGCAGCAACCTCTCCACCCCGGACAAGGTGTCAGCGGCCCGCCGTACGCCGTCAAGCGTCGCCTGATCGGGACGCAGCGGGTGATCGTCGGCCAGGTCCGCGAACCAGTCCGCCACGTGGTGCATGGCGCCGGGCAGGCGGGGCGGTGCGAGTGACGTGAGCCCGCTGGCGAGCAAGGCGCTCTCCACCGGGACGCTGTCGCGCTGCAGAGCGGCGTACTCGACGACGAGCCGATGCCATTCGGCACTCTCGTCGTCGAGGGTCGGTCCTTGGTCGGCGGTCAGGAACCAGCCGCGCTCCGGCTCGATCGCCAGCGGGGCGACGACGTGCTGCGGCAGCGCCTCCGACATCGCACCCACCAGGGCAGCCTCGAACGCCTGGCCGGGGTTGTTCTCCTTGAACCAGAACAGCCCGTGGTCGGTCGGATAGCACCAAACGGCCGCCCAGAAGCGGATCTTGTACGGCACCGGGTCACCGGACACTACGGTCCCGGTCCCGGCCAACTGCGTCCGCACCCACGCGTCCGCCTCGGCAAACCAGTCGTCGCCGGTCCAGCGCCGTACCCACTGCCCTTCAGCGTCGGGCAGCAACGACCGCGCAAGCGGTGCGGGCCTCGGCTCGATCATCCGCCCAGCGTAGGTCTCCGCTTCGGCAGCAGCACGCAAATTACGGCGACGGCCAGCAGGACAGCGGCCGCGATGAGGAGGGTGCTGACCGGGCGAGGCGGGTCGAAGTCCGGCTCGGTCGCGGCGGCGGCCAGGCAGGTGAGCAGCGTCAGACCGAGCAGCCCGGTGGTCATCGCCGCTAGGCGTGCCATCAACGCACCGGCGGACAGGTCGAAGCCACGGCCGGTGAAGCGGAGGCCGCGGCGGCTGGGCTGACCCGCGTGCTGGCCCCAGTCCTCGAGGACGTGACGCGGAATGCTGATCCGCTCGAGGTTCGCCAGGCAGCGGGTGAGCGACTCCGGGGTGAGCGGCTGGTCGTCGTACAGGACCAGGGCTGTGCTCGCGATGGCCAGCGAGATCGGGCGGGCGTCGAGCAGCGCCTGCGTGGTGCGGGGATGCAGGACGGCGGTCAGGTACCGCGCGTCGTTGCCGATGACATCGAAACTGCGGTTGAACTCGGCGCTCTCCAGCGTGATGTCGGACCGGGACAGGCCACCCGGACGGACCTCCACCGGCGGCAGCGCGGCCGACAGCCGCGTCGCGACGAACACCGACAACCGACGCCGTCGGCACACCAGCCCGTGCCACTGCAGCCAGCGCACCTCGAAGGCGGTTCCGCCCGGAGTCTGTACGACGCTCCGCACGCTCCACGCCCGCCCGACCGGCAACGGCAGCGGCGGCAGGTCCAGCTCCCGCGGATCGAGCAAATTCCAGCCGTTGCGCTGGGCAACGTCCTTCAACGCTCGCGACGCCGTCTGCGGCCACGAGTACACCAGCACCACCGCTGCGAGGACGAGAATCGCCAGCAACGGCAGTACGGCGATCACGATCGCCGGCCCCGCGTCGTACGCGGACCAGACCAGCCGGACCAGTACGGCGCCGACCGCGGCCAACGCGATCCAGCGGGCCACTGTCGCCGTACCGGAGGAGATCCGGAGCAGCACCCACGCCACCGGCAGCACCAGAACCGCGACCAGGAACATCAACGAGGACCACCCGGCCCACTCCGCGCCGACGACACCGGGCATCCCGATCAACCCGATCCCGGTACACACCAGCAGCAACGTCGCGCAGACCCCCACAAGATCCCGCTGGTACTTCATCCTCCGCATGCCCCGTGAGTCTTCCACGGGGTCAGGTTCAGCTGCTGTAGTCGCGGAAGCCGCGGCCGGTTTTGCGGCCGAGGTAGCCGGCGGTGACCAGGTGCTCGAGGAGCGGGGCCGGGGCGAAGCCGGGCTCGCGGAACTCCAGGTAGAGGGTGCGCTGGATGGCCAGCGAGACGTCCAGGCCGACCACGTCGAGGAGCTCGAACGGGCCCATCGGGAGCCGGCAGCCGAGCTTCATCGCGGCGTCGATGTCGTCGACGTTCGAGTAGTGCGCCTCGAGCATCCGGACCGCGTCGTTCAGGTACGGGAACAGCAGCGCGTTCACGATGAACCCGGCCCGGTCGCCGCACCGCACCGGGTGCTTGCCGGCGGCAACCGCCAGCGCCGCGACCGTGTCGGCCACCTCGGCCGACGTGCTGACCGTGCTGACCACCTCGACCAGCTTCATCACCGGCGCCGGGTTGAAGAAGTGCAGGCCGACCACGTCACTCGGCCGCTTGGTCGCCATCGCCAGGTCGATCACCGGCAGGCTGCTGGTGGTCGTGGCCAGGATCGCGCCCGGCTTGCAGATCTCGTCGAAGGTCTCGAACAGCGCCTGCTTGACGCTCAGCTCCTCGACCACGGCCTCCACCACCAGGTCGACGGTCGCCAGGTCGTCGAGCTTCGCCGTGCCGACGATCCGGCGCAAGGCCGCGTCGCGCTCCTCGGAGGAGAGCTTGCCGCGCTGGACGCCCTTCTCCAGCGAGCGCTCCAGGGCGGCGCGGACCCGGTCGACCTTCTCGGTGCCGCGGGCCACGTAGAGGACGTCGTACCCTGCCTTGGCGCAGACCTCGATGATGCCGACCGCCATCGTGCCGGAGCCGACCACGCCGACCTGCTTGACCGGCCGGACCGCCGGCGCGTCGCCGGCCGTCGAAGGCGTGTGCTCGTCGTCGACCACGACCGGGGAGTCCGGCGCCTCGTAGGTGTAGAAGCCGCGGCCGGTCTTGCGGCCTAGCAGCCCGGCGGTGACCATCTGCTTGAGGATCGGGGCCGGGGCGTGCAGGCGGTTGCGGCCCTGCTTGTACATCGTGTCGAGGATCTCGTACGCCGTGTCCAGGCCGATCAGGTCGAGCAGCGCCAGCGGGCCCATCGGGTAGCCGCAGCCGAGCCGCATCGCCGCGTCGACGTCCTCACGGGTGGCGTAGCGCGACTCCACCATCGAGACCGCGTGGTTCAGGTAGCCGAACAGCAGCGCGTTGGCGATGAAGCCGGCCCGGTCGGCGGCGACCACCGGGACTTTGTCCAGCCGGCGGGCCAGCTCCTGCACGTCCTCAACCACGTCGGGCTCGGTGACGACGGTCTTGATCACCTCGACGAACTCCTGCACCGGGGCCGGGTTGAAGAAGTGCATGCCGACGACCCGGCGCGGGCGCTCGGTGGCGACCGAGATCTCGGTGACGGACAGGCTGGACGTGTTGGTGGCCAGGATGGCGTCGTCGCGGACGATCTTGTCCAGCGCGGAGAACACCTCGCGCTTCAGCTCGAGCCGCTCGACCACGGCCTCGATCACCAGGTCGCATTCGGACAGCGCCTCCAGCGAGGTGGCGAAGGTGACCCGGTCGAACAGCGCCTGCTGGTCCTCGACGGACAGCTTGCCGCGCTTCACCGCCCGGTCGGTCGAGTGCTGGATGTGCCCACGGCCGCGCTCGGCGGCCGCCTCGTCGCGCTCGACGCCGACCACGGTCAGCCCGTTGCGCGCGAACACCTCGGCGATCCCGGCGCCCATCGTGCCGAGACCGACCACACCCACCGTCTTCAGTTCCCGAGCCATGCCCCGAACTATGCCAGTCCGCCCAGTGGTCCGCCCATGAGCTGAGTCACCCCCGAGTCCAACCTCACACCTCCTCGAACACCGCCGGCGACTCCAACCACCCGTCCAGCAGCCACTGCGGATCCGGCGCCTGGTCCAGCGCCGCCGCGACCGGCTTCGGCTTCAGGTCCCGTCCGGCGAGCTCGCGCACCGGCAGCCAGACCGCCCTGTAGCTCCCCCGCTCCGACTCCGGCGGGCTGGTCATCTCCGGCCCGTCGCCGGTCCCGAACTCCCCGCCGATCTGCTCGGCCAGGTAGTACTGCTGCGTGCCCTGCCCGAAGTGCACCACCGCGATCAGCCCACGAATCTTCACGAGCAGCCCGAGCTCCTCGTACGCCTCCCGCCGGGCCGCCTCCGGCGGGCTCTCGCCGTGCTCGACCTGCCCGCCGGGCAGCACGTGGTACGTCGTCCCGTCGCGAACCCGCTCAATCGCCGCCAAGCCATCGGACGTCAGCAGCACGATCCCGGCCCGGATCACGAGCGCCTGGCCAGCACGTGGAACCACCAGCCGATCCGCGTCTCACCGCGGCTGAGTTGCTCGACCGTCCAGCCGGTGGCGGCGAGCAGTTCGCGCAACGGCTGCTCCTGCCACAGGACGAAGTGCCGCGGCAGGTCGAGGTTCCGGTTCGACCACGCCTCGCCCTTGCCTTCCCGCGTGGTGAAGGCGAGCACCGGTGCGGCCCGGGCCGCCTTCCGGAGCACGCCGGTGAGCTGCGCCCGGTCGAAGTGCAGGAACACCGCGTCCGCGAACACCGCGTCGTACGGCCCGCCGAAGTCGTCCGTGATCGCGTTCAGCCGCTCGGCGTCGTACCCCTCCGCTCGCATCATCTCGACGAACGCCGAGGTGGCGTCGGTCCGCCGTACGACGAGACCTCGTCGCTCCAGCTCGATCGCGTCGCGGCCGGTCCCGCTGCCGAGCTCGAGCACGCGCGCGCCGGGGGCGAGCGCCCCGTCGAGCAGGTCGATGAGCAGCGTGTTGGGCTCGGCCGGGATCGACTCCCGGAACTTCTCGGCCGCCTGCTCGTACGTCGCCAGCGTCACCTCGTTGTTGGTCGGCACCCGCGTCCACCCGTCGCCGGTGTGCTCCACGACCGCGGGCAGCCGCAACCCGAGGTCCACCCCGAGCACAACCACGGTCTCGCCCCGATGCAGGTCCGCAATCGCCTGCAGCTCCTCGTCAGGCCGCCGTACCAGCTCAGGTACGACGGTCAGCCGCACGCCGAGCCCCTCCGCCAGCCGCGCCCCGGCCGCCGCGTCGAACGGCCCCGCATAGACCTGCGCAACCCGCTCCCCCACCACCGGCTCCACCACATCCCCAGGCAGCAGCAGTATCCGAGCCGGACAGATGAGGTTCATCCGCGCACGTACTCCAGCGCCTCGGCGGCATAGTCCGGCCACACCGCGGACTGGGCCAGCGGAATCACCACCCACTCCTTCATCGGGCGGCCCATGCCGGGGTCGAACGGCTCCACGCCGGGCAGCGCGAGCGCCTTCTCCCGCGGCTGCGGCGGCAGCTTGAACGTCATCGCGTCGCCGAGCATGCCGGCGACCACCTTCTTGCCGATCTTGAGGCAGGGCATGCCGAACATGCTCCCCCGGACCACGCCGGACGACTCCAGTCCGGCCGCGACCGCGTCGTACTCCGAGACCGCCTGCTCGCTGGGCTTCGGGATCATGCCCACCAGCCTGCCACTCCCGGCGGCCAGGTGGCGTGGGTTCCGGGCCGATCGTGGACTACGGTGCTGTGTCGTGCGCTTGGTGATTGCTACCTGTTCCGTGGATTACTCCGGTCGGCTGACGGCTCATCTGCCGATGGCTCCCCGGTTGCTGATGGTGAAGGCGGACGGATCCGTGCTGATCCACGCCGACGGCGGCTCCTACAAGCCGCTGAACTGGATGTCCCCGCCGTGCAAGCTGACGGAGGAGGAGGGGGTCTGGAGTGTCACCAACAAGGCGGGTGAAGAGCTCCGGATCACGCTCGAGGAGGTGCACAGCGACACCGCCTACGAGCTGGGCACCGACCCCGGCCTGATCAAGGACGGTGTCGAGGCGCACCTGCAGGAGCTGCTCGCCGAGCACGTCCACACCTTCGGCGAGGGCTGGACCCTGGTACGGCGCGAGTACCCGACCGCGATCGGCCCGGTCGACCTGCTCTGCCGCGACGCCGACGGCAGGCACGTCGCGGTCGAGATCAAGCGCCGCGGCGAGATCGACGGCGTCGAGCAGCTCACCCGGTACGTCGAACTCCTGAACCGGGACCCGATGCTGGCCCCGGTCCGGGGCATCTTCGCCGCCCAGCTGATCAAGCCCCAGGCCAAGGTCCTCGCCACCGACCGAGGCCTGGAGTGCCTGACCGTCGACTACGACGCGCTGCGCGGCATGGAGTCCGACGTACTGCGTCTGTTCTAACAGGCCTCCACCGCGTCGACGATGAAGCCCTGGGCTGTGACGGCTGGGTCGGTCAGGAGGCGGACGGAGCCGGTCGACGTGCTGATGCACGGTGACGTGGCTCCGTTGCGATCCAGGCCGGTGTAGCGGGCGAGCTCGTTGCCGTTGCCGTCGTACACGATCACGTAGTCGAAGTCCTTCTCGGTGTCGAGCAGGCTGAAGTGGAACGCGAACCCGGCGGTCCCGTTGTCGTAGGTCCAGGTGCAGTCGCCGTTGTTGCCGTACGGATGTGGCGATTCGAACGGGATCTCGGCGTCCGGGTCACTGACGCACGGCGGTGGTGGCGGGGTGGCCGGCGTACATCCGGACTTCACGCCGACGGCCGCCCAGGCGGCGTTGATCGCGGTCGCGTTGGCGCCCGCCACGGCCACGGTGGCGTTCCGCGCGTCGCACATGTTCGCGAACTCCGGCAGGCTGGTGAACCCGTCGTAGAACACCGACCGCGCGGCGTTCAGCCCGATCGCCGGCACCACCACGTCGCAGTCGGCGGTGTGCCGGTGGCCACCGGAGCCGACCGTGTCGCAGCCGGCGTTGCGGCCGCCGTTGACGGCCAGGTAGTAGGCGTGGTTCGGGATCCCGCTGTTGCTGTGCACGAACCCGTTGTCCGCCTCGCCGACCAGCTTCTCGCTGTAGTGGTCGGGGTCGGCGTCCTCCATCGGGTCGCCCATGTTCCGGAAGCCGGGGGCGGCGTCGGGCGCCAGGATGACGTCCTCGCCGATCAGCCAGTCCGGGGTCGCGGCCGGGTCGCGGCCGTTCTGCGCGGCGTAGAACTCGATCGTGTTGCCCATCATGTCGCTGAACGCCTCGTTCAGCGCCCCGGACTCGTTCTCGTAGATCAGGTTCGAGGTGAACTCGGTGACGCCGTGGGTGAGCTCGTGCCCGACCACGTCCAGGCCGCCGGACAGCGGGAGACAGGTCATGCCGTCGCCGTCGCCGTACGTCATCTGCTCGCCGTTCCAGAACGCGTTGCAGTACCGGTTCGCGAAGTGGACGGTCGAGATCAGCGTCATGCCCTCGTTGTCCAGGCTGTTGCGGCCGAAGACGCCGAGGTAGAAGTCGTCGACCACGTCGGAGTAGTAGTGCGCGTCCACACCCGGCGCCTGGCTGGGTGACAGGAACTTCGGCTTGTTGAAGGTCCAGTGGTCGTCGCTGTCGGTCATGATCACGCCCGGCTGCACCTGCTTGTTGCCGGCGTCGTACGTCTCCTGCCGCCCGTTGGCCGAGCGCAGGTAGAAGGTGCTGCCGATCCGGATGGTGGAGAACGTCTTGGTGTCGCCCTTCACGCCGGTCCCGTCTCCGTGCGCGAGGGCGTCGTACTGCTTCTTCACCGCGCCCGAGGTGGCGTCGACCCACTGCACCCACCGCTGGTCCGGGCGCTGGTTGACGACCTGGTGGAAGAGCCGGCCGTCCTTGGGGTCGATCCGGAGCGTCTCGGACCACTTGCCGCCAGCGCCGACCCGCTTGGCGGCGATCCCGCGGGCGGTCGAGGCCGAGACCGAGGCGCTGTTCTTTGCCTTCAGACCCGGGAAGTACGCGCCGATCACGGCGCTGGTCCTGCCGGCCTTGTCCGTCAGGACGGTCAGCTGGCCGCCGAGGACGCGCGCGGCGCCGACCATCTGCTGGTAGTGGGTCTGGGTCCCGCCGCCGGCCCGGTCGGCCGTCCAGACCTTCACCATCCCCGGAGGTACGGCGAAGCCGCGGGCGTCGGCGCCGGACAGCGCGATCGACCCGCTCGGGAGCGGGGTGGGGGCCGCCGGCCGGGCGGTCGCGGTGGCGCCGCCGGCGGTGACCAGTGCGAGGGCCGCGAGGGCGGCCACGACAGGTGATCGGTGCATGACAGTGACCTTCCGGTCGAGCGGATGTCGACGGGCCGGCCGAGCCCGGGCCCCGAGGGTCGCCCCGTCCAAGGCCAGTCCTACGCCCGGCCCCCGGCACCGGCAAGATCACGAGCACCTGGTGTGGGGATTTCCCTCACGCTGGAGAACAGGAGTAAGGTCCACGGCCGGGAACGGTCTGGTCACCTTCCGTCGAAACAGCGAAATCTGCCCGATTTCGGGCAAGAGCTTGGCTTTGACCCCGGAAACGCTGCACAGTTGACGCGTGATCAGTGAGGCAGCGGCGGGTCCGGTGGACGAACTCGCCGAACAGATCAGCCGGACCACCGGCCTGCCACCGGACGACGCGCGCCGAGTGGTCGCCGACGTCCTGGCCTACTTCACCGAGACGACCGAGGAGTACGTCCGGCGCCGGCACCGAGAGCTGCAGACCTACGGCGCCCGCAACGACGAGATCTTCGCCCGGCTCGGCTCCGAGCTCCGGCACTGGCCGGTCCGCTCACCCGAACTCTCCGCCCGGCAGCTGCGACGGATCGTCTACGGCTGACGGGTCTGACCTCAGACAGCGACAACCTCCGAAAGGCATGAACACATGTGCGGAATCGTCGGGTACGTCGGCACCAAGCCGGCCGCGCCCATCCTGGTGGACGGACTGGCGCGGCTGGAGTACCGCGGCTACGACTCGGCGGGTGTCGCCGTACTGGGGTCCAGCGAGCTGAAGGTGCACAAGGACGCGGGCCGGGTCCGCGAGCTGGAGGCGTCGCTGCCGAAGCGATTCGGCGGCAAGCTCGGCATCGGCCACACCCGGTGGGCGACGCACGGCGGCCCGAGCAAGGACAACGCGCACCCGCACGTCAGCGGCAACGAGCGGATCGCGGTCGTGCACAACGGCATCTTCGACAACGCCGGCGCGCTGCGCGCCCAGCTCGAGGACGCCGGCGTCAAGCTGCGCTCGGAGACCGACACCGAGGTGCTGGCGCACCTGATCGAGCAGTCCGACGGCGCCACCCTCGAGGAGAAGGTGATGGCCGCCCTGCGCCGGATCGAGGGCACCTACGGCATCGCCGTGATCGACCTGGAGTTCCCGGACCGGATCGTGGTCGCCCGCAACGGCAGCCCGCTGATCCTGGGCATCGGCGACGGCGAGATGCACGTCGCCTCCGACGCTGCCGCGCTGATCCGCTACACCCGCCAGGTCGTCTACCTGGACGACGGCGAGCTCGCCACCGTCCGCGCCGACGGCTACCGCACCTTCACCCAGGACGCCGCGCCGACCACCAAGACCGCCAAGACGGTCGAGTGGGAGGCCGACGAGTACGAGCGCGGCCTGCACGAGCACTTCATGATGAAGGAGATCCACGAGCAGCCGGACGCCGTCAGCCGGGCCATCCGCGGCCGCCTGGACGAGCGCTTCCACACCGTCCACCTGGGCGGCCTGAACATGGACGCGCGGGAGGCCCGGGAGATCAAGCGGGTCAAGATCCTCGGCTGCGGCTCGGCGTACTACGCGGGCCAGATGGGCGCCCAGTTCATCGAGGAGGTGGCCCGGATCCCGGCCGACGCCGAGCCGGCCTCGGAGTTCCGCTACCGCAACCCGGTGGTCGAGCGCGACACCCTGTACATCGCCGTGAGCCAGTCCGGCGAGACGCTGGACACCCTGGTCGCGGTCCAGGAGCTGAAGCGCAAGGGCGGCCGGGTGATCGGCCTGGTCAACGCGGTCGGCTCCAGCATCGCCCGCGAGGTCGACGGCGGTGTCTACCTGCACGCCGGCCCGGAGGTCTCGGTCGCGTCCACCAAGGCGCTGACCAACATGGCGGTCGCGTTCGCGATGCTCGGCATCCACCTCGGCCGGATCCGCGACGTCTCCCCCGCCGACGGCCGCCGGCTGATCGAGGGCCTGAAGAAGCTTCCCGGGCACATCGCCGAGATCGTCGCCCAGGAGGAGGAGCTGGCCAAGATCGCCGGCCGGCTGTCCCAGCACGAGAGCCTGTTCTTCGTCGGCCGGACCCGCGGTTACCCGGTGGCCCGCGAGGGTGCGCAGAAGCTGAAGGAGATCTCCTACCGGCACGCCGAGGCCTACCAGACCTCGGAGCTGAAGCACGGCCCGCTGGCGCTGATCTCGCCGGACGTGCCGAGTGTCGCGATCGTGCCGGACGACGAGCTGCTCGACCGCAACATCGGCGCGCTGCACGAGATCGGCGCCCGGTCCGGCCCGCTGTACGTCGTGACGCACCCGGGCGTGGACGTGCCGGACGGCGTGGCGGCGCAGATCGTGGTGCCGAAGAACGAGCCGGAGCTCGACCCGATCCTGCTCACCATCCCGCTGCAGATCATCGCGTACTACGCGGCCGTTGCCCTCGGCCACGACGTCGACAAGCCGCGCAACCTGGCGAAGTCCGTCACCGTGGAGTGACCGTCCGCTGAACCGCCGCAGCCCCCGATCTCCTCGACGGGGGCTGCGGCGGTTTTCAGAGGGTCTGGCCCCATTGGTTGCGGCCGGCGCCGCCGGCGCGGTGGGCGCCCGTCTTCGCTCCCTGGGAGCCCTCGCGTCCCGGCGTCGGCATGCCCCCGAGCGCCCGCCGAACGGTGTCGGCGATGGCGGCCTGCTGATCGGCCTGCCGGCTGCGTTCGGCGCCCAGCCCCTTGTACGGGTGCAGGCCGAACTCGTTCACCAGCCGGCGGCACACCTCGACACCGCGCACCGAGTTGCCGGCCTCGTCCAGCCGCGGCGAGAACGTCACCACCGCGAGCCGCTTGTCCGGCACCACCATCATCACGTTGCCGGAGACACCGCTCTTGGACGGCAGCCCGACCTGGTCGGCGAACTTGCCGGAGTCGTTGTACATCCCGCTGTGCCCCATCACCGACAGCACCCGGCCGGTGGTCTCCCGGGAGAACACCCGCTCACCGCTGTACGGCGCGATGCCACCATTCGCCAGCGTGGCACCGGCCGCCGCGAGCCGGGACGCGTCCACCTCGAGCGAGCAGACCTGGAAGTAGAACTCCGCGGCCCGTTCGGCGCCCTCCCGGCCGCGCGCTCCCTTGAGCATCTGCTCGGCGGCCATCAGGCTGGCCAGGCCGCGGTTGCCGTCACCGGTGTCCCGCTCGGCCAGGAAGGTCTCGACGTCCGACCCCGGCGGCCGTCCCATCATCGCCGTCCAGGTCTCCTTGACCGTGCGCATCCGCGCGGACTCGTCGCTGCCCGAGTCGACCAGCGCGAGAGTTCCGATCGCGCCGGCGTTGATCATCGGGTTGAGCGGCCTGCGGTGCGCGTCCAGCGAGAGCTTGTAGTCGTTGAAGGTGCCGCCGCTCTGCTCCTGACCGACCCACTGGTGCACCTCGTCCGCGCCGAGCTCTTCCAGCGCCATCGCGTAGCTGAACGGCTTCGAGGTCGACTGCACGCTGAACGGCAGCTGGGTGTCGCCGACCTCGAACACCTGCCCGTCGGCGGTGCAGATCGCGATCCCGAACCGCGCCGGGTCCGCGTCCCGGAGGGTCGGAATGTACTGCGCGACCTCGCCGTCCCGGTTCGGTTCGACCTCGGCGTAGATCCGCTGCAGGCCGCGGGCGAGCTCCGCGAACTCGGCCGGCGACACGGCCAGGTCGCCTTGCAGGGCGCGCTGGACGATGCCGTCGCCGTGCTGCGCGATCGCGACGAACTGCTGGTAGTCGATCTGCACCGGCTGGCTGTCGATCCCGAGCGGCTTGCCGTCCGGGTCGCGCAGCTCCGCGAGCGCCGCCCGGACCCGGGGATCTCCTGGCTGGATCCCGCCCCGGCCCAGCGGGCTGAGCAGCTCCCAGGCCCAGACCCGGCCGTCGCCGTCCTTGTCGAGCGCGTCGAACAACCGGCGGTGCGTCAGCTCCGACACATCCATCGCAAACCCCTTCCCCAGATGACGGGCTGGCCCAGACAGTGGGCGCGCGCGACGGCGTTGTCGGGCGAAGCAGCAGCCTTTCCGGCCCGTGTTTCCGGTCTGGATCCACGGTGTTACGCCGGGGTCAAACGGTGCGGCCCCGCAGGTCGTCGTACAGGTTGGCTACTTGTATGATGACTGGATGCCGAGTGATCAGATCCGCCACGTCCGTCTCTCGTCCGTCGTCCTGCCGCTCGACCAGCCGATCAGCGACGCCAAGGTGCTGACCGGGCGGCAGCGGCCGATGACCGAGATCGTGTTCCTGTTCGCCGAGATCGCGACCGCGCAGGACCAGCGCGGGATCGGGTTCAGCTACTCGAAGCGGGCCGGTGGGCCGGCGCAGTACGCGCACGCCAAGGATGTCGCGGCGAACCTGGTCGGCGAGGATCCGTCGGACATCGGGAAGGTGTACGACAAGCTGCTGTGGGCCGGCGCGTCGGTCGGCCGGTCCGGGGTCGCGACCCAGGCGATCGCGGCGATCGACATCGCGCTGTGGGACCTGAAGGCGAAGCGGGCGGACCTGCCGCTGGCGAAGCTGCTCGGCGCGCACCGGGACTCGGTCCGGGCCTACAACACCTCCGGCGGGTTCCTGCACGCGCCGATCGAGGAGGTCAAGGAGCGGGCGTCGAAGTCGCTGGCGGACGGGATCGGCGGGATCAAGATCAAGGTCGGGCAGCCGGACACCCGGATCGACCTGGACCGGGTCCGGGCCGTGCGTGAGCACCTGGGCGACGACGTGCCGCTGATGGTCGACGCCAACCAGCAGTGGGACCGGCCGACGGCGCTGCGGTTCGGGCGGGTGCTGGAGGAGTTCGGCCTGGTCTGGATCGAGGAGCCGCTCGACGCGTACGACGCCGAGGGGCATGCGCAACTGGCGGCCGCGCTGGACACACCGATCGCGACGGGCGAGATGCTGTCGAGCGTCGGGGAGCATGTCCGCCTGATCGAGGCGCGGGCCGCGGACATCATCCAGCCCGACGCACCGCGGATCGGCGGCATCACGCCGTTTCTGCGGCTGGCGGCGCTTGCCGACCACAACGGTCTTCAGCTCGCGCCGCACTTCGCGATGGAGATCCACCTGCACCTTGCGGCGGCGTACCCGCGCGAGCCGTGGGTCGAGCACTTCGAGTGGCTGAACCCGTTGTTCAACGAGCGGTTGGAGACCCTGGACGGCCGCATGCTCGTCCCGGACCGCCCCGGCCTCGGCTTCACCACCAGCGAGCAGTGCGCGGCGTGGACCGTCGACGCCTGCGAGTTCGGCACCCGATGAGCAAGCGCGGGCTGGCGCACGAGGTCGTCGAGGAGCTCAAGCGGCGAATCCTCAGTGCGGAGATCTCGCCCGGCGACAAGCTGCCTGCGGAGAACAGCCTGGTCGAGGAGTTCGGGGTCAGCCGGACCGTGGTGCGGGAGGCGGTCTCGCGGTTGCAGGCGGCCGGGTTGGTGGAGACGTTCCAAGGGCGTGGGTCGTTCGTGCTAGAGGTTCCGGAGCGGGCTGCCGGATTGCGGCAGGTGCGGTCGCATCGGGACGTGCTGGAGCTGCTGGAGTTTCGGATCGGGGTGGAGATTGAGGCGGCCGGGCTGGCGGCGGTACGGCGTACCGAGCACCAGCTGAAGGCGATCGAGCGGGCGCTGGACGACTTCCGGCGGATCGGGGACGACCCGAGCCGGTCGGTCGAGGCGGACTTCGCGTTCCACCTCAAGGTCGCGGCCGCGGCCGGGAACCGCTTCTACACCGACCTGATCGACTCGCTCGGCCCGATGATGATCATGCTGCCGCGGACCCGCCTCGACCCGGCCTACGAGATGTCCGACGCGACCCACCTCACCCGCGTCGTCCTCGAGCACGAGAACATCTACGCCGCGATCGCGCGCCAGGACCCGGACGCGGCGCGGGCGGCGGCCCGGGTGCACCTGTCGAACACCCGGCACCGCCTCACCAGCGAGCGGTATTCGGACTGAAGTCAGGCTGCACGGTCCGCATGTACGACGTGTCGTCGCGCTTGCGGATGCCGGCCGCCAGGTACTGCTCGTGCAGAGTGCGTGTCGCAGATCCCGGCCGCCGATAATGCCTGTCCAAGGCCGATAAGGCATCGAGTGATACCTTTCGGGAATCATGTTCTCGCTCGACCAGCTGAGCGCCTTCGTCGCCGTCGCCGAGGAGCTGCACTTCGGCCGTGCCGCCGAGCGGCTGAACATGACGCAGCCCCCGCTGAGCCGCCAGGTGCAGAAACTGGAGCGCGCCGTCGGGGTCCAACTGCTCGAGCGGGACAACCGCCGGGTGGTGCTGACGGAGGCAGGCCGCGCCTTCCTCGCTGAGGCTCGCCGCGTGCTGGCGCTCGTCGAGACCGCCGGTGACCTGGCCCGCCGGGTCGACCAGGGCGCCGCCGGCACCCTCCGCCTGGGCTTCACGGCAACGTCGGCGATCCGGACGCTCGGTCCACTGCTGCGGCGGCTCTCGGAAGAGTTGCCGGGTGTCGACGTCATCCTGCACGAACGGGTCACACCCGCGCAGATCGACGGTCTGCTGCGCGGAGAGCTGGATCTCGGGCTCGGCCGGCCGCCGTTCGACTCCCGGCTGCTCGACTCCCGGATCGTGTCCCGGGAGCCGTTGTGTGCCGTTGTCCCGAGCAACCATCGGCTCGCTTCGCTCGGCCGGCCGTTGGCACCCGAGGACTTCGGCGGCGAGCAGGTGATCAGCTACTCGCCGACCCAGGCACGCTACTTCCACGAGCTGACGGTCCGGTTCCTGGCCGACTCCCATCCGCGGATCGAGCAGCGGGTGCAGCAGATCCTCACCGTGATCCTGCTGGTCGCGGCCGGTCGTGGGGTCGCGCTGGTCCCGGCGTCGGCGCGCAGCCTCGGCGTCGAGGGAGTCACCTTCTGCGAGGTCGGCGTACCGGGCGAACCGGTCGAGCTGCACGCGATCTGGAACCGCGAGTCGACCAACCCGGTCCTGCACCGAGTGCTCACGATGCTCCACCACCCCGCCTCCCCGCCGGAGGCGGGTGCTGTGTGATGGTGGATGATGCTCTCAGAGCATCAATAGATCTAAAAATGATCTTGGACAGGCATCGGAAAGCGCTTCTACCGTGACGGCGTGACCCACTTCTCCCCCGCCGAACTGGCCGCACGACTCAAGACCGGACTGCTCTCGTTCCCGGTGACGCACTTCCACGCGGACCTGAGCTTCAACGAGGCCGGCTACCGCGAGCACCTGGCCTGGCTGAGCCAGTACGACGTGGCCGGCCTGTTCGCCGCCGGCGGGACCGGCGAGGGGTTCTCGCTGACCGCCGCCGAGATCGACACGGTCGTCCGGGCGGCGGTGTCCGAGGTCGACGGCAAGGTCCCGGTGATCGCCCCGGCCACCGGCGGTACGGCGTCCGCGATCGAGCAAGCCCGGGCCGCCGAAGCCGCGGGAGCCGATGGCGTCCTGCTGCTCCCGCCGTACCTCACCGAAGCGGGCCAGCGTGGTTTGATCGAGCACGTGTCCGCCGTCTGCCACAGCACCTCGCTCGGCGTCACCGTCTACAGCCGGGCGAACGCGATCCTGACCGACTTCTCGGTCGCCGAGCTCGCGGACCGCAACGAGAACCTGGTCTGCCTGAAGGACGGGGTCGGGAACATCGAGATGATGACCCGCACCTACGCCCGGGTCGGCGACCGGCTCACCTACATCGGCGGCCTGCCGACCGCGGAGACCTTCGCGCTCCCGCTGCTGCAGCTCGGCGTCAGCACCTACTCGTCGGCGATCTTCAACTTCGTCCCCGAGTTCGCCCTCGGCTTCTACGCCGACGTGCTGGCCCAGGACCGCGCGTCGGTCTACCGCAAGCTGAACGCGTTCGTCCTCCCCTACCTCGACATCCGGGACCGCACGAAGGGGTACGCGGTCTCGATCGTCAAAGCCGGCGTCTCCGCGATCGGCCGCTCCGCCGGACCGGTCCGCCCACCCCTGCAGAACCTGACCGACGACGAGCTCGCCCAACTCACCGACCTGATCGGGAAGGTCAAGTGACTCCGACCGTCGCGTCCGTCGAGGTCGTGCCCGTCGCCGGGTACGACAGCATGCTGCTGAACCTGAGTGGGGCGCACGGGCCGTTCTTCACGCGCAACGTGGTCGTCGTGACGGACAGCTCGGGCAACACCGGGGTCGGCGAGGTGCCGGGTGGCGAGAAGATCGCCGCGACGATCAGGGAAGCCGCCGAGCTGGTCATCGGGCAGGAGATCTCGCGCTACCGGCAGCTGTTGCGGGCGGTCTCGCAGACCTTCGGCGATCGGGATGCGGGTGGCCGCGGACTTCAGACCTTTGACTTGCGTACGACGGTTCACGCGGTGACCGGGCTCGAGTCTGCACTGCTCGATCTGTTCGGGCAGCATCTCGGCGTACCGGTGGCTGAGTTGCTGGGTGACGGGCAGCAGCGCTCGACGGTGCCGGTGCTCGGCTACCTGTTCTATGTGGGTGATCCGGCGCGGACCGATCTGCCTTATCTGACCGGCGACGGGTTCGGCGATCGATGGTCGGCGTTGCGCCGGCAGCCGGCCTTGGGCCCGGATGCGGTGGTGGCGCTGGCCGAGGCGGCGCAGGAGCGGTACGGGTTCGCGGACTTCAAGCTGAAGGGTGGCGTGTTCGAGGGCGCCGCCGAGATCGAGGCGGTGACCGCGCTGGCGCGCCGGTTCCCGTCGGCGCGGATCACCGTCGATCCGAACGGAGCCTGGCCGGTGCGCGACGCGATCGCGTTGTGCTCGGGTCTGGACGACGTACTCGCGTACGTCGAGGACCCGTGTGGCGCGGAGGCGGGGTTCTCCGGCCGCGAGACGATGGCGGAGTTCCGGCGGGCGACGGGCCTGCGTACGGCGACCAACATGATCGCCACCGACTGGCGCGAGCTCGCCCACGCGATCCGCGCCGACGCGGTCGACATTCCGCTCGCGGATCCGCACTTCTGGACGATGGCCGGGTCGGTCCGGGTCGCCCAACTGTGCAACGACTTCGGGCTGACCTGGGGCTCGCACTCGAACAACCACTTCGACATCTCGCTGGCGATGTTCACCCACGTGGGCGCGGCGGCGCCGGGTGCGATCACGGCGCTCGACACGCACTGGATCTGGCAGGACGGGCAGGCGCTGACCAAGGAGCCGCTGCAGATCGTCGACGGCGCGATCGCCGTACCGAGTGCTCCGGGGTTGGGCGTCGCTCTGGATCGCGATGCGTTGCAGGCCGCGCATGAGCTCTACCTGCAGTACGGCCTGGGTGCCCGGGACGACGCGGTGGCGATGCAGTACTTGGTGAAGGACTGGGCTTTCGATCCGAAGCGGCCCTGTCTGGTGCGCTGATGTTCACCTGGTGTTGCGCGCGGTAGGTTTCCATCGGTTGCAGTCGTCCAGACCTCGCCCTCGCCGGAGGAATGTCATGCGCTGGCACAAGCCGCTCGCCGCTGCCGTAGTCCTGACCGCACTCACCACGACGCTCAGTGCTTCGGCACACCCCGCTGCCGGTGGTTCCTGCTCGCCGGATGCCCGGTTCCTCGGGTTCAGCGACGCGCTCGACAAGACGACGTTCGACGGCCAGCCGGTGGCCGGTCTGTCGGCGCTGAACGTGACTGGCCGGGACAGCGCGGTCGCGTTGGTGGACAACGTCGGGACCACGCCGGCTCGGGTGTTCGACCTGAAGATCAGCAGCAAGCCGACGGTCAGCGTGGACGGGATGACGATCCTGCGCCGGCCGGACGGAACGCCGTACACGGGCGCCGACTTCGACGGTGAAGGACTGGTCGTCGAGCGTGGCGACCGGACCATCCTCGCGACATCCGAGCGGGAGCCGTCGATCCGCCGGTTCCAGTTGTCGGACGGGCTGCAGATCGGCTCGCTGCCGGTGCCCGCGCGCTTCCAGGTCGCGCCCTCCGGCGAGGCGACGACCAACGCGACCTTCGAGTCGCTCGCGGTCAGCAAGGACGGTCGGTCGCTGTACGCCGGAATGGAAGGACCGCTCGCGCCCGACGGCACGGACGCCGACGGTCGCTCGCGGAACCGGATCATCCGGTACGCCGGTTGGCCCGGCCACGACTACCGTCCGGCCGCGCAATACGCCTACAAGACCGACCCGGGTCTTTCGCTGGTCGAGCTGGCCGTGGTGGACCACGACACGCTGGTGTCGATGGAGCGGACCTTCGTCGCGGGGGTGGGCAACACGATCCGCGTCTTCACGGTGTCGCTGCGTCGGGCCGCGGACGTGACCGCGCGGGCGTCGCTGGCGGATGCGCCGGACCAGGTGTTCCTGCAGAAGAAGCTGTTGTTCGACCTGGTGAACTGCCCGCCGTCGGGTGCCGTCGCCAAGCAGCCGCAGCCGAACCCGCTGCTGGACAACGTCGAGGCGCTCGCGCTCGGCGGCTACCTGCCCGGCGGCAAGCGCCAGCTCTACCTGCTGTCGGACGACAACAACGGCGCCACCCAGATCACCCGTTTCTACTCGCTGGCGGTCGAGCTGCACTGACTCACGTGGCGTGCGGACGCCGGTCGGGTGACAATGTGTGAATGCGCGTGATCGTTGTCGGTGCGGGCGTGATCGGGCTGAGTTGCGCCGTCCGGCTGGCCGAAGGTGGGTACGAGGTGGCCGTGCTCGCCCGCGACCTGCCGCTGGAGACCACCTCGGCGGTGGCGGCCGCGATCTGGTACCCGTACCTGTCCGCGCCCGAGGACCGCGTCGCGGCCTGGTCCAGGACGTCGTACGACGAGTTCGCCAAGCTGGCCGAGATCGAGCCGTCGGTGCGGATGCGGCACGGGCGGGAGTTCCTGGTGCACCGGATGCCGGATCCGCGCTGGGCCGACGTACTGCCGGATCTGACCAGGGTCTCGTCGCCGCCGACCGGGTTCGAGGACGGGTGGGCGTTCACGGCGCCGGTGATCGAGATGCCGGTCTACCTGCAGGCGCTGGTCAAGCGGCTCGAGCAGGCCGGCGGAACGCTGACCCGGGCTGCGCTGTCGGCGCTGCCCACGACGGCGGACGTGGTCGTCAACTGCACCGGTCTCGGTGCGCGCCTGACCGCCGCCGACCCGACCGTCACGCCGGTCCGGGGGCAGGTGATGACGGTCGAGCAGTGTGGGCTGACCGACTGGCTGATCGCCGATCGCGCGCCCGACGACCTGACCTACGTCATCCCGCGCGAGAAGGATGTCGTTGTCGGCGGCACCAGTCAGCCCGGCGACTGGAACCTGGCCGTCGACCCGGCGACTGCCTCCCAGATCCTCGACCGGGCTGCTGAGTTGGTTCCGCAGCTCCGGAAGGCGAAGGTGATCCGGCATCGCGTCGGCCTCCGTCCGGCGCGGCCGACGATCCGCTGCGAGCTGGTCCGCACGACGACCGGCGAGCCCGTCATCCACTGCTACGGCCATGGCGGGTCGGGCGTGACGCTGTCCTGGGGCTGCGCCAACGAGGCCTTCGAGCTCATCCATGACATTTGACGGGACATCTGACCGGCCGATCATCCTCGACGGTGGTATGTCGAACGCGCTCGAGGACCGGGGTCACGACCTGTCCGACGCCCTGTGGTCTGCCCGCCTGTTGCGGGACGCACCGGCGGAGATCGCTGCAGTGCACCGCGCGTACTACGAAGCCGGCGCGATAGTCGCGACCACGGCCAGCTACCAGGCCAGCGTCCCCGGCTTCGAACGGTTCGGCGTCGACCGGACCGAAGCCGAACGCCTGATCGCCGACAGCGTCCGCATCGCCCGCGAAGTCCGCGACTCCCTCCCCGGCGATCAGCTCCCCGGCGACTCGCTCACCGGCGAGCGTCGCCACGCGCTGCCCGGTAGGCGCCGCCTCGTCGCCGCCTCCGTCGGCCCGTACGGTGCCGTGCTCGCCGACGGATCGGAGTATCGCGGCCGGTACGGCGTGCCCGCTGCCACCCTCCGCGACTTCCACGGCCCCCGCCTCGAGCTGCTGATCGAGGCCGGCCCCGACCTGCTCGCCGTCGAGACGATTCCCGATCTCGACGAAGCCGAAGTCCTGGTCCAACTACTCGCGGAACTCGACTTCCCCGCCTGGTTCTCCTACTCGATCCACGGAGCACAGACCCGAGCCGGCCAGCCGCTCGAGGAAGCCTTCGCGATCGCCGACCTCGAACAGGTGGTTGCGGTCGGCATCAACTGCTGCGCCCCCGAAGACGTGCAGCACGCGGTCGAGACAGCCGTGGCCGTCACCGGCAAACCAGCAATCGCCTATCCCAACAGCGGCGAGTCCTGGGACGCCGGCGGCCGTCGCTGGACCGGAGCCGCCACCAACTCCACCTCCCTCGCCGCCAACTGGCTGACCGCCGGAGCCACCTACCTCGGCGGCTGCTGCCGAGTGGGCCCCACCGACATCCGCGCCCTGGCGGCTCAGTTCTCCGCGTAGACGATGAGCTTGTTGCCGTCGGGGTCGGCGAAGTGGAACACACTGACGCTGCCGAGGTCCTCGATCGGTCCGGCATGGTCATACTCCGAGGACTTGGCAGAGGAGATCCAGGGCACCTTGGTAGGCGTGGTCGGGTGGGGTGCCGTAGCCGACGATGACTGCTTGGCGGGTGGCTGGGGTGGGGTTGAAGTGGTAGTTGGTGAGGGTGTTGAGGCCGAGGCCCTGGCGGGCGGCTCGGGCGACGATGTCCTCGGCGTCGCCGGGGACGTCGAGGAGGACGTGCAGGCCGGCCGAGATCCCGGCAACCTTGACGTCCGGCGCGCGTTGCGCGAGCAGCTCGACCAGACGGTCGCGGCGGCGGCGGTAGTGCAGGCGGGATCGCCGTACCTGACGGTCGTAGTGGCCTGAGGCAATGAACTCGGCCAGGGTCAGCTGGTCGAGCGTGGCGGTCTGGTAGTCCGTGGTCCGCTTGGCCTCGACCACCGGCTCGACGAGGTGCCGCGGCAACACCATCCAGGCCAGCCGGAGCCCCGGCGCGAGGCTCTTGCTCGCGGTGCCGATGTAGACGACCCGCTCCGGATCGAGCGCCTGCAACGCCCCGACGGCCTGCCGGTCGTACCGGAACTCCCCGTCGTAGTCGTCCTCGATCAGCACTGCCCCGGCGTCCCGCGCCCACTCGACAGCCGCCGTACGGCGCTCAGGCGCAAGCGGCACGCCCGTCGGCATCTGGTGCGCCGGCGTGAGCAGCGCACCGTGGCCCGACAGCTCGGAGACACACGCGCCGAGCTCGTCCACCCGGACCGGCACCGGCTCGAGCCCGCGCGACCGGATCACGTCCAGGTGCAGCGAGTACCCGAACTCCTCGACCGACAGCGTGGTCCCGCCCTGCGACTTCAGCACCTCACTCAGCAGACTCAGCGCCTGCACGAATCCCGAGCAGATCAGGATCCGCTCCGGATCGGCCCGGACACCGCGGGCCCGGGCGAGGTAGTCGGCGAGCATCCGCCGCAACTCGATCCGGCCGCGCGGATCGCCGTACCCGAACGCCTCGTTGGGTGCCGAGGGCAACGCCTTGCGCGCGGCGGCCAGCCACTCGCTCCGCGGGAAGGTGGCCAGGTCCGGCGAGCCCGGCATCAGGTTGTACCGGAAGCTCTTTGCCTCCGACAACGACGTCGACAGCGGCGGTACGGCGTCCGGCGGCGGGCCGGTCCGGTTGGCGACGACCGTGCCGGAGCCCTGGCGGGCAATCAGCCAGCCCTCGGCGACGAGCTGCCCGTACGCGTCGGCGACCGTGTTCCGCGCGATGCCCAGGTCCCTGGCCAGCGACCGGGACGACGGCAGCCGGGTCCCGGCCGGCAGCCGCCCGCTCCGGATCGAGTCGTGCAGCGCGCCGACCAGGTCGTTCCGCCCGCGCGCCGCCGTCAGATCCAGGTGCAGATCCGCTCCCGAGTCCTCCATGTGAAGGACTCTATGCCGTGCCGCTCAGATGGTGATGGCGATCTTGCCGCGCACCGCGCCCGCGTCGAGTTGGCGCATCGCCTCCGGCGCCTGGTCGAGCGGGTAGGTCCGGTCGATGCTCGGCGTCACCTTCCCGGCCTCGATCAGCTCGGTGAGCCGCTCGAGGTCGCTGCCGCGTTCCTTGTTGATGAAGCTGGTCAGCCGCTGGCGAATGAACAGCGACATGATCCTGGCGCCCAGCTGCCGGTGCATCCCGCCGGTCAGGCTGCCGCCGCCCTCGCCGCCGGTCATCACGACCGTCCCCGTCGGCGTGATCGCACGCCGCAGCCGGGAGAGCGTCGGGTTGCCGGCGATGTCGATGATCAGGTCGTAGCGGGTCCCGGTCGCGGCGAAGTCCTCGCGGCTGTAGTCGAGCACGTGGTCGGCGCCGAGCGACCGGACCAGGTCGAGTTTCGCGGTGCTCGCCGTACCGGTGACTTCGGCTCCGAAGGCTTTGGCCAGTTGTACGGCGTAGCTGCCGACTCCCCCGGACGCGCCGGTGATCAGCACGTGCTGACCCGGCTCGATGCGGCCGACGGTGAGCGCGTCCAAGGCGGTCAGCGCGGAGATCGGGACAACCGCGGCCTGTTCGAAGGACAGGTTGGCCGGCTTGCGGGCGAGCTTGTGCTCGCGGGTCACGGCGAACTCGGCGAACGAGCCGGGCGCGACGCCGTAGACCTCGTCACCGACCGCGAACCTGCGCACCGCCGAGCCCACCGCCTCGACCGTGCCGGCGGCGTCTCGGCCCAGCACGGGGTTTCGCGGGCGGCGGAGGCCGAAGGCGAGGCGGATCGCGTACGGCTTGCCGGTCATCAGGTGCCAGGTGCCGCGGTCGAGGCCGGCTGCGTGCACCCGGATCAGGACGTCGTGGTCACCGAGCCGGGCGGCTTCGGGCCGGGCGATCCGGTCGGAGCGCAGGATGTCGGCCGCGCCGTACCCGTCCTGGACGATCGCCCGCATTGCGGTGGTGGTCATGGTCATTGCTCGTCCTCGTGGTGGGTCGGGGGTGCCCCGTGCACCGGTTCGTACTTAGTAAGGCGACAGTAACGTACTTTGTACGAAACTGCTATGGTCCGGAGATGGAAAAGTCCGCGCCGGCCCGGAACTCTCGCCAGCAGCGCCCTCGGCTCAGCCGCGACCGGGTGCTGGAGGCCGCCGTCACGGTCGCCGACGCGGGCGGGATCGGTGGGCTGACGATCCGGTCCCTCGCCCAGGAGCTCGGCGTCAAGCCGATGTCGGTCTACTACCACGTGGCCAACAAGGAGGAGATCCTCGACGGGATCGTCGACCACGTGTTCAGCCAGATCGACCTGCCGTCGGCCGAGGGCGACTGGCGGACCGAGATGCGCAGGCGCGCGGAGTCGGCCCGCCGGGTGCTGCGCCGGCACAGCTGGGCGATCGGGCTGATGGAGTCGCGGACCTCGCCGGGACCGGCGACCCTGCGCCACCACAACGCGGTCCTCGGCACCTTGCGGGCGGCGGGATTCTCGATCGAGATGACCGCGCACGCCTACGCCCTGCTCGACAGCTACATCTACGGGTTCGCCATTCAGGAGGCCTCGCTGCCGTTCGAGGGTCCCGACAGCGTGGCCCAGGTCTCGGAGGCGATCATGGAGCGGTTCGCGACCGGCGAGTACCCGCACATGGTCGAGATCGCGACCGAGTACACGAACCAGCGCGGGTACGACTTCGGGAACGAGTTCGACTTCGGCCTGACGCTGATCCTCGACGGTCTCGCGCGCTTGACCCTCCGGTGACCGGAGGCTCCATCGTCGGTGGCACGACATCGCCGAACGAGGAGAACTGCCGTGATCACCAGCATCTTTCCGGTCATCTGCGCCGACGACGTGGCGGCCACCCGGGACTTCTACGCCGGCCGCCTGGACTTCAAGGTCATCTTCGACAGCGGTTGGTACGTCCAGCTCGAGGCGCGTACCGGCAACCGGCCGCAGCTCGGGATCGTCGAGCGCGAGCACGAGAGTGTGCCGGAGCGCTTCCGGGTGCGGCCGGCCGGGGTTCTGGTGTCGATCGAGGTGGACGACGTGGACGCCGTACACCAGACGCTCAGCGCGGCGGGCCACGAGATCGCGCTGAGTCTGCGCAGTGAGGACTTCGGCCAGCGGCACTTCATGACCGTCGACCCGAGCGGCACGCTGGTCGACGTGATCACCCCGATCCCGCCGTCGCCGGAGTTCGCCGCCCAGTACGCCCAGGTCGCCTCGGACTGAGCGAATGGCCCCTGGAATCATGGCGAAAGTGGACCAAGGGTCTGGGCCGATCTCCGCCTAGCGTGGGGGTATGAGCACAACGACGCGGCGGGTGAAGCTCGCCAACCTGGCCCCCGACTTCTACCAGGCGATGATCGCGCTGGACGCGGTCTCCGACACCGGGCTCGACCCCAGGCTCGCGCACCTGGTCCGGATCCGCGCCTCGCAGCTGAACGGCTGCGCCTACTGCACCGACATGCACTCGCTCGACCTGCTGCACCTCGGCGACGACCAGCAGCGGATCACCTTGCTGCCGGTCTGGCGGGAGTCGCGCAAGTTCTACTCCGAGCAGGAGCAGGCGGCGCTGGAGCTGACCGAGGCGATCACCCTGATCAGCGTCGACCACGTCCCCGACGACGTGTACGACGTCGCGGCCAAGGCGTTCGAGGACAAGGACCTGGCCCGGTTGATCGCGCTGATCATCACGATCAACGCCTGGACCCGGATCGGCGTCACCGGTCGCATGGAACCCGGCCACTACAAGCCGAGCTGACCGGCATGCCATCCACAGCGGAACTGTTCCGCGCCATGCACCACGGCAGGACGCCGTTGGTGCTGCCGAACGCCTGGGATCCGGTCAGCGCCCGGATCGTGGCCGAGGCCGGCTTCCCCGCGGTCGCGACCAGCAGCGGCGCGATGGCTCGCGTCCTCGGGTACGACGACGGGCAGCTGACCCCGCCGGCCGAGATGTTCTCGGCGGTGGCGCGGATCGCTCGCGCGGTCGACGTACCGGTGACTGCCGACCTGGAAGCCGGGTACGGCCTGCCCGCCAAGGAGTTCGCCGAGCGGCTGCTCGAGACCGGAGCCGTCGGGTGCAACCTGGAGGACTCGGTCGGCGACGTACTGACCGATCCGGCGCAGCAGGCGGACTACCTGGCCGAGGTCCGCGCGACCGCGGGGGCGGACCTCGTGATCAACGCCCGGATCGACAGCTTCATCGCCGGCGCATCGCGTGACGTCGCCGAGGCGGTCCGGCGGGGGCGGGAGTACCGCCGCGCCGGGGCGGACTGCACGTATCCGATCTTCGCGCCGGTCGACGTACTGCCGGAGGTGGTCGCGGGAATCGGCGGGCCGATCAACGCGCACGCCGCCCCGGGCGGCCCGACACCGGCGGAGCTGGCTGCGGCCGGCGCCATCCGGATCTCGTACGGCGCCAAGGTGCACCGGCACGTGATGGACCTGCTCCGTCAGCTGCTGCCGTCGCTGAGCTGAGTGCGGTCGTCGTACCAGGACAGCTGCCAGGTCCACCGGTACGACGACCCCGGCGCCAGCGTGATGGATTGGTTGTTCAGCTGGAGGGAGCCGGCGCCTTCTTCGAAGGACGCACCTTCCAGGACCTGGACGACGAGCCCCGGGTGCTGTGTGTCGCGGTACGGCGCGCTGACCGCGAGCGAGGCGATCTCGACGGGCTCGGTGCTCGTGTTGCGGATCTCGTACGTCTCGGTCCACTGCTCGCCGAACCGGCGGCCGATGCGGACCTCGAGCTCCCCGAGTTGATGCAGCAGGTCGATGCCGCTCTGGCGCCATCGCACGAGCACCGGATCCTCGAACCGGTGGCTGGCCTGGTCGGTGTGTACGACGCCTTTGCCCCACGCTTGGTGATCGCGCAGCAGCGGACGGCCGTCCGGGTGGATCGCCTGCCCGACCGCGCCGTCGTCGGCGACGTGGACCGTGCCCGCGCCGCATCCGAAGATCTCCACAATTGGTCAACCTACCGATGTCGAGAACCGGGTACCGGGTTCGTCCCCCTGGTGAGTAGCCGCTCACGAAAGGACCCGAACGATGAACAAGCACGAGATCGCCGAGATCCTCGCCAAGCCGTATGCCCAGCAACTGCTGAACGGCCCCGAGCCGGCCCGCTTCGCGTACACCGCCCTCGACGGCGACCCGCGGGTGATCCCGATCGGCTTCTGGGTCGACGGCGACCGCCTCCAGATCGCCACCGTGCCGAAGTCCGCCAAGGTCGCCGCGCTCCGGAAGAATCCGGCGGTCGCGATCACCATCGACAAGGGCGCCTTCCCGCCCAAGGTCCTCCTGCTCCGCGGCACCGCCGAGGTCGAACTCGTCCAGGGCATCCCGCAGGGCTACCTGGACGCCGGCCAC
Source organism: Kribbella sp. NPDC002412 (assembly GCF_053592935.1). Classification (NCBI taxonomy): domain Bacteria; kingdom Bacillati; phylum Actinomycetota; class Actinomycetes; order Propionibacteriales; family Kribbellaceae; genus Kribbella; species Kribbella sp. NPDC002412. The sequence continues at coordinate 271,060 of NZ_JBSFBL010000002.1, forward strand.
AAGGTGATGACCGACGAGCAGTACCCGGAGTGGAAGGCCGGCGTGGAAGCCCTCTACACCGAGATGGTCCTCATCACCGTCACCCTCACCTGGGCCAAGCTCCTCGACTTCGAAACCACCATCCCGAAGGCAGTAGAAGACCTCATCAAGGAAAAATCAGCCACCTGACGCGAACCGGAGTCGACCCACGCGTGGGGTCGCCGACACCTGAACGGACAACCAACTGGGCTCGGCGCCGGCGGGCTGCGGGAAACCGCCCACGGAGCGGGCTGCGTTCGGTCGGGCTGGTTTCTGCGACCCGCGTCGGGGCTAGGATCGCGCCGTGATGGGGCGGGGTTGGCTGGCTGGGGCTGTTGTCGTTGTGCTCGCGGGGGTTGGGGTTGTTGTCGTGCGGGAGGTGGCCGGCGGCGACAGTCGGCCGACGGGTGGGGCTGTGGTGACTCCTACACCGTCTCCGAGTCCGACGCCCACTCCAACGCCGACAGCTGAGCGCAGCACACCCCGGAGTACGCCGCGTACGACGGCTCAGGTTCTCGCGGCGCCGAATCGGGTCGTCATGCAGAATCCGCTGTACCGGGTGGGTCGGCTGCCGGCGTCGCGATGCAAGGAACCGGCTGCCCGGCCGACCACGATCGCGAACGTGCGGAAGTACTACACGGAGTTCGTGCGCTGCCTCGACAAGGTGTGGGCGCCGGTGATCCGCAAGGCCGGCTTCACGTTCCAGGCGCCGCGGGTCGAGGTCATCACCAGCGGGTCGCGCACGCTGTGCACCGTCACCGACTCGGCTGCGTACTGCGGCGGCGTCATCTCCATGAACGCGAACTACGACCTGCAGAACTACCGCAACGACAACCCGCTGTGGGCGCGCACCACGATGGCTCACCTGGTCGCCCACGAGTACGGCCACCACATCCAACGGCTGACCGGAATCAGCGCTGCCTCCGACGCACGCGAGCAGTACATGTCCGGAGACGCCGCGCTCGCCGAGAGCCGGCGCCTGGAACTTCAAGCATCCTGCCTCAGCGGCGTCTACCTAGGCGCCGATCGGCGCTACTTCCCCGCCACCGGCGCCTGGCTGCAGCGATACCTGTGGACGATCCGCAATCGCGGCGACGAGTGGAACCCGACCCGCAGCCACGGCAAAAGCACCAGCCACAGCCGCTGGACTCGCCGCGGCTTCGACACCGCCAACCCCTCCGCCTGCAACACCTTCACAGCCTCACCCGCAACCATCGCCTGACAAAGCTTGTCGCGACTGGTCAGGACCACCACTTGCCGGAGCGAGAGAGCGCGTCGGGCGTCTGGTTCGTGGTGTCGAGGGCGTCCAGGGCGGAGACGGCGTCGGCATCGAGCTCGAAGTCGGAGACGGCGAAGTTCTCCTGGATGCGTTCGGGGTGGGTGGACTTGGGGATGACCGAGAGGCCCTTCTGGACTGCCCAGCGGATCAGGACCTGGGCGGGGGTGCGTCCGACGGCGGCGGCGATTCGGCCGACGACCGGGTCGTCGAGGTGCCGGCCGGTTCCGAGCGGGCTGTAGGCCTGGGCGACCACGCCGGCGTCCTCGCAGGCCTCGACCAGGGCTCGGCGGTACTCGAACGGGCTGAACTGGATCTGGTTGACCGCCGGCGGGATCTGGCTGACCTTCAGGAGCTCCTGCAGTTCCGCGGCGCTGAAGTTCGAGATCCCGATGCCCTTCGCCAGGCCGGCGTCGCTAGCCTTTTCCATGCCCGGCCACGCCCAGGTCGGCCCACCCTGCGGCCAGTGGATCAGGTACAGGTCGACGTACTCGGTCCCAAGCCGCTCCAGACTCCGCTCCACCTCGGCCAGCGGGTCACGGCTGCCGGGGTAGAACTTCGTGGTCAGGAAGATCTCCTCGCGCGGGACACCGCTGCTCCGGATCGCCCGGCCCACACTCGCTTCGTTCCGGTACGCCTGCGCGGTGTCGATCAGCCGATAGCCGTTCTCGAGCGCCGACTCGACGGCCCGCTCACACTCCCGGCCATCCCGCACCTGCCAGACCCCCAACCCCAGCACCGGGATCTCCGCACCGTTCAACAACGTCCGCGTCACCTGATCAGCCATGCACCCCTTCTACCACCCCACCGCAACCATGGGTTGGGCTGTCAGAGCTTGTTGGCCTGGCGGATGACGTCTACTACGTCGGACATCATGCCGGTGAGGTCGTAGTCCTTCGGGGTGTAGACGGCGGCGACCCCGGCGGCGAGCAGGGCTCGCGCGTCCGCGTCGGGGACGATGCCGCCTACCACGACGGGGACGTCTTCGAGGCCGGCTTCGCGGAGGCCGGCGACGACCTGGGGGACGAGTTCCATGTGGGAGCCGGACAGGATGGACAGGCCGACGCAGTGGACGTCCTCGGCGACCGCGGCGGCGACGATCTGTTCGGGGGTCAGCCGGATGCCCTGGTAGATCACCTCGAAACCGACGTCCCGAGCCCGTACGGCGACCTGCTCGGCACCATTGCTGTGGCCGTCGAGCCCCGGCTTGCCGACCAGGAACCGCAGCCGGCCACCAAGCTCGTCAGAGGTGAGCGAAACCTTCTCCCGGACGGCCGCGATCGCCGCGCCGCCGGCCGAGACACCGACGGACCCGGAGACCCCGGTCGGTGCGCGGTACTCGCCGAACATCTCCCGCAGCACCCCGGCCCACTCCCCCGTCGTCACGCCCGCCCGGGCGCACTCGAGGGTGACCGGCATCAGGTTGTCCGTGCTCTTCGCGGCCTCGCGCAGCTTGCCGAGCGCGGTCTCGACCGCCTTCCCGTCCCGCTGGGCGCGCCAGGTCCGCAGGGACTCGAGCGCGGCACTCTCCGCGGCCGGGTCGACGGTCTGGATCGCGGTGTCAAGGTCGGCCGTCAGCGGCGACGGCTCGGTGTTCTCGAACTTGTTCACCCCGACCACGATCTGCTCACCGGACTCGATCCGCTGCCGGCGCTCGGCATGCGATGCAACCAGCGCCTGCTTCAAGTAACCGCTCTCAACGGCCGCGACCGCTCCGCCCATCGCCTGCACGCGATCGATCTCCTCACGCGCTCCCGCGATCAACGAGTCCACCTTCGCCTCGATCACGTGCGAGCCGTCGAAGATGTCGTCGTACTCGAGCAGGTCCGACTCGTACGCGAGGATCTGCTGCATGCGCAGCGACCACTGCTGGTCCCACGGACGCGGCAAGCCGAGCGCCTCGTTCCACGCCGGCAGCTGGACCGCGCGGGCGCGGGCGTTCTTCGACAGGGTGACGCCGAGCATCTCGAGCACGATCCGCTGGACGTTGTTCTCCGGCTGCGCCTCGGTCAACCCCAGAGAGTTGACCTGTACGCCGTACCGCAGTCGACGAGCCTTCGCGTCGGTCACGCCGTACCGCTGCAGCGTCAGCTCGTCCCACAACCGCACGAACGCGCGCATCTTGCAGGTCTCCTCGATGAACCGCACCCCGGCGTTCACGAAGAACGAGATCCGCTGTACGACGTCGCCGAAACGCTCCTGCGGCACCTGACCGGCGTCGCGGACCCGATCCAGTACGGCGATCGCCGACGACAACGCGAACGCGAGCTCCTGCACCGGCGTCGCACCGGCCTCCTGCAGGTGGTAGCTGCAGATGTTGATCGGGTTCCACTTCGGCACGTTCGCGACCGTGTAGGCGATCAGGTCCGTGGTCAGCCGCAGCGACGCGTCCGGCGGGAACGCGTACGTGCCGCGGGACAGGTACTCCTTGACGATGTCGTTCTGCGTGGTGCCGGTGAGCTCGTCGGGCAGCGCGCCCTGCTCCTGCGCGGCGACCTGGTAGAGCGCGAGCAACCACATCGCGGTCGCGTTGATGGTCATCGAGGTGTTCATCTGCGCGAGCGGGATCTGGTCGAACAGCGCCCGCACGTCACCCAGGTGGGCGATCGGCACCCCGACCTTGCCGACCTCGCCCTTGGCCAGCGCGTGGTCGGCGTCGTACCCGGTCTGCGTCGGCAGGTCGAACGCGACCGACAGCCCGGTCTGGCCCTTGGCCAGGTTCCGCCGGAACAACGCGTTCGACTCCGCCGCGGACGAGTGGCCCGCGTACGTTCGCATCACCCACGGTCGATCCTTCTCGGTCGCCATGTACCCGAGAGTAGGACTGTGTTCCTTTGTGCGTCCCCTCCTCGTGACCGGTGTCACCAGGGGTCTGGATCACACTCAGGCGCTGATTGGCAGGGGGGTGCGTTCGACGTTGAGGATGCGGTGCAGGCGGGTGACCGCGAGGATGCGGATCACCGAGGGCATCGGGTGCCAGAGCACGAGTTGACGGCCGAGCAGCTGGGTCCGGCGGTGCGTGGCGACCAGCAGGCCGAGCCCGGTCGCGTCCACGGCGTCGACCGACTCCAGGTCGACGATCACGTCGCCGTCGGAGCTGTCGATCACCTGGTTGAGGGTTTGACGGACGTCGCCCACCGAGCGGACGTCCAGGATTCCGGTCAGGTGCACGACGTTGGATGTGGTCGAGTGTGCTGTTGTGTTGTCGTGGGTCGGTGCGAGCATGTCCGTGCCCTCCGCTCTCCCCTGGCGGCCCCCGAGTCATCGGCCGCACTCCAGCGTGTGGAGATAAAGACTCCATGGAGACCCGGAAGGTTGCCAAGACCTCGCGACGATTTATTTCGCGAGACAATGTCTGCGTGATCCGTGAGGAGTACTTCGCCTTCCCGATCGTCGCCGGTCTCCTGATCGGCGGTGTCGTGCTGCTCCTCCGGTGGGCATTCTCCAGCGCCAAGGGCGGTTCGCTGGTCCGACGCACCGACTACAAGCCGGCCGATCGCAGCGAGTTCGGGCTGCTGGTGGGCATTCACACGGCCAGGACGTTCGCCGACGCCCGGCAGGTCGCGGACCGCCTGACGGGTCAGCAGATCCGCGCCACCATCGCCCGCACCACCGACGGCTGGGCGGTCTACGTCTGGCCGGACGACGAGGCCGCGGCCCGGGAGTTCCTGAAGGCTTCCTGACTCCGCTGTCCTCCGGAGAGCGCTCTCGCGCGTCCACACCCCGGTAACTCACCGACGTGAGAAGGGGCTGGGGGACATCGGACAAGAAGAGGGTGAGTCGACCCCTAGGAGCTCCATGACGCCCGACCTGGCCTTGGCGACGCTGGCGTTCCCGGGCCGGCTGCCGGCGGCCGCCGTACCCGCGGAGGCCGACGAGGACGGCCGCGCGCTGGAGGCGTCGGTCCGGGAGCCGGACCGGTTCACGCTGATCTTCGACCGGTACTTCGGCCAGGTGCACGCGTACGTCGCCCGCCGGCTGGGGACCGACATCGCGGACGACCTGGCGGCGGAGACGTTCCTGATCGCGTTCCGGCAGCGGGAGCGGTTCGACCGGCGGCACGGGGTGGTGCGGGCGTGGTTGTACGGCATCGCGACCAACCTGATCCGGCGGCACCGGCGCGACGAGGTGCGCGCCTGGCGGGCGATCGCGAAACTCCCGCCACCGGTGGAGTCCGTCGACGACGAGGAGCGGATCGCGGCCCAGGTCACCGCGCAGGGGGTGGGCCGTGAGCTCGCGGCCGCGCTGGCGAAAGTGTCGGCCAAGGACCGTGAGGTGCTGCTGCTGGTGGCGCTCGGGCAGCTCACGTACGACGAGGTGGCCGCGGCGCTCGGGATCGCGTACGGCACCGTGTGCTCCAGACTCTCGAGAGCCCGCCGCATCCTCCGCGACACGCTGGAGCCGCTGTGAACGAACTGGAGCAAATCCGCAAAGCCTTTCCCACACCTGATGCACCCTCCGTGCAGACAACCGCCGCTGCGCGGCGGCAGGTGGAAGCACTGATCCGCGAAGCGGAGGCTGAGGGCGCGGACAGCAGACGTCGCGACCGGGTGGGGCGCAAGGCGGCTGGCGCATCCCACCCCACGTGGTGGGGTGTTGCTCGAGCGGGGTGGGTTGGGAGTGTGCTGACTGCTGCTACTGCTGTGGTGACGGTGGTGGGGTTGGGGGTGCCGCTCCTTCATGGGGTGGATGGGATGGGCGATGCGGCGCCGCCGACTGTCACGCCTACTGCGCCTCGGTTGGCGAGTGCAAGTCAGGTGTTGATTGCGGTTGCGCGGTTGCAGGAGACGGACGAGAAGGTTTCCGGGAAGTTCTTCCGGGTGCGGAGTCTGCAGGTGAACAGGACGCGGCGGGTGATCACGGAGAGCTGGATGCCGATGAAGCACGGCGTGCAGTCCTGGTTCGGCTGGGTGGACCTGAACACGCCGACCCAGCCGGTGGTGAACAAGATGGGCTTCGACGATGTCCCGCCCGGCTACTACCTGACCGGCGACAAACCCCTGACCGCACAACAGATCGCAGCCCTCCCGACCGACCCGGTCAAGCTGCGCGCCGTCCTGTCCCGCGACACCGACCCCGACGCGACCCCGAGCGAGCGCGAGTACGTCGTCTTCGCCGCGGCCGGCCGCCTGCTGTTCGAGATGCCGTCCCCGCCGAAGCTCCGCGGCGCCGCCCTCCGCGTGCTCGCCACCCTGCCCGACACCCGGGTCCGGACCGGTGTGAAGGACCCGATCGGCCGGACCGGCACCGAGATCACCTTCACGCCGGACCCGTCGATGCCCAGCGCCGGCAAGACGCTCCTGCACCGCGGCGGCGCGACCTACATCATCGACCCGGACACGGGCCGCCTGCTGAGCTCGTCGTACCGCGGCCCGAAACCCGGCGCCACCGTCGTCCTCGAATCCGGCTGGACCGACGAAAAACCCAAGCCCCCCGCCCGCACCCTCCGCTGACCTGCGGTTGTTTTTGGGCACGGTCTAGGGTCGGTGTATGGGGATTCTGCTGGAGCTGGATCTGACCAGGGGTGTGCTCGAGACGCCGCCCGCCTCGCCGGTCGCCGCGTTTCGCGCGCGGCACCTGCCGACCCTGCGGGAGCTGGTGGCGGCCCTGCGGAAGGGGGCGCGCGACGACAACGTCGTCGGCCTGGTCGCCCACGTCGGCGGGCACCGGCTGTCGCTCGCCCAGGTGCAGGACCTGCGGGAGGCCGTCGCGGACTTCCGTACGTCGGGCAAGGCGGCCGTCGCGTGGACGGAGTCGTTCGGCGAGACCGGTCACGGGACCGTGCCGTACTACCTGGCCACCGCGTTCGACGAGATCTGGCTGCAGCCGTCCGGTGACCTCGCGATCACCGGCATCTCGGTGCAGGCCGTCTTCGTCCGCGGCGCGCTGGACAAGGCCGGGGTGATCCCGCAGTTCGGCAAGCGCCGGGAGTACAAGACCGCGGCGGACACCTTCACCGAGAAGGAGATGACCGAGCCGGCCCGCGAGATGGCGTCGCGGCTGGCCGAGTCGGCGTACGAGCAGATCGTCGAGGGCATCGCCGTACGGCGCCGGCTCGACGCCGCACGCGTGCGGGAGCTCGTGAACACCGCGCCGCTGCCTGCCCAGACCGGGCTCGAAGTAGGGCTCATCGACCGGCTCGGCTACCGCTCCGACGTGTACGACGAGCTGCGCAAAGGGCTCGGCGAGACGACAAGACTGCTGGCCGAGCGGTACATCCGGCGCGGCCCGCGGACGCTGCAGGACCTGCGGAAGCAACTGCCGTGGCCGCAGAAGCCGGTCGTGGCCGTCGTACGCATCTCGGGTGGGATCACCGTGGGCCGCAACTCCAACAGCCCGCTCGGTGGACCCGGTTCGGGCTCGGACACCGTCGGCGCGGCGCTGCGTGCGGTGGCGGACGACGAGAAGGTGAGAGCCGTCGTACTGCGGGTGGACAGCCCAGGCGGCTCGTACGTCGCCTCGGACGCGATCCGGAACGAGGTCCTCCGGCTGCGGTCCACCGGGCGGCCGGTGATCGCGTCGATGGGCAGTGTGGCCGCGTCCGGCGGGTACTTCGTCTCGATGCCGGCCGACGTGATCGTCGCGCAGCCGGGCACCATCACCGGCTCGATCGGCGTGCTGTCCGGCAAGGGCGTCGTACGGGACGCGCTCGGCCGGATCGGGATCTCACAGGAGGCCGTGTCGGAGGGCGACAACGCGCGGATGTACTCGGCGCAGGAGGAGTTCACCGACGAGCAATGGGCGCGGCTGGAGGAGACGCTGGACCGCATCTACAAGGACTTCGTAGCCAAGGCGGCCCAGGACCGCGGGCTGCCCGAGCAGCAACTGGAGGGTCTCGCGCGCGGCCGGGTCTGGACCGGCGCGGACGCCCACAGCCGCAAGCTGGTGGACGAGCTCGGCGGTTTCCAGCACGCGCTGACGATCGCCTGCAACCGGGCCGGTCTGGACCGCGACAACATCGCGCTGGCCACCGTCCCGCACCGCAACCTGCTGGACTACCTGCGCGCGCCGACAACGACCGACGACCTGGCTGTTCGTGCCCAAGCGTTGACCCTCGACGGCCTGACCACCAGCCTCTACAGCGCGCTCGGCCTACCGCCCGAGGGCCTGCTGCGAATGCCGCTCAACTGGCAGCTGGCGTGATCGACTGCGGGAAGGCGAAGAACCCGTCCGGGTCGTAGGCCTGCTTGACGTTGCGCAGCCGGTCGAGGTTCTCGCCGTGGTACGCCGTCAACGCGTCGGCGAGCGTGGGGTCGGGGAAGTTCGGGTAGACCCGGCCGGAGCTGAACGGTTCGAGCGGCCGGAAGTGCCCGGCCAGCGTGGACCGCAGCTCGGCCTCGGAGGTCTGGAGCGCCTCCTCGCCGTCCGGTAGTGGCGCACCGGTGACGAGCTCGACGAGGAAGGCCTGGTCCCGGTGCGCGAAGGCGCTCCACTCGAGGTCGTGCCGGTTGTACTCGCCGCCCATCGGAGTGAGGTTCAGCTCCGCATCGCCGAGACCGGCCAGCACCTCCCGCCAGGTCACGCCGGGGACGCTGCCCGCGAAGAACGCCGACTTGCTGACGTCCAGCCGCGGTTGCGCGCGCTCCACGTCGCCGAGGCCGACCACCGAGCGCTTGAGCTCGCGATACGGCATCCGCGCGATGGCGGTCGAAGCCGGTTCACTGCCGACCGCGATGACAAAGCGGTCGACCTGATCCAGGTCGTCGACGACGAGTCCGAACACATGGACGCCCTCAGCCGTCACCTTGACCGCGACGTTGACTTCATCCGGCGCGTACGGCGCCCAGCGCTGCCACGCAGCGACGACAGCAACCGCGTGGTCGCGCGGCCAGGTCAGGTGCAGCCGATGCGCACCCGGCGACGGCACACCGGTGAACCACAGCTTGGTGGCCACACCGAACTGTCCACCGCCCGCGCCACGGATCGCCCAGAACAGGTCCGCGTGCTCGTCCGGAGCGCAACGCACAATGCGCCCGTCGGCGAGCACGAGCTCGGCTGCGATCAGCTTGTCCGAGGTCAGTCCGTGCAGCCTGCCCAGCAAACCGATCCCGCCGCCGAGCACCAGGCCGGCGATCCCGACCGTCTCGCCGCAACCGGCCGGCAGGGTCAGGCCGACTTCGTCGAGGGCGTCGTACACCGCCGGCAACCGGACGCCCGCGCCGACGCGGACCACGTTGTCGGTGACGTCGATCGACGCCATCGGCGACACGTCGAGGATGATGCCGGTCGTGGTCGATCGGCCGGCGAAGCAGTGCCCGCCGCTGCGGGGCACAACCGGTTGTCCGGTACGGCGTGCCTCGGCCAGCACGTCGACCACATCGGCCGGGGTCGCGCACAGCGCGATCGCGGCTGGGCGCACCTCGCCGTACCGGGGCATCGGCGGCCGGCGGGCCGCCTCGTACTCGGCGGAACCCGGCCGGAGCCAGCGGACCGTCACGAGGTGCGTTCGCCGCCCGGGACCCAGAGGACGTCGCCGCCCGACGACAGGTTCGCGACCCGGCCGAGGATGAACAGCAGGTCGGACAGGCGGTTGAGGTAGGTCAGCGCGAGCAGGTTGATCGACGGGCCGTGCGCCTCGACGGCGGCCCAGCCGGCCCGCTCGGCCCGCCGTACGACGGTGCGGGCGACGTTCAGGTACGCGGCGCCCTCGGTGCCGCCGGGCAGGACGAACGAGCGGAGCTTGGTCAGCCGGCTGTTGTAGTCGTCGCACCAGGCCTCGAGGCGGTCGACGTACTCCTGGGTGATCCGCAGCGGCGGGTACTGCGGATTCGGCGTGATCGGGTTGCACAGGTCGGCGCCGACGTCGAACAGGTCGTTCTGGATCCGGTTCAGCAGCACGACCAGGGTGCTGTTCAGGTGCCCGGCGGCAATGGCCACTCCGATCGCGGAGTTCGCCTCGTCCACCTCGCCGTACGCGGCCAGCCGCGGATCCGTCTTCGAAGTCGTCGAGTTGTCGCCCAGGCGGGTCTCGCCGGCGTCACCGGTCCGGGTGTAGATCCGCGTCAAGTTCACAGCCATGGCAAGGACTCTACGCAAAGCCCGGAGCCCTCCGCCTCGACCCGCGGACCCGGCCGCGCTGCGCGGCACTCGGCGGGCACATCGCGGCGTTGGAGGACGAGGCACGGAGAACCCCACTCCGAGCCTCGTCCTCCGCCTTGCGCTGCGCTCCGCCGAGCACCTGCTCGCGGCTGGCCGGGTCCGCGGGTCGAGGCGCAGAACGCTACAGTCGGCAGGTGGAACGGTTTCGGATCGCGGGTGAGGCACGGCTCGAGGGAGCTGTGGAAGTTGCTGGTGCGAAGAACAGCGTGCTGAAGCTGATGGCGGCGGCGTTGCTGGCGGAAGGCACGACGCTGCTGCGGCAGGTGCCGAGCATCCTCGACGTCACCTTCATGGCCCAGCTGCTGGACACGCTCGGCTGTCAGGTGACCGTCGACGCGGACGAGCGGACCGCGACGATCGCCGTACCGGGTGAGGTCGGGCACCAGTGCGACTACGAGCTGGTCCGCAAGCTGCGGGCGTCGATCTCGGTGCTCGGGCCCCTGCTGGCCCGCTGCGGCCAGGCGGAGGTGGCGCTGCCGGGCGGTGACAACATCGGCTCCCGCGGGCTGAACATGCACGTCGCCGGCCTGGAGGCGATGGGCGCGAAGGTGCACATCGAGCACGGTTTCGTGATCGCCGAGGCGCCGCAGGGCCTGCACGGCGCCGAGGTCTGGCTGGACTTCCCGAGCGTCGGGGCGACCGAGACGATCATGATGGCCGCGGTGCTGGCCCGCGGTACGACGGTGATCGAGAACGCCGCCCGCGAGCCGGAGATCCAGGACATCGCCGCGATGCTGGTCGAGATGGGGGCGCAGATCGACGGCGCCGGGACACCGCGGATCGAGATCACCGGCGTGCCCGGGCCGCTGCGACCTGTCGAGCACGTCGTCGTACCGGACCGGATCGTGTCCGGCAGCTGGGCGTTCGCGGCGGCGATCACCAAGGGCGACGTGACGATCACGAACGGCCATGCTCAGCACCTCGAGCTGCCGTTGGACAAGCTGCACAAGGCAGGCGCGGAGATCAGCGTGCTGGAGTCCGGGTTCCGGGTCCGGATGCACGACCGGCCGAAGCCGGTGGACGTGGTCACGCTGCCGTACCCAGGGTTCGCCACCGATCTGCAGGCCTTCGTGATCGCGCTGAACGCGGTGAGTGACGGCGCGGCGATGGTGACGGAGAACCTGTTCGAGGGCCGGTTCACGTTCGCGCAGGAGCTGACCCGGCTCGGCGCCCAGATCCAGACCGACGGCCACCACGCCGTCGTCCGCGGCGTCCCGCGACTCTCGGGCGCACCGGTCGTGGCGTCGGACATCCGCGCCGGCGCGGCCCTGGTCCTCGCCGGCCTCGCAGCCGAAGGCGAGACCCTGGTCTCCGCCGCCCACCACGTCCACCGCGGCTACACCGACTTCGCCGGCAACCTCCGCCGGTTGGGCGCGGACGTCACGGTCGAGCCCGACGACGCCGAAATGTACTGGAACTAGGCCGTGCCCAATGGTCTCCCGCCGTAGCGAGCAGGTGCTCGGTGCGGTAGCTCGGCGTGCTGGAGTGAAGGCCTCGATGTGGTTTCATCGTGGCCTTTGCTCCAGTGCGGCGAGATGCCGTGCCGAGTGCCGCGCAGTAGGCGGGGGGCCATTGGGCACGGCCTCGCTGCGCGGTTAGGGTCTTGCGCATGACTGAGCGCGTGATCAAGCCTCTCGGCCGTGGTTTTCTCTTCCTGGACTCGCATCCGGCCGGCTGTGCGCGGCTGGTCCGTGACGCGGCCGCGCAGGTCGCGCGGCGGGCGCCGGAACGCCGTACGGCGCTGGTGATCGGGTCGAGCTCCGGCTACGGGCTGGCCGCGACGATCGCGGGGCTCGCGCGCTACGGGATCGACGGTGTCGGGGTGTCCTTCGAGAAGGCGCCGACGGCTCGTCGTACGGCGACCGCGGGGTGGTACCGCACGGCCGAGACGGCGGCGCTGGCCGCCGAGTTCGGGCGCGACTTCCGGTTCGTCAACGCGGACGCGTTCGCGGACACCACGAAGACCGAGGTGCTGGACCTGATCGCCGAGCGGTGGGGTGGGATCGACCACCTGATCTACAGCGTGGCCGCGCCGCGCCGGGTCGACCCGCGCAACGGCGAGACGTACCAGTCGGCGCTCAAGGCGATCGGCGCCGCGCACACCACCAAGAGCCTCGCGTTCGAGGACGGACAGCCGGTGCTGCAGGAGGTCGGGATCGAGATCGCGACCGAGGACGAGATCGCGCAGACGATCAAGGTGATGGGCGGCGAGGACTGGGCTCGGTGGATCGCTGCGCTGTCCGAGCGTGAGCTGCTGAAGCCGGGCTTCAACACGGTCGCGCTCACCTATATCGGCTCCGAGCTCACCGGGCCGATCTACCGGCAGGGCTCGATCGGCGCGGCGAAGGCCGACCTGGAGCAGACCGCGCTGACGTTGAGCAAGGACGGCGGCGTGCAGGCGATGACGTCGGTGAACGGCGCCGCCGTGACCCAGGCGTCGTCCGCGATCCCCGGCATCGGCCTCTACGTCAGCCTTCTGCACAAGGTCCTCGGCGACGGGTTGCAGACCCCGATCCAGCAGTCGATCGCGTTGTGGGACCAGCTCACCGGCGAGACCCCGCTGGACCTCGACGAGGAGGGCCGCATCCGCCTCGACCGGTGGGAGCTGACCGACGACGTCCAGACTGCCGTACGGGCCGCCTGGGAGTCCGCAACGCAGGACACCATCGCCGACGTGGCCGACACCACCTGGTTCCTCGCCGAGGTACGGCGGCTCTACGGCTTCGACGTACCCGGGGTCGACTACGAGGCGCCGACCGAGGTCGACGTCAGCTGGCCTACAAGGGCTTGAACGACGCCATCTCGAGGACGAGGTCGCCGGCTTCGTCGGAGGCGGCGAGGTCGACCGACGCGGTGATGCGCCAGTCGTGGTTGCCCTCGGGGTCGTCGATGATCTGCTGGACCTCCCAGTAGCCGGGGTGCTCCTCGACCATGAACAGCGCCGGACCGCGGGCTGCCGGACCGGTGTTCAGGGTGGAGTGCTCGGCGTAGTACGCCGTACCGGCCTCGGCCCAGCGGGCGGCGTCCCAGCCTGCCTCGGCGTCGAGCTGACCGAGCTCGGCCCAGCGGTGCAGGGAGATCAGCTCGACCCGGCGGAACATCGCGTTGCGGACCAGGACCCGGAACGCCCTGCTGTTCAAGGTGATCCGGCGCGGCCCGGCCGGAGTCGGCTCGGCGACCTCCTCGCCCACCGGGTTGGTCAGCTCCTCCCACTCGTCAAGCAGGCTGGAGTCGGTCTGCCGGACCACCTCGCCGAGCCACTCGACGATGTCGGTGAGGTCGTCGTTCACCTTGTCCGGCGGGACCGTCTGCCGGAGCGCCTTGTAGGCGTCGCTGAGGTAGCGCAGGACGATCCCCTCGGACCGCGCGAGCCCGTAGTACCCGATGAACTCGCCGAACGTCATCGCCCGCTCGAACATGTCCCGGACCACCGACTTCGGCGACAGCCCGGTGTCGGCGATCCACGGGTGCGTCTGCCGGTACATCTCGAACGTTGCCTCGAGCAACTCGTTGAGCGGCTTCGGCCAGGTGACGTCCTCGAGCAGTTCCATCCGCTCTTCGTACTCGATCCCCTCGGCCTTCATCGCGTTGACCGCTTCGCCCCTGGCGTGGTGCTCCTGCGCCCAAAGCACCGCGCGCGGGTCCTCGAGGGTTGCCTCGATGATCGAGACCACGTCGAGCGCGTACTCCGGGCTCTCGGGGTCGAGCAGGTCGAGGGCGGCCAGCGCGAACGTCGACAACGGCTGGTTGAGGCTGAAGTCCTTCTGCAGGTCCACGGTCAGCCGCAGCGTCCGGCCGTACTCGTCCGGTTCGTCGAGCCGCTCGACCACGCCCGCGGTCAGCAGGGTCCGGTAGATCTGGATCGCCCGGCGGATCAGCCGGACCTGTGTCCTGGCGTCCTCGTGGTTGTCGCGCAGCAGGCGCCGCATGCTCGCGAACGCGTCGCCGTCGCGGGCGATCACGTTCAGCAGCATCGCGTGGCTGACCCGCATCCGCGACTGCAGCGCCTCCGGCTCGGCCGCGACCAGCCGGTCGAAGGTGTCCTCGCCCCAGGTGACGAAGCCCTCCGGCGGCTTCTTCCGCTGCACCTTGCGCTGCTTCTTCGGGTCGTCGCCGGCCTTTGCCAGGGCCTTCACGTTCTCGACCACGTGGTCCGGCGCCTGCACGACGACCGTTCCCGAGGTGTCGTAGCCGGCTCGTCCGGCCCGACCCGCGATCTGGTGGAACTCCCGCGCCTTCAGGATCCGTTGCCGGCGTCCGTCGTACTTGCTGAGGGCGGTGAGTACGACGGTCCGGATCGGGACGTTGATGCCGACGCCGAGGGTGTCGGTGCCGCAGATGACCTTGAGCAGGCCGGCCTGGGCGAGCTGCTCGACCAGCCGGCGGTACTTCGGCAGCATGCCGGCGTGGTGGACGCCGATCCCGTGCTTCACCAGCCGCTGCAGGGTCCGGCCGAAGCCCTTGCTGAACCGGAAGTTCCCGATCAGCTCGTTGATCTTCTCCTTCTCCTCCTTCGAGGAGACGTTGATGCTGGTCAGCGCCTGGGCGCGTTCGAGGGCGGCCGCCTGGGTGAAGTGGACGACGTACACCGGCGCCTGGTGGGTGGTGAGCAGCTCCTCGAGCGTCTCGTGCAGCGCGGTGGTGACGTACTTGTAGATCAGCGGCACCGGGCGCTCGGCGCTCGACACGATCGCGGTCGGGCGGCCGGTCCGTCGTGACAGGTCGATCTTGAAGCGCTCGACGTCGCCGAGGGTGGCCGACATCAGGATGAACTGCGCGTTCGGCAGCTCCAGCAGCGGCACCTGCCAGGCCCAGCCGCGGTCCGGCTCGGAGTAGAAGTGGAACTCGTCCATCACGACCTGGCCGACGTCGGCGTCGGCGCCCTCGCGCAGCGCGACGTTGGCGAGCACCTCGGCGGTGCAGCAGATGATCGGGGCGCCGGCGTTCACCGACGCGTCGCCGGTCAGCATGCCGACCTTGTCGGCCCCGAAGACGTCGCACAGCGCGAAGAACTTCTCCGACACCAGCGCCTTGATCGGCGCGGTGTAGAAGGTCCGGCGCCCGTTCGCCAGCGCGGCGAAGTGCGACCCGGTGGCGACCAGGCTCTTCCCCGACCCGGTCGGCGTCGACAGGATCACGTTCGACCCCGTCATCACCTCGATCAGCGCCTCCTCCTGCGCCGGGTACAACGAGATCCCCTGCTCCCCCACCCAACTGGCAAAGGCGTCGTACAGGGCATCGGCATCGGTCACCGCAGGAACGTTCTCGGTCAGCGTCATCGCCACCCATTGTCCCTGACGGACGCCAGGACCGAAGGACAGGAGGTCAGGCCCACGACTGTCACCGCTCCACCGGCATGCTCGTCCGGCCGGGGAGGTGCTGGCCCACACCTCCTGTCCTTCGGGCCCTGTGGACAACCCACCGCAGCGTCGGCACAGGATCAGGCAGCATCTCCGGATGGTGTCAGTCGCCGAGATCCTCCG